>JAAZLW010000181.1 GCA_012799135.1 Bacillota bacterium | reverse complement strand
TTGAAAGACATGCAGCCATGGTAGACGAGTGGAATCAGCGCTTGAATCTTACGCGGATACCAAAGGAAGAAGCGGCAGAGAAGCATTTTCTAGATTCTCTTACCGTGCTGCTAATAACGGAAGTAGTGAGTGCCGGTCGACTAGTTGATGTAGGAAGCGGAGCTGGGTTTCCTGGGATTTCGTTAAAGGCAGTGAAGCCTGATCTCGAGGTTACGTTGGTTGATTCTCTGGGAAAACGTGTGAAATTCCTGGAAAGTGTGATTCGGGCTCTAAATTTGGAGGGTATATCCTGTTACCATGCCCGGGCGGAAGACATAGGCCGAGACGAAAGACACCGTGAAAAGTACGATGTGGCTGTGGCAAGGGCGGTAGCCAGTCTGGCAGTACTGAGCGAGTATTTGCTGCCGTTGGTACGTGTTGGCGGTGTCATGGTGGCTATGAAAGGACCCACCGGCAAAGATGAAGTAGAGGAAACTAGGCTGGCTCTAGACGAGCTAGGGGGTGAACTCCGGGGTACTGTGGAGACCAGATTGCCCAGCGGAGATGCGAGACAGTTGTTGGTCGTTCACAAAGTGAAGCATACGCCGATGCAATACCCTCGCCGAGCGGGGATTCCTTCGAAAAAACCTTTAGTATAGAAAGCTCTTGAGCAAAAGACAAGGTGGGGAGCCTACGTTTCAAGGTACGAATGGTTCCCCTTTTGTTTTGCCTGGCTGGGCTTGTTATTGGCCACGACGAGCGGCTATAACCGTACAGGTAGTTATCTGGGAGGGGCTGCGAAATTGGCTAGTATGTGAGGGGGGGTGTGACGAGGGCAGGAATGAGGAACTCTCAAAGCGAAAAGCACAATGAAGGCAACAAGGGAAAGTCGTGCATGGCCTATGAGGGAGGGAGAACATGCGCCTAGGTGATGTGCTCAGGGCTCGAGGCAAAGATAGTTCGAAGCAAGCGGAAGCCGGTCTGGCAACACAAGCGGGGGATAGGGTAATGGAGATTCCCTTGTCAAAGATCGAGGCTAATCCTTTTCAGCCCCGTTCTGACTTCAATGAGGCGAGCACTCGGGAACTTGCCCAGTCCCTAGTGGAGCATGGCTTGATCCAACCGGTCATTGTTCGCTCTTGTCCGGGTGGCTATCAGCTGGTGGCGGGGGAACGGCGTGTCAGAGCGGCCCGCCACTTGGGCTGGGAGACGATTCCGGCGGTGGTGAGGGAATTAGATGATGCAGCAAGCGCCCAAGTGGCGCTTATCGAGAATCTCCAGCGGGAAGATCTGAGTTATTGGGAAGAAGCTGAAGCATATCAGGTGTTGCTGCAAGAATTCGGCATGACACAAGAAGAGCTTGCTACGATAATCGGAAAAAGCCAATCGGCGATAGCTAACAAACTGCGGCTCTTGCGATTGAGTCCGCGGGTGCGGGATAGTATTTCCCGGGAAATAATGTCTGAGCGGCACTGCCGAGCTCTGCTGAGACTAGATTCGGACGGAATCAAGCTTCAGGTAATTGAAGCGATCAAGGCACAGGCTCTGTCTGTGAAAGAGACGGAAGCGTTAGTAGATAAGCTACTGAACGAAGATGAAGGCAGGAAGCCTCGGCAGAGGGTGATTCGACTATGGCGAGATGCTCGCCTATTGCGGAACAGTGTACGGGAGCTGGTAAAAGAGATGCGTGCCGGGGGAGCCGAGGTCGAGTTAGAGGAAAGACAAGAGGCAGATGAGCTGGAAATGAGGATCAGGATTAAACAGGTACCGGCTATGAAGCCGGAGAAGGTGGAGGGAGAGCGGGTGGGGGGTAGGTGAGGAAAGTGGCGCTATGCTTGGCGGTCGTGAACCAAAAAGGTGGAGTTGGTAAGAGCACAACTGCAGTTAATCTGGGAGCTTGCCTAAGTGAGCTTGATAAACAGGTATTGCTGGTGGATATTGATCCGCAAGGGAATGCCAGTAGTGGTGTAGGGGTCGAGAAGAGCGGCATCGAGGCGTGTATGTATGATGTACTAATTGAGCGGCGGGCTATGGAGGAGGTTATTAGGCCAACGGTCATTGCTGGGCTGGATGTAGCGCCGGCAACCCTGGAGTTGGCAGGGGCAGAGATTGAGTTGGTGTCAGCCATGTCCAGGGAGTACCGGTTGAAGGAATCACTGGCAAGTGTGCTGGACAGGTATGATTATATCCTGATAGATGCCCCACCGTCCTTGGGGTTGCTGACAATTAACGCCTTGAGTGCTGCCACAAAAGCCCTGGTTCCTATTCAATGTGAGTACTATGCTCTTGAAGGTGTGAGCCAGCTGATGAGCGCTGTCACTCTCGTGAAAGAGCATTTGAATCCCGACCTGGAAATTGGCGGGGTATTGATGACCATGTATGATGCCCGGACCAATCTTTCTCAGCAAGTAGTGGAAGAAGTGCGGCGGTATTTCGGTGACAAAGTGTTTAGGACCATCATACCGAGGAATGTGCGGCTTAGTGAAGCTCCCAGTCATGGGCAACCCATTACTTTGTATGACCAACAATGTCGGGGGGCCCAGGCGTATAGAGAGTTGGCCAGGGAGTTGATCGGAGCATGAGTAGGCAGGCATTAGGTCGAGGTCTCAAGGCACTGATTCCGCAGGCGGAAGACGCCAAGGGTGAAGAGATCAGGCAGATACCGGTGAGTGCGGTAGAGCCGAATCCCTATCAACCGCGCAGAAGTTTCGATCAAGAGAATTTGCGCGAATTGGCAGCGTCGATCAAGGAAAAAGGTGTCTTGCAGCCGGTTACCGTGCGAGAGAAGGGCGAGATATTTGAGCTAGTTGCGGGAGAGCGCCGTTGGCGGGCAGCTCAGGTAGCGGGGTTATCAGAGATCCCAGCTGTGGTGCGGGAGCTTTCGGACCGCGAAGTAATGGAGATTGCCTTGATCGAAAACCTTCAGCGGGAAGATCTAAATCCCATTGAAGAGGCCGAGGCATATCAGGTGTTGATGCGTGAATTCCAGCTGACTCAGGAGGAAGTAGCCAAGGCCGTAGGGAAGGGCCGGCCCACGGTGGCCAACCGGTTGCGGTTGCTGCGATTGCCTGAGGCGGTGCGGGGGTGGGTTGCGGGAGGGCAGCTGAGTGCTGGCCATGCGAAGATTTTGGTGATGATGGATGAAGAACGGGCGATAGAACTGGCTCGTCGCTGTGTAGATCGAGGTTGGTCAGTGCGGCAATTGGAGGAGTTCTTGCAAGACGCAAGCGCAAAGCCCCGGGGACAGAAGGTAGGTCGACCCTTGGAGCGACAGGATCCGCTGCTTCGGGATGTAGAGGAGAGACTGCAGGGAGTGCTTGGCACCAAGGTTAGGATAAAGGATAAGAAGGGTAAGGGTAAGATAGAAGTGGACTATTATTCTACGGAAGAGCTGAATCGGATCCTAGAGGTAATCGCCGGTGGTGCGTGGGACTGATAGTGATTGAGAGAGGCTGGCGGTGGCCTAAAGACCGGTAGAAGGTTAGATAGATGTAGGCAGAAGGTGAAGGGTTTGAGTGACAGGGCTTTGGAGAGGCTCTTGGAGAGATTTCGTGCCGGCGAGACAGATATCGACTCAGTGATCAAATATATACGCAGACTGCCCTATGATGACTTGGGTTTCGCCAAGGTCGATTACCACCGGACTGTACGACAGGGGTTTCCGGAAGTCATTTACTGTGCCAGTAAGACTACCGACCAAGTGAAAGAGATATTTGCGAGATTGGCCAAGCAGTCTGATACAGTTCTGGCCACGCGGGCCAACAAGGAGATGGCCGTGGCCGTCAAGAGCATAGTCCCCGCAGCTGAATATCATGAAGCATCTAGGCTGATTACGTTAGGATGGAAGCCTACCCCGGAGTCTGTGGCAGGGGAGGTTGCCGTGGTCTGTGCAGGTACGTCGGATCTGCCGGTGGCCGAAGAGGCGGCCATTACAGCTGAAATAATGGGTAGCCGGGTGACTAGGGTAAATGATGTGGGTGTAGCTGGGCTGCACCGTCTGTTTGGTGAGCTACACCGTTTTGAACAGGCCCGAGCAGTTGTGGTGGTCGCCGGCATGGAAGGAGCCCTAGCGAGTGTGGTAGGTGGTTTGATCGATAAGCCGGTGATAGCAGTGCCTACCAGCGTAGGGTATGGGGCAGCCTTTGGGGGCATAGCGGCTCTACTAGGCATGTTGAACAGTTGCGCCGCCGGGGTATCTGTAGTTAATATCGATAATGGCTTCGGCGCAGGCTACACCGCCCACTTGATCGCCCGGTAGAGCAGAGAAGCGAGTGGAACAGAGAGGTAGCCAGGAGGCAGGGCTAGTCGGGCAGTTGCGTGCTCGAATTCGGTGCTTCTGGCGGTGTCGGTTGAGGGGCAACGAGGCAGTGGCTGCAAAGGCACACCAGGGGCGATGAACACGAGAATAGAGTGCTGAATGGGGATTGAGCGGGTAGAGTAGGAAGAATGTTCCACGTGGAACATTCTTCCTTAGAGACAGGAAGGTGCAAGGGCAGCACTTGTTCTAGGACTGTCTTTGATGTATGTGATCTGAGTCGGGGAAATGATGGATGAAGGAGCGCCGAACGAGCCTGGACAAGCATACCGAAGTGAGTGTTCCACGTGGAACATTGCTGACAAGCACGCTTCAGTCACGGTGGAAGAATGTATATGGGGCATCAACTTGATAGATCAAGAGATGGATTAAGACAGGGGGGAAGCGGAATCTCCGCACTTGCTCCGCGCAAAGGAGCGTTGTGTGGTTGTTTCGCGGAAGACATGTGGGCTTATCTTGATTGCTTTTCGGGAGCCAGTGGTAACATGTTTCTGGGTGCTCTTCTAGACGTAGGAGTACCCGAGAGTGTTTTTCGGGACACAATAGCCGCAATGGGCCTAGAAGATGTAGAAATAGAGACATCGATTGTCAGCAAACATGGCATTGCCGCGCGCTACGTACAGGTACATCATCCTGAACAGCAAGTTCACAGACATTTGGATGATATCATAGAGATAATAGAAGGGTCCCAGCTAGATCTGGTAGTGCGCCAGAAAGCCAGTGAAGCGTTCCGACGTTTGGCAGGGGCGGAAGCTAAAGCCCATGGCACTAGTGTGGAAGAAGTGCATTTTCACGAAGTAGGCGCCATTGATGCTATTGTCGATGTGGTCTGCACTATGGCTGGATTCCATCACTTGGGTGTCGATAGGGTGCAATCATCACCAGTACATCTCGGAACCGGTTTCATTAACGTGGCCCATGGTACCATGCCGGTGCCAGTACCGGCCACGATGAACCTGTTGGCCGGGGTACCTACTTACTCCCAGGGGATTAATGCAGAGTTAGTCACCCCTACGGGCGCCGCCTTGTTGACGACCCTAGCTAGCTCTTTTGGGACTCTGCCGGCAGGCCGGTTACTCAATGTTGGATATGGAGCGGGTACGAGGGAGCTGCCTATACCCAACCTGCTACGATTGGTACTAGTCGAGCCGGCCTCTTGTAATAGAAACCTTTGGCAGATGGATGAGATCTCCATACTGGAATGCAGTCTAGACGATCACAACCCAGAGCTGATTCCTCCCCTTATGCAAAGGCTTTTGAAACGAGGCGCTCTTGATGCCTACGTCCAGGATATCACTATGAAAGGCGGGCGCCCGGCAATTGTTCTTACGGTCTTGTGTTCACCGGAAATGCAGGAAAGTATGGCAGAGATAGTCTTTCGGGAGACCACCACCCTAGGGATTCGTACCGATCGACGGCTGCGTTACATACTGCCCAGGGAATCTATCTGTGTATCAGTGGCTCAGCAGTCCATTGGCGTGAAGGTGGCTAGACTTGGGGACGAGGTCATTACAGTAGCTCCCGAATACCGGGATTGTCTTTTAGTTGCCGAGAAGACGAAGCTTTCGCTAAGAGAAATATACGATCGAGCAAAGGCTGCCGCACGGGCAGCCCTAACCCTGGATATGGATTGAACATAACCATGGTTATGGCTGTGCATAGGTATAGGGGATTCCTCGGAGGGGACACTATAGACGTTGACTCCGAGAGAGGTGATCTGGAAGTATGCAGCCGCTCATTGTTGTGGATGATAAGATCGCCGGCGTAAAGCAGGCTCTAGAGGAAGGCGGTTACCAAGTTCGGGATCTGAGTCAGGGGTGGGAAGAGGCCGCGGCGATAGTAGTTAGTGGTATGGATGATAACTTTTTAGGCCGACAGGACATTGCCAGCAAAGCACCGGTGATCGATGCTACCGGACGAGAGATCGATGAAGTCGTTGCCGACGTAAATCGTGTACTAAGGTTGAAGAGTTGATGCGACCGAACGGAAAGAGTCATATGGAACGCCTAAGAACGGGCCCTTAGTGGCCCGTTTTGTGATCATCCATAACAATTGGTGTGGCCGCCACTCCTGCAACGCAAACTTCATTCACCTAAAGATGGTGCCACATAGGTTGTGGCCCAGCCATCCATAGCGAGCAGTGGAGCAGGCTCTATAGCTTTGTCGCCCGGCGCCAGTGTGGGATGAAAGCACTCCCAGTACCACTTCAACATGCCGGCAATGCCGTTACCAATGACATCAGCCATTCGCATTACTAAGCTGAGCCGAGTGTTCTGCAAGACGAAGTACTCCATGAATCCCCCAATATTTACGACTCCCACCAAGTGAGCAGCTCCGACTTCAGCTAGGTTCTTATTGACTCCGGTTCCAGGTTTGAGCGGACCATCCTTCATACTAATATAACCGATATTGTCACACCTGCCCAAGCATGCATCTAGTGCTAATACATATGAGAGCTTCTCTTTCTGTTGAAGCATCTGTACGCATTCCTCCAGGTTGCCAGCATGTACAGGCTCATCCAGGGTACCAAGGATTTTTACGCCGGGGGGCAGATTGCCCATGGAGGACAATTTCGATCCCACTAAGGGGCCGAGGCAATCGCCGGTGGAGCGATCGGTACCTATACATAGGATCAGTAATGGTGCCAGCTCCGGATGCACCTTGGGAGAAAGAAAAGCCCACAGATCATGGGCTAATATGTCAACAGCCTTTGGTTCATCGACATGGACCCGGGAAACGATGGCAGGATTGCTCCCGGATCCAGAGGTCTTAGTCAAATCCATCACTCCTCACCAAATCACTTACAGTGAAGTATATGATGAATGGCCACCGCCTATACATGTATGGGGAGTTCGAATGGTGATAGCTCAAGGGGGAGATGACGAACGTGAGAGGAGCTCCATGAGCAAAATACAGTGGTATATGGCTGCCACCTATATTGGTGCCATTGTTGGTGCCGGTTTTGCTTCGGGACAGGAAACTCTGACTTTCTTTGTAACCTATGGGGTTTCGGGGCTGCGGGGTATCTTAGTCGTGACTATCGGGTTTGCCGTCATGGGTGCACTGAGTTTCGGTTTGGCTCAAGCAATGGAGCTTGGTTCCTACAGACAGCTGTTACAGACTATTAGCGGTCACCGTTGGGTAGTATACTATGACATAACTATCACTTGCTTTCTCTTAGCCGGCGTGGGAGTCATGCTGGCTGGGGCGGGGTCTTTAGTGCACCAGCAGTGGGCACAGCCGCCACTACTAGGGGTCTTGATCACAGCGTTAGTTGCCGGCATTAGTTGTTACAAAGGCATAAATGGCATTTTCTATATCAACGGCCTATTGGTGCCGGGAATCTTGCTGGCCACAGCTGCTCTAGGCTTGGTAGGGCTGAAAAATCTAGTCCCTTGTGTATGGGAGTGGGGGGATGAGGTGCTCTGGGATGTATCTCCCTCTCCATTAGTGCCTAACTGGTGGCTGGCAGCCATCATTTATCTCTCCTACAATTCAATGCTAGGTATCGCTGCCTGCACGCCCTTGGCCGGCTCCATTCCCAAAAGGAAGATGGCGATCTGGGGAGGAGCCATGGGGGGCTTAACCTTGGGTTTCCTGTTACTTAGTGGTAGTGTGGCAATCTGGGGTATGGGTCCAGAGGCCACACGCTTAGCGGTGCCTATGGCATGGATAGCCACTGATATCCATCCGATGGCTGGCAGCTTTTACGGAATTACCATTTGGTCTGCTATGCTAACCACAGCTGCAACCAACCTATTTGCGGTGGTCAAACGGCTAGGGCAAAGGCCTGAGATAGGCACCCTAAGTGTCTTGCTCGCCTTGGCCTTCAGCCTCTCACTAATGGGCTTTAGTGCCCTAATAGAGCTACTCTATCCGGTATTTGGGTATATGGGTTGCCTGTATACTATACAGACCTTAGTCTTCTTCTGCAGACAATGGGGTAGTCAAATCACGGCCAGGTGGCGAAGGCTATGATGCAACCTTGACTGCCTTCCCCTAGATAACCTACTCGTGGTGCGGTATAATAGGAACAAAAATGGGAGGTGCTGGGCCCGGTATAATTACCAGGCGCCGGAAAGCTGATGCCAGACAATGATACAACAACGGAACAGAAGCGTCGAATTAACCGCCTAACTGAGACTGGCCAGCTAGATGAAGCTTTATCCGCACTGCACTCTCTATTGCAAAGGGAAGGAGATTCCGCTTTTGCCTACAATAAGTTAGGAGTGATCGCTGCCCGTCGAGGGGAGCTAGAGAGAGCTAAAGACTGTTTTGAGAAATCCTTAGTACTTGATGGGCGCTTTGCTCAAGCTTACAGCAATTTGGGCAATGTGTACAGGGAAACAGGCGACTTGGATAAGGCCATCGAATGTTATAAGCAGGCCATCAGTTGTGATGCTGATTATGCCACCGCCTACCATAATCTCGGGGTTGTGTATAAGCAAAAGGGAGATCTACATAAGGCCGTCGAGCATCTGAAACAGGCCAACAAATTGCAGCGGGTGATGGCCCGCCGTGAGCTGGCTGAGTCCCCTGTAGGCAAGAGAGTTCCACTTACCTGGTTGCTGATCGCTTTGCTCGTGATACTCTGGCTTTACTATAGATCCCGGGGCTAGCTTTAGACTCAATAGATATCTAGAACGCATTCAAGTTTCACAGTAGAGTACCAGCTGATACCGACTAGTTGCTATAGCCACCCAAGCCCTGCTGGAAGGGGGGTAATATATATGTATCTCGTAATCCGTTTGCGGCGTCCAGTCTTACTATTAGTCATGGCCGCGATGATTACTGGGTGTGTATCGACAGTAGGGTATGCTTTTATGACCTCGTATCTTCACTCTGATACCATAGTATCAGGGGTAAAGGTGACTGTAGTCGATGTTGGTGGTCTCACTTGCCGGGAAGCTTCTGTCTACTTATCCAGATACTTAAGTGAGGTACTCCGAACTCCCATCACTGTGGTCTATGGGTCAATGCAATGGGAGCTGATTCCACCCGAGATCGGAATCGCTACCGACCTGGAGAGCATTCTGATTGCGGCCTTCCGGGTTGGCAGGCAAGGCAATCTTCTACGCAAGCTAGCCGATCATTATCAATCCCAAACTGAGGGCTGGAGCGTTCCCCATATTGTATCAGTGGACCAAGAGAAGCTCTCTAGTACTCTCCGCAAAATAGCAGTTACCGCCAACATTCCCCCGCTCGATGCTCGTATAGTGCTCACTGAAGATGATGAGATCAAGGTTATCCCCAGTTGCCCCGGTCAGAAAGTAGACATGGCGCAGTTGATTAAGGACGTCATCACTGCCGCCACCAGCCCAAGCCATCGCAAAGTCGTGATCAAGCCCCAACTAGTAGAGGCAGATTTTAGCACTGAGGATGCATATGGGTTGCGTATCCAGCGCTGTATAGCCCAATATACTACCACCTTTGATGCCCGGGATGAGAATCGGGCGAATAATATCCGCTTAGCCGCCAGTTGCCTGGAAGGAGTAGTGTTGAGGTCGGGAGACTTATTCAGCTTCAATCGACAGGTGGGCCCGAGGCTGGGTTCAGATGGGTACAAACCGGCACCGGTGATAGTCGATGGTGAGCTTTTGCCTGGTGTCGGAGGAGGCGTCTGCCAGGTGTCGACAACGTTGTACAATGCGATACTTCTGGCAGGACTGGATGTTGTGGTGCGCTCTCCCCATTCGTTGCCTATTACCTATGTACCTTTAGGGCGTGATGCGGCGGTGGCCTATGATTATATGGATCTAGCCTTCCGTAATAATTCCCCCTATGGTCTGTTGCTGAGTGCAAGGGTAGATAAGGATCGGCTCACAGTTCGGGTATTCTCGGACGCATCCACTAATCGCTCCATTGAGCTAGATAGCAAGATCGTTAAGGTCTTAGAGCCAGGAGTGATCCGCAAGATCGACCCCGGTTTAAGTCCAGGTGCGATCGTGGAGGAGAAGAAAGGACGCCCAGGCTATGAGGTGCAATTGTGGAGGATTATCAAAATCGGTGATCAGGTGGTGCACCGAGAGTCAGTGGAGAGGAGTGTTTACAAACCTCAGGACAGAGTGATCAGACAGGGTCCACCAGCCACCTAAGTGGTCTTACGCCGCAACGAAAGCGAGAGCAGGGGTTTTTGGCTATGCAATTTCGGCAAGCAAGATTGGCTGGAAGAGGTTTTTGAAACAGGATCAAGAAATATTAACAATCTGTGTCATGATGACAGGCTGCGATCAAAGGAGGCGACTTTGAGGATGGCTAGGTACGCATATTTTTGCAAGGATTTCGTTCCACTAGAGGATGCCAAGCTCAGTGTGATGACCCACGCGTTTCTCTATGGGACAGCTTGTTTTGAAGGCATCAGGGGGTACTGGTCTGAGGAGGATAATCAGCTGCTGGTATTTCGCATGGAGGAGCACTACAACCGATTATTGGATTCCTGTAGAATTCTGCGCATAGAACCCGGTTATACAGTGGACGAGCTCTGCCAGATTACCTTGGAAGTCTTACGACGCAACCAAGATCGAGAAGATGTCTATATCCGTCCAGTATTCTATAAGTCGACTCCGGCCATAGGTGTCAGGCTTTCGGGTTTGGATGATGACTTCTTGGTGTTCTCTGTGCCTTTCGGGGATTATCTCGATATGGATCGCGGCCTGCGGGCTCGCGTGTCATCTTGGCGGCATCTAGATGATAACATGATTCCCATGAGAGCCAAGATTAACGGAGCCTATGTTAATGCTGCTCTGGCCAAGGATGAAGCTTTGATGGATGGCTATGATGAGGCTATCTTCCTTACAGCTGATGGGCATGTTTCAGAAGGCAGTGCCGAGAATATCTTCATCATTCGAGATGGTAAGCTGATTACTTCCCCGGTAACAGCAGATATACTGGAAGGCATCACAAGGAGTACCATAATCCAATGTGCCGAAGAAGACTTGGGGCTAGGGGTGGTGGAGCGGCTGATCGATCGGACTGAATTGTATGTAGCTGATGAAGCCTTTTTCGTTGGGACAGGGGCACAGATTTGTCCCATTGTGGAGATTGACCATCGGACCGTGGGCGATGGGTTAATAGGGCCGATCAGTCGTCGTATTCAGTCCTACTACTTCGATGTCGTCAAGGGAAGAGTGGGGAAATACCGAAAATGGTGTGCACCTGTCTATACGTAGAGAGCGCTCCGGCCCATCACACCGAGGGCCGGTTTCCCACAAGTCAGAGTCTGGCCTAGTGGCGGGTCTGTTACCTTGACCCATCACTCAACGGTAACTGATCAGAAGCCCAGCTAAAGGCCTCGGCGTTTCCAGACCACTACCAGTGTACGTCGAGTTCTCCTGAGCCAGGGATTAAGCAGTTTTTGCAGTATCCAGCACACATCTGTTCCCTCTTTTCGTATGGACTACAAACCTCCCCTTGTTTAGGATATGGGAATCAGGGGGCAAGGGTGTCGAGAACAGGTTATCTTTGCGTATGGGTTTCGGTAAAGCAGGGAAAGGCGCATTTTCTACCTAAATACTCTGGAGAGTGGTCTGACAGGCCTTGAAAAAGCATTTTGCTGGTACAAGCAAGCAAACACATGATTGGGGGTCAAAACTATGGCCGGTAACGTTACGCCCTTAGCTGCCAGGCATAAAGCGTTGGGGGCACGTTTCACCGAGTTTGGGGGCTGGGAGATGCCGGTACAGTATACGGGAATTATCGACGAGCACCTGGCCGTTCGGCAGGCTTGTGGCTTGTTCGATTTGTCCCATATGGGGGAAGTAGAGATCAGGGGACCGCTGGCGCTGGAGTTCGCTCAGAGGTTGATGACTAACGACATTCTCAAACTAGCACCGGGACGAGTGCAGTATAGCCTGCTGTGCAATGAAGCAGGTGGAATTATTGATGATCTATTGGTATATCGGCATCCAGATCATGTGACTTTGGCTGTGAATGCCTCAAATACGGTCAAGGACCTTGATTGGCTGCAGCAAATGGCTGCAAAATCATCCTACCGGGGCCAGGTCGAAATAGTCAATGTCGGGGCAGAGCGGGCGATCTTGGCGGTGCAAGGACCGCTGGCACCCACGGCCATGCAGGCGGTGGGGCTGGAAGTGTTGGACTTACCCTATATGGCCTTTCGCTTATTGGGCTCAAAGGAAGAGCTAATGGTCTCCCGTACCGGTTATACGGGGGAAATTGGCTATGAGCTCTATTTGCCTGCAACAGAGGCCACCTCTTGGTGGGATCGCTTCATGGAGCTGGGAGATAGTCTTGGCTTAAAGCCGATCGGCCTAGGTGCTCGAGACACATTGCGGTTGGAGATGGGATATACTCTCTATGGTAATGATATTGATGAGACTACCACTCCCTGGGAAGCCGGGATAGGCTGGGCGGTGAAACTTGACAAAGAGTTTCTTGGACGAGAGGCTCTACGTGAAACTAAGGCCCGGGGTCTAAAGCGGCGGCTGGTGGGTTTTAAAGTTGAAGGGCGCGGGATTGCCCGTCCAGGATACCCGATCCAGGTAGCAGGTGAGATCGTAGGTGAAGTGACTAGTGGTTGTATAGCACCATCTCTAAACGAAGCAATAGGACTTGCTTATGTAGACTTAGCTTGGGCCAAGGAAGGGACTCTGATTGAAACACTGATTCGCAATAGAGCGGTAACTGCGAAGACTGTGTCGGTACCCTTCGTGCCTTCTCGGGTCCGAGATAGTGTCAGCCAATAATATCAGTGCAGTTTCCCTAAAAAGACTATAGGCTAGGAGGAATGGAGTTATGACAATACCGGCCAATTTGCGTTATGCAGAAAGTCATGAATGGGTAAGGGTAGAAGAGGATGGCATAGTGATCGGTGTAACCGAGCATGCACAGTCAGAGATGGGTGATATCGTCTTCGCTGAGCTGCCACCGGTGGGTGCCGAATACGAAAAGGGAGAAAGCTTTGCGGTAATCGAATCAGTTAAAGCCGTCTCTGACGTGTATGCTCCTGTAGGTGGTACGGTCATAGCAGTGAACGAGGCACTGATAGACAGCCCAGAGTTGATTAATGATGACTGCTATGGCGACGGTTGGTTAGTCAAGCTTAACCTCCCCCTGAAAGCAGAGCTCAATGAATTGCTCTCTCCGGCAGAATATGAGGCTCAGCTGAAGGCGGAGGCCTAGGTTCAAGAGCCTCGGTCAGTCTAGTGGATTGACCTACTTAGCAATATGTCATAAGGAGCGAAGGAGTATGGGTTACCCCTATCTAGCCTTAACGTCAAAGGAAAGGCAGGAGATGCTGGCTGCCATCGGCGTGGATTCGATTGCTGACCTTTTCTCGGATATTCCCCGGGAAATATTACCAAAAGAGAATTTGGATTTACCTGAGCCCTTAACCGAAAGTGAGTTGATTCGCCACGTTCAGGGTCTGGGTAATCGTAATATATCGTTGGATACGCATACCTCGTTCTTGGGTGCCGGCGTGTACCAGCACCTGGTACCCCGGGCAGTGTATCACCTGGCCAATCGGGCAGAATTTGTCACCGCTTATACACCTTATCAGGCGGAGATCAGCCAGGGAGTACTGCAGGCCACTTATGAATATCAGACACTGATCTGTAACCTGACCGGCATGGATGTAGCTAACGCTTCTTTGTACGATGGAGCAACGGGACTGGCAGAGGCAGCTCTGATGGCTATTGCCATAACCGGGGGGAGTCGGGTGGTTACCTTTGAAAGTCTGCATCCTGACTACCAGGCGGTAGTAGATACCTATCTAAGGGCAGTGGATGCCGAATTGGTAGTAATCCCCACCCCGAACGGCACTGCTGATCTGCAGGCATTGCGTTCGTTCTTGGGTAAAGAGACAGCTGCGGTTCTGTTGCAGCAACCCAACTTCTTTGGTCTACTGGAACCGACAGAAGAGATCGGGGCTTTACTGGAAGGGACGCCAACGCTTTTTGTTGCCTGCGTTAATCCGATTTCGCTTGGGATACTGCAGCCACCAGCTACTTATGGAGCGGATATAGTCGTAGGGGATGGGCAGCCTTTGGGGAACCCTCCCGCTTTTGGTGGTCCTAGTTTTGGTTTCATGGCGGTAAAACAGAAGTACATTAGGAAAATGCCCGGTAGAATTGTGGGTGAAACCCAGGACTCCCAGGGGAATAGGGGGTTTGTCCTTACCTTGCAGACCAGGGAGCAACATATTCGAAGACAAAGGGCGACATCGAATATCTGTACGAATGCAGCCCACTCAGCGCTAATCGGAACGATCTATCTGGCATTACTTGGTAAGGAAGGTCTAAGGGAAGTCGCGATCCAGTGTGCCCAGAAGGCACATCATACCGCAGAACAGATATATGCCCTACCTGGCTGGGAGCCGCTTTTTGCAGGGCCTTTCTACCACGAATTTGCGGTGAAGGCTCCAGTGCCTTGGTGGAGAGTCAATGATGCTCTGCTAGAAGAAGGGATCATCGGTGGGTTACCATTGAGCGAGCTGTATCCGGAGCGTCAGGACTGGGCAGATGCAATTCTCTTCTGTGTCACAGAAGCTAGAACAGTCCATCAGATCGAGCACTTGCTCCGGGTGCTAAAGGGGGTAAAGTAATGGCGTGTCACAGGGAATTCCCATTGCTAATGGAGCAGGGTGCACCGGGGAGGCGGGCTTACCTCTTGCCTAAGCTGGATGTCCCGGCTCGCCCGATAGATGAGTTGATCCCCGACTCTTACCTACGTTCTGAGCACGCTCCCCTGCCTGAGCTGAGCGAGCTGGAGGTAGTCAGACATTTTATCGGTCTGTCCCGACGCAACCATGGCGTCGATGTGGGTTTTTATCCTTTAGGGTCTTGTACTATGAAATATAATCCTAAAGTGAA
>JAAZLW010000359.1 GCA_012799135.1 Bacillota bacterium | reverse complement strand
TAGAATGGGCCGTACTGGATCAACTGAGCGTAGATAAGTAGACCAGCGCCTACTGCCGCTACTTTCCAGAACAGAGGCATAACATACTTTATGTAGCGTTCGTCGGGAATCCTACCAAAGGCAAGAAATGCCCAAATATGACCCACTGTTGGAAATATCATATTGGTAATTCCGTCTCCCATCTGAAAGGCAAGAACCGCAGTCTGCCTTGTTACGCCTACTAGGTCGGCTAGGGGAGCCATGATGGGCATGGTCGCAACTGCCTGTCCGCTGCCGGAAGGAATGAAGAAGTTGATCAGTAGCTGTATAACGTACATAGCTAAAGCGGAAAATACTCCGCTTACTCCCTGTAAAGGACCTGAAAGACCATGGATTATTGTATCTATTATTTTGCCATTCTCCAGGACTATCTGGATGGCACGACCGACGCCAACGCAAAGCGCGCCGAAGTACATGGAAGATCCTCTACGGACAAAGATACTAGCTATTTTCCTGTTATCATAACCAGCGACTAAACCCGCTAAGATTCCCGAGATAAGGAATATAGCAGCAATACCAAGGAGTCCTACTTTCCATTTTACTGCCCCTAAAACGATGCATACTACAGTGCCGAGGAGCATTATCATGAGCACCTTTTGGCGCCCGGTTAAGGGTTCGTCTGACAGGATGCCGAATTCCTGTTCAATGTCTCCGATATCTAGGTCATAAGTCAAGCTCAGACTACGATCCTTTTTCACTTTCAGTGCGTAACTAATAATGTGATAATATGTTAAAGCTGAAATGAGAACCCATCCTACTATCCTCAAGCCTATACCCGAAAAAGGTGGAAGGCCGGAGATTTCTTGCGCAACTAAGCCGATATAGGGGTTTGTTGGTGCAATCGCATGGGAGACTATGGCTGGTAGCATAGCCATAGTTACTCCTGTCACTACATCATATCCTGCTGCTAGAGCAAAAGACAATGTAAGAGGAGTAAAAGAGAGCTGAGACTCTAAGGCGCCTTCAAAACCACTTCTCACAGAAATGAAGATCATGATAGCAAGCATAAGTCCAATGGAGGTTTTCTCTCCACCCTTTTTGAGAAGCTGTGCTATCGAAGATTGAAATGCGCCAGTCTCTGTGTATACTCCCATCCCGCCTATGGCAAGAAATATGACAGCTATTATGTTTGATGCCCTTACAATACCTTCAGGGACTGCCCTAAACCATTCAAAGGGTGTAACAGGATTCTGCTCTACGTAATGAAAGCTGTTCGGGTCTACCATGGTGCGGCCTCCTGACTCGATTCGGGTGTACTCACCCGCTGGGATCACATAAGTCAGGATTCCTAGTAAGATAACAATTCCCAGAAGAAATGCTAACGTATGGGGAATGCGTGACCGGATGTCCTTTTTAGCTGGCTGGAGTGCCATTTCCCTAGGCACGGTAATCCCTCCATTTC
Organism: Bacillota bacterium; assembly: GCA_012799135.1. Classification (GTDB taxonomy): domain Bacteria; phylum Bacillota; class Limnochordia; order DTU087; family DTU087; genus JAAZLW01. Next base: position 929 of record JAAZLW010000359.1, on the reverse strand, counting down.
GTATCGCTTTGAATCGGAGTCTGCACAAATAGGTCGATGCTATCCTGATTCTTCAAGATAGTCCAGAACAAACTGGACAAATGTCGCAGAACCGATCCAAAGAAAATCTTCGTCCACATCAAATTTCGGATGGTGATTAGGATAGACAATACCCTTCTCCGGGTTATTGGTACAAAGTGTTACATAGGTGCCGGGGACTAGTTGTAAGAAATAAGCCATATCGTCGCCGCCCATAGACGGTTCTCTGATCTCTATAACGTTTTCGGGACCTACGACTTTTGCGGCAGATGCTGTGAACGCTCGGGTGGTTTTTTCATCGTTGATAGTGGCAGGGTAGTATCTAAGGTAGGCCACGTCGACGTCACACCTATTTGCCTTCGCAATGTGGTGGCACAAGCTCTTAACACGCTCTTCAATGAAATCTCTATCGTCAGGGTCAAGCGTTCTCACCGTGGCTGAGAAAGACACCTCGTTAGGCATTATGTGAGCACTGGTACCGCCGTGAACCTGTCCTACGGTAATAACCGCTGAGCGGTTGGAATTCAGTTCCCTGCTGATGATTTTCTGCAGACTGAGGATCATCTCTGACGCAGTTGTAATCGCGTCTACGCACAGGTGAGGCCTGGCGCTATGTCCTCCTTGTCCCTTTACCGTAACATGGACAGTGTCTATTGCAGCCATGATTGGGCCATACCGTACGCCAATTTGCCCAGGGGACACACCCTCGAACAACTGTCCTACGTGAAACGCAACAATTGTATCGACTTTTGGGTTATCCATACAGCCTTCATTAATCATAGGGAGAGCACCTCCCTCATGCTCTTCAGCAGGTTGGAACAGCAGTTTCACATTTCCTCTGAGAACATCTCGATTTGAGGAAAGAATCTTTGCTGCACCTAATAACATGGCAGTATGGGCATCATGTCCAC
>JAAZLW010000180.1 GCA_012799135.1 Bacillota bacterium | reverse complement strand
TAGCTTTCCAGACTAAGAAAACCACGAGACAAGCAGGATAGGTATGTCTGAGCAAGTGCAAGGCCTCTTCGGGGTATTTGTCAAAAAGGTCGCTAATCAAACCTGTTAGTAAGCTGAGACTGTCTTCATCAAGCATTACCTCAGCTACTGTATCGGCCTCGGCCAGGATTGGGCTTAGAATTGATTCACATGCATCTAGAGTCAAATGCCCTGAAAACACCACAAGCCCTCCACAGGAAATAGCTGCTAATTCGCGTATACTTTCGTTTCTTGTATGGAAATATCCTCTTTAACGGCTATTCTCGCCTCTATTGCTCCTTTTTTTGTCACTTCGCCTGTATCAACCTAACCTGGCCTGCAAAAAAGAGCCAGTGGCCATCTCAACCACCAGCTCTTTTCAATCGGTTTCTCTCAGTTTTCGGCAATACTAATAAACGAACTCCGCCTTCACCTTTTCCCCTTCGACAGTAAACTCACTCATTACGACTTCCCCATTACTTCCCTTAGTACCGACAGGTTGCTTACCACCTACCGCTACCAAGAACCTACCCGGCTCAACTACCCGCTGACCATGATCATCTACCAAGGCCATCTGGTAGGGTGTGAGAGTAAAAGATACAGTCTCTTGCTCACCCGGAGCTAAGTGAATCCGCTTAAACCCCTGCAGAGACCGAATGGGTACCCGTACTGAGGACTCGAGGTCAGTAAGGTAGAACTGGGCAACTTCATCACCGGCAAGTTGCCCGGTGTTTTCTACTGTCACCTGTACCTGAATATTCTCCCCGGCTTGGATTGTATCTGGCGTAAGCCGCAGATCCTTATACTCAAAGGTCGTATAACTCAGTCCATAGCCAAAGGGATACAAGGGCTCACCTTGGAAATACCGATAGGTACGGTTTTCCATCCGATAATCCTCAAAAGGTGGTAGCTGATCTAGGGACTTATAGAAGGTTACCGGCAGCCTACCAGCCGGGTTATAATCCCCAAAGAGCACATCTGCGATAGCAGTGCCACCATCCTGACCTGGATACCAGGCTGCCAGGATGGCCGGGACGTTATCCTCTGCCCAGTTAATGGCCACCGCACTACCACTAAGTAAAACCAAGACTACCGGCGTGCCTGTCGCATGAACTGCCTTAAGCAGGTCCTCTTGCACACCCATGAGGGTAATATCCTCTCGGTCACCACCGGCTCCTTCTTCACCTTCGATGCGGCCGGTAATGCCCAATACCACTATAGCTACATCAGCCCAGCTAGCCAGCTCTACCGCAGCAGCGAAACCTTGCTTGGAATCACCCATGATATCACACCCTTGGGTGTGGTAGACGACTGTCTCAGCTGACACCTTCCGTTTGATGCCCTCCAAAGGAGTCACAAAACGGGAAGGAGTGCCGTCATAATTGCCGACCAATGCTTCCAGGTTATCAGAGTTGGGACCGATCACAGCAATCTTGTTCATGTCCCGATCTAGGGGCAAGATTCCATCATTCTTTAAGAGTACCATAGACTCCCGGGCAGTTCTTAGGGCTAGCTCTCGATGCTCATCACAATCATTTACTTCATACGGGATCTGAGCACAGTCCACCATCTCCGGTGGGTCAAACATCCCCAGCTGGAACCGAGCCTTAAAGAGGCGTTTGACTGCTTCATCTAAAGTGGCTTCCTCTACTAACCCTGTCTTGACCGCATCGACTAAGAAGGAATACAACGAACCACAGCAAAGGTCACAGCCGTTATTCATAGCCATGGCCACTGCCTCTACCGGAGTATCGACGATTCTATGGTGTTTATAGAAATCCCCGATAGCCCAGCAATCTGATACTACATAGCCATCAAAGCCCCATTTATCCCTAAGAATCTCCTGGAGCAGAGTCTTGCTGCCACAGCAAGGCTCACCATTGGTGCGGTTGTATGCTCCCATGATGGACTGGGCATTGCCTTCCTTGATCGTAGCTTCAAAGGCAGGGAGATATGTCTCCCAAAGATCCTGATCATCTACCACAGCATCGAAATGGTGGCGATCCGCTTCAGGCCCGCTGTGTACGGCATAATGCTTAGGGGTAGCCATTACCTTGAAGTACTTCGGATCATCGCCCTGCAACCCCTTAACGAAGGCAACTCCTAGTCGGCTGGTTAGATACGGGTCTTCACCATAGGTTTCCTGCCCCCTACCCCAGCGGGGATCCCGAAAGATATTGATATTCGGTGACCACATAGTCAGACCGGTATAAATCTCTCGGATACCCCGGCGAACGAATTCGTGATGCTTGGCCCTCGCCTCATCGGAGATTGCAGTTGCCACTTCAAGGATGAGATCCTCATTCCAGGTAGCCGCCATACCGATCGCCTGAGGGAAAACGGTGGCAATCCCGGCCCTGCCTACCCCGTGGAGACATTCATTCCACCAATCGTATTTTGGCACTCCCAAACGGTCAATTGCTGGAGCGCCATTTAGTGTTTGTGAAACCTTTTCCTCCAGAGTCATCCGGCTGACTAGATCATCCACCCGCTGATCTATGGGGAGTGTTGGGTCCAGATAAGCCGGTTTTTCTCCACACCCACAGTTACACTGTCTTTTCTTGTCATCTTGGCAGCCCATGCATATCCTCCTTGCTTGGTTGCGTTACTCCTATTCATCTAAAGAGACTTACCGCAAATCTCTCTAAACAGCACTGTTCGCCAAGGACAGGCTATGTACCTTTCCTGTAACTGAAAGGATCTAGACTGGTTTGGATGCTAAGCCTTCAGTCTATGATATAATCGGGTTATGGGTTGATGATTGCGACCGAGATACTCAGCGGCGTGTGGATTTCGAGGTAAACAATCGCAGGGTTTACACGATAGGCAGCGGTTCTATGAGCTTTATCATAGAGAGACTAGCCAATTCCTCAAATAGGGAGACTAGCAAGTGGCTTGCAAGATGGGTATGCCAAGACTATACTCAGTGGTAGTGTGATCGGAGCTGTAGTCAGTATCAAAATATGGCGTGATAGTGGAAAGGGGAAACATCATTGAACGATACCACCAAGGGCTATCTATGGCTCTTTTTTACCGTCACTATTTTCAGCACGTATGAGGTTGTCGGCAGGCTTTTTGCCGAGGACATTCATCCACTATGGGTCAACGCCATCCGTTTTTCTATAGGTGGCTTAGTCTTACTGCCTTTGGCATTGAAGAATATCCGTGAGCAAGAGCTTAGCTTGCATGCTAGGGATTTTCTGGCCCTCTTTGGTTTGGGTTTTCTCAATGCAGGCGTATGCATGAGCCTTATGCAGTACAGTCTGCGATATACAGAGGCGTCTACTGCCGCTGTGCTAATCAGTAGTAATCCGCTCTTCGTATCTCTTCTATCCATATTTATTTTCAAAGAACCACTTACCAAAGAAAAGATCGCTGCTCTCCTCTTGGGGATCGCCGGTATGATTTTGGTGGCGGGTGGCATCCAGGCAGAAAGCAACCTAGGTCCAATTCTGGCCACTGCAGCATCGGTCGTGTGGGCTATTTATACTGTGGCTGGCAAGCGATTATCTCAGCGCTATGGCAGCCTGGTCTCTAACTCGCTTTCCTTCCTTTTGGGGGGCGGTTTTTTAGCCATACTTTCCCTCGCTTTGCATCTTCCCTTAACCGGCATTCAAGGGAACAACTTACTGCTCTTGGTCTACTTGGGAGTGGTGGTCACTGGTATCGGCTACTACGCGTTTTTTACAGGGCTGCTCTATCTCGACACCACGATAGGAGCTGCAGTCTTTTTCTTTAAGCCAGTGTTGGCCACCCTGTTCGCCTTTCTTCTACTAGGAGAGCCCATAACCACGAATAAGATAGCGGGTACTATGGTTATCTTGGCGGCTATGGGGCTGGTGATGCCTCCGATGAAAAAGGCCGCTCGAAGGCTCTTGGGCATCACATCTAACTCATAGAGGGTCAGCGTTACCCTGGGGTGCAGCTGTAACTCTACTTGAAACCGTGAGACCATAGGGGAACAGGTCTATTGCCTAAACTCCAGCCCGCTTCCAACCTTGCGGGGGTATCACCTGCTCAACTGAGTTCACTAAGGGTCCTCTGGCCTGTTGGGATGGTTCGAGTCTGCACGCATCCGATATTGATATGTCTCACCCGACTCGTGAAAAACTTCTCCCGAAGCCGGAGTTGCAAGAAAGCCTTCGTGGGCAAAATGCCGGTCAAGTGTCAGAGCATTATAAATACCCTCATCACGGCTGCTCGCCCAGTACGCGCTCCCAACAGCGTATACAACTCGCCGAGTATAGGGGTGCTAGTCAAAAACAAGCTGCCATTCTGATAAGCTTCGATATAGGCTACCCGCACCTTCGTATGGTCTCGGTCGGAAGCGTCCATCAGTGAATACCACGCACTTGTTACCACAAACCAACGGATACTCATTTTTCTTCCCAGTCCTTTCGATATATATAACGATCGTGGTTCTTGCCTACATCAGTGGGCCCATCAGGGGACTCAATCATTCCGATTATATCGAGAATCGGATCCATTTCTCTCTTAGGCATCTCTCGAATCACGAAGCCCCGTATAGCCTCCCGAATGAGTTCTGCCATCGATACATTGCGGTGTTTTGCTAGAGCTTCAAGATCGTTACGAAGCTCAGGCTCGATGTAAAATTGCATGCGCTGCATGCGTACCTGCCTTGACACGTCGGCGCCCCCTTTCCATCAGACATATGCGATGTATGAGTCTATTTGATATGCGTCTACATACGCAATAGTCACTCAGGTACAATTTGTCAAATTCCGACAATTTGCAGGTAGAACCCTGCGCGGACTACTCTCCCGGCTAAATGTGCTCTCCCAGCAGTACGATTCAGCCAATATAGGCTGGGAATGCAAAAAACCGGAGGTGCATTCCACACATCCGGTCGGTTATCTCATCTCAGTCCCTAGGAGGATAGATACTGCCCTAGATACGCCTATTTCCTCTTATTGCTGGAAGTCCAGCTCGAAAGCAGATCCACCTGCTGGGTCAGCCAATCGCTTTGGCTCTGAAAACTTGATAGCATAGTCTCTAAGGCAGTAAACTTCCGCACCAGATCCTCTTCTTTGCGGGCGATTCGATCTTCCAGTCTTTCAATCTGCCGATCAATATCTTTCATCAGGCGGCCAATCGATTCTTGCTTTTCAGCCAGAATACCGGTTCCGTACTGGACATAGCCTTTGATGAAATCCTTCATATTGTTAGCCTTCTTGTTGAAGAAAGCCGCTACCTCCTCCGGTTTGCCCTGAAGGGCCTCCCGAAGCTTAGCCTCATCGATCTGCAGAATGCCTTCTTTGTCGGTGGTTATACCGAGCATGGCCAGTTGATTATACTCTGACTCCACATCCACGGGAGATGTTGTCTGGAATCTGATCGCCTCCCGCAGCCTGTTCGCCGTACCATCGCCCTGCAAGGTACCGGTGGCACTGATATCACCGGCATCGGTCATGGTGACCTTGGTTTTCTCTGCCAGGAAGTTCATTGCACTATTATACTGATCTACAAAAGCTCGGATTTTGCTGACTGCGGAATCAACATCTTGCTTGATACCAATCTGCGCTGTACCGACATCCCTCAAGGTAAAGGTAACACCCTGTACTACATCATTGATCGTATTAGAATCACTAGTCAATTCAATACCATTAACCGTGTACTGAGCATCTTGAGCAGCCTGAATCGTATTGATGTCAACAAGGTTGCCCTCTCCATCCACCCCGCTACCCAGCCTGAGCTGCTCCACCAGAAACTCTGCACTGCCCTGCAGCTGGATTTGGTTACCGGTGCCGGTATCTTCTGTCTCCAACACCAACCTACCCCCGATCACGGTAGCCTTAACTCCAGCCTCAGCGCTGTTGATCTTCTGGACGAGTGTGGCTAGATCTGAACCTGCCTCAATAGTTAGCTCTGTAACTTTCCGGGCATCTCCCTCACCGACTGTAATTACCAAGTCTTCATCTCCGGTGTAGGTAAGCTTCCCCACTGCTTCACTAGAGGCCACCCTATGGGCCAAAGCCAGATCGGTGACCGTAACCTCATAAGTCCCATGTATAGCCTGGGACCCGGCAGTAGCGGTAACCACCTGCTCATCACTGGAAGTGGCGATCCTCCCCTGGAATGTCGACGGAAGCCTTAAGTCGGTCATTCTGGTATCCAGTGCCGATAGCCGCGTATTTACATCTCTCCAGGCATCCTGCTGCTGCTTGTAGACGTCTTTCCGGGCATTCATGCGGCTAATGGGAATTCGCTCGAGAGCAAGTAACTTATCGATAATAGTATTGTAGTCCATACCGGAAGATAGCCCCATGATCTGCAAACCAGCCATGGCCATTCACCTCTCTTTGGGGGATTAGCTCCTCCCCGTCTTCAATGCTTCATGGGCTTTCTTTTATTTATATCGGCAAAAATTACCGATACTTGAACCTGATTTAGTCCTGGATCTCGGGATTAGCCGCCATAATCGCTTCCGCTACTTCCCAGACCTGGGGCAGGATTTGCTCTACCTGATCTTTGCGTCTCCTCAGCTCACTAAAGGAGTTGATGCCCAGTTCAGACAGGAAATCCACATAGCCCCGGCTAGCCCACCTTTGCATCTCTACCGACCCATCGCAGTCGATAATCTTCTGGCAGCGCGAATAGGTAGCTACCATCCAAAAGACAGCCTCTCGGTGGAAACCCGCCTCGATCATCTCCCAGCTCCCGTCAATGGCGATGGGACGGGCAATCTCGCTGATATCTGAGCTGAAAAAGAAAGGAGTCTTGCTCACTTGCGCTGCCACGTCAAACACCTCGGTGAGTGCCTCCAGATGCTGTCCCACTTGGCCTTTGGTCATGTGAGTACAACCCAGAAGGTCCAACAGCGGTTCATAAAAGTCCAAATACCCGTAATCTGCCAAGAGCCTATGGGTCTCTACATATCTGCGCCTAACTGTTGGGTTCCGTAAGCCGGCCACAAGTAACATGTGGGTCGTTATCCCGACTGGAAATACCCAGGAGTTCACCTGATCACAAAGAGGCTTTGTTTCATCCAGCCTGTAGGCATGGAGAATCTTGTCCTGGACATGTTGGCAACGCCTGCGTACCCAATCCCTCTTGGCATAGGCTTTGGCTACCGCCACCTGGAGTTTGGTCAATTCACCCGATGGGTCTAGGATGACACTGGGTTTTTGAAAACTACCGGCCAGATGGTACTGGCCCAGCACCATCTCCGCTGACTTGAGCCGGTCCTTTGCTACATCCGATACCTCCAGCAAGACATCCTGATAGACAAATTTGCCGAGCTTGCTTTGCGGGTGAGATTCCTCCAGTACGAGCATCACATCAACATCGGAATGTGGTGATAAAACCGCATGATCAGGGAGCCAATTAATGGAACCGTGAAAAAAGGCGCCACAGACGCCTGGCATTTTCACCGCTTCCTCCAGCACCCACTTGCGGGCTACACTCTTGGCATCTCCAGCCAGCATGCCCTTCACCTCTAAGGCCTTACCCACTTTCCCCAATCATTCCCTAATCATTACCAGAAACCCTTTCCCGACGGAAGAAAAGGAAAACTGTCTTACTATGACGAACAGATCTTCAGTAGCATAAGATGGTGGCCACCTCGTATGCTATGTACTGGAGTGTGGTATACTCCAAGCAGGTCATACTGGAGGAATAGAAATGTCGGCCGCAAGAGATGCTCTCAGTCGAGGCATCGTATATTACCGACAAATGAAAGAAGTAGTGGCCTATAGCGAGGATCTCCACGTCTGGGTATATTATGATCAGACTGATGACATCTTGCGTTATGAGGCTTATGTCATCGACTATGACGATGGGGGTAATCCCTCTACTCTGGCCTTCGTCATTGATGATGGGATATTGCCCTGGGAGAGTTCCCTTGGTAGCTATTTGACCAAGAAGAACCTCCGTTCCCCCGGTGCAAAGCAGAGTCTTTGGGCAATCCCCCGACATACGAAAAGCACCTTAGCTGCGCCGGACCTCAATCTCTATCTAAAGATATCCACAGAAGAGATCCATACCATCCATCGCCTTTTCACCAAGGAAGAATCACGCCTGAAAGCCAAAAACCGATCCACATGGCTAAAGCGACTCAAGGCCCTAGGATATGATGTAATCCCCTCTGCTTTCTACTAATCCCGATCCCGGCGAAGAGGGTTAGGCCTTCTGGCCACCTCTGCCCAGGTGTCCCGCAGTTCCTCTAGCATAGCAGCAACCTGTACCACGGGCTCTTTTTCCTTCTTCATGTTAGCCTCAATCAAACACCGTCGCATATAGTCGTACAACTGATAGAGCCCTTGGGCGATCTCTTGCCCTGCTGAGAAATCCAAGCTGACGATCAACTCATCAATGATGTCCTGACTCTTAAGCAGGGCCTTATGGGCAAGTTCCCCTTGGCCGCTGTCTAGATGCACTTCTGCTTGTCTGCACCACTTAATGGCCCCATCGTATAAGAGCAATAGTAAATCCGCCGATGAGGCTGTCTGGATCTGAGTAGTACGATATGCCTGATATACCCCTGTCGGTAGTGCCATGTCTACCCCTCCCACATAATCCGTGCCCAAAGAGCAATTCTATGAATGTGTAGCGTTCGATCCCAAAACATTATTGAGATAATACCCGCCTCCTCGTCCCCGCCTTACCTGGACCAAGCCCAGACCTCTAAGCAAAGCGGTCATTTCACGGACATAGGAGGGACTCACATTCAAAGCATCTCCAATTTCCTGTGATCTGACAGGACTGGCATAGCTGGAATCTTTCTGTTTTAAGATACGGAGTATCTCCTGATGGATAGGAGTGAGCTCCGCCATATTAAACACCTGCCGCTATCTACGAGAAGCGACGTCTCAGGCCCGTTCATCGATAAACACCCCTAGGAGCGCATCGATTTTGGCCAAGACATCCAGGATATATTCTGGTGGAATCTGGCGAATGACCTCTCCGCTCTCTTTGTTGATCACTTCCACCACAATCCGCTCGGTATCCTCGTGAATTCTAAAGTGCAGCCCCTTACTGAATATGTCAACTGTGGCGTTCAAATGGGCAACTGCGTTCTCAAGTTCGCCTTGAGAACTACCTGCTGACCTTAAAGAAGCTGTGGCCTTTCTAGGACCGCCGATGCCCTGGGATGTGCCCCCTTCCCCCTGACTGTTGAGTAGCGGGTAAGAACTTGGCCCCCGGACACCCTCTGGAGTATAATCAACCTGCTTTCCCCTGACCGGACCAACACCCTTCACCGCCATCCCGTCACCTCCCACCGTACCACGGTCGCTCCCGATAGCGCCTTGGTGCTACAGGAACTGTGGTACCCACATTCTCCCTACCCACTAATAACATCGGCAAGAGGAAGCTTGATCTTTAGCTCAACTCCCAAACCCGGTTTAGCATCACTGGCCAATAAAGCAAAAACCGGCAACTTTTGCGTTCCCGGTGGTTCCTTAAGTCCTTCGTCAGAGGCAGTTCCTGGGTATCTTTGACTACTCTTCCTTCTTTTCCTGGGCATTTTGTTTAAGCATGTCGGCGATCTGATCTAAGTCTACTTGCTTGGTAGACATGGCAGCTCTTCTGTTCTCGGCTTGAATCTCCCGATAGATCTCTTCCCGATGGACAGGAATCTCCCGAGGAGCTTCGATCCCGATCTTCACCTGCTCGCCTCGGATCTCCACGACTGTGATCTTGATGTCATCTCCAATGATAATGCTTTCATCGATCTTGCGGGTTAAGACTAACATTGAAGGTGAGTCCCTCCTTGGACTGCAAGGCCCTCCTGACATACAGACCGACCAGATGCCCATGACCCATGCACAATCTAAGCGCTCTGATCTACCGTCCCGAAAACAGGATGGCGCAAACCGTAATCATGGTCAGTCAGTACTACCTGCTTGGCCCTTCGATTAGATGAGTTAATCACCAAAGGTGCTTGGAGGTTGACAGTCATTTCCCGAGGCTCTGCAGGAATAGTGATGATGGCCAAGATTGCAGCCTGTTCGGGCTCTGCTATGCCGATTGCCTCCACCTCATGCTTGGGCACTTCTAGCTTGTATCCTGGGACAATGAATCCGGGATCGATCACCGCAAAAGTCAAATCAGGCTCCTCTACGGCCTGCAAGAACCCAAAGGGTCCGGTGCCCTCCAGCAGTATATAGTGCTTGACCGCTTCAAATCCTAGTATGCCCTGGGGGAAGGTAATAATCTCACTTTCCGCAACCTCCAGGTCCCCAAAACGAGTTGTCATCACCCTCATGATCTCCCGCCTCCCTTATAGCCACAGCCTGGCTATAGGCAATGTCTTGCTTGGTTATCCATGGACTCATACCCATAGATCAACATTGCTCCCCACAACTTCCATCTCCAGCCATGGTTCCTGTAGCCAGTAGATCTGGATACTGCCGGGATAGTAAGTTACCTCTGGGGTCTTGGGTTCTACCTTGATTTCCACTCCCCCCAAGTTATACTGAAAAGCAAAACCACCACCCACTGGTTGGATCTCAGGCCCTCTAGCCGGCAGTGCTCGCACGTTCAGCTCTTTGTGTTCCGCAAAGTTTTCCCGAGCCAATTCAACAACCGGCTGACCTCCCAACTCAATTCTGCTCAACCTGTCTCCCTCGGACACGACCCTATCCAGACCAAAGCGAAATGTTTGCCAGGCCTTAGCCCGCAATTCCCAAGATACCTGGTCAGGTTTTCGCATCCCCAGATCACCAAAGGCCTCCTTCAAGTCAATTTGCACCTCGGGAGGCTCTCTTCTCATCTCCAGCTGACCTATTTCCTGCCGCATTTCCATATCTGCAGGTTGGCAACGAATGTGTACTTGAGCAGGAGTCTTTTCAATACCTATAATCCCTAGACAGTATCTAATCTGTAGCTGCAGCATACCGCTTCCCCTCTATAATGACCCCAGTACACTACCGCAGAAAATCCATCAGTGTCGGCTGTATGATGCGAGCAGTGGTATCAAGGGCAAGGCGATAGGCATTTTCTTGCATCTTAAACTGCATGATCGCCTCAGCCACATCAATATCCTCTGTCTGGCTAATCAGGGTCTGGAGGTTAAGACCCAGTCCCTGTAGTCGGCTCTTGGTAATATCCAATCGCTTGCTCTTGGCTCCTACTTCCGCTTGAAAGCGCAGCACCTGGGAGATGGCCTGATCGAGTCTACCTATGGAGTCTGATGAGATCTCGCCAGTATCCCCATCGCTCAGCCGCCCTCGTAAAGTGATTAACGCCTCAAAAGCCTTGTCAAAAACCACACTGCCCGGTACATTGATATCCAGCTTGGAACCAGGTCCCACTTCCACATTTATCGCCATGGAGCTTCCTCGATACTCCATAGCGGTAATGTTACCATCCTCAGTGGCGCCACTAACAGCATAAGGCAGCTTTGTTGTCTCCTGTCCACCAAAAATGTGACTCCCGGCATAGGCGGAATTTGCTACCTGCAGTGCATGGTCTACCAGTTCATTGACTTCTTCGGCCAGAGCATGCAAGGAGTCTTCCGGCAAGGTGCCATTGGCACCATAGACTGCCAATTCCCGAGCCCGTTGGAGAATCTCGGTCAGATCAGTCAAAGCTCCATCGGCCGCCGTCAACATGCCTATACCATAATCTGTATTCGCCACATACTGCCTGGTTTCTTCCAAGCCCCGATGCATTCGCAAGACATTGCCGGTGCCAATGGGATCATCAGAGGGGACTAGAATCTTCTTGCCCGCCGCTAGCCGCCCACTGAGATCCTCTAGCTGCTCCAGTCCCCGGTTCAGGCTAGATAGCGAATTGGTTACCAGCATCTTGTTGGTTACACGCAAAATAGCTACCTCCCTACAATGCCCATCCGCTCGATCACAACAGATAGTGTCTCATCCAGAGCCGTGATCAGCCGAGCTGCCGCGTTATAGGCATGCTGAAACCGGATCAGATTGCCCATCTCTTCATCCAGTGCTACCCCGGAGACAGCTTCTTGACGACGCTCCAAATGCTCCATTAGGATAGTCTGATTGGCTAACATCCGCTGGGCCTCCTGAGAGTCCACCCCGAGACTGGCAACCAAAGAAGATAAGAAATCCGGAATGCTGCCATTGAGCTGCTCAAGTTTTGTCTCCTGGAGCAGGCCGGCAAGGCCCATGGCATTATCTCCATTACCTGGTGCTCTTTCACCGGTCTCTCCTTCCAGGCCGGCGGCAATATAGTTGAGACCATCTTCCCGCAAAATGATCTTAGATAGACTTATATCCTGAGCCCATTTGCCACTATCGACTTTAGCGAAAAAATCCACGCCATCAGGATACCGGTCAGGTTCAGCAGCATCAGCAACATATCCATATCCCTGGCGATGCACTTCGTTGACCTTTTCGATCAGTGCTTGAGCCAGCCGGTCCAGTTCTGCCATATACCCATCTCGTAAAATGTCATCTCGGAGCTGGAAAAGTCCCTTGAGCTCTCCACCATTGAAGACCGCTTTGACATCACCGGCCCCCTCCCAGATAACGCGATAGCCCTGAGGTTCTTCCCTTAGGCCCAGTCTGGAGACATGGGAGCCTTGCACTAAAGAACTGCCCGAAATACTGATATGCATTTGCAGCTCGTCATCAGTGACTGCCTGAATATTGGTTATCTGAGCCAGCTCCTTAACAAGCAGATCCCGGGCATCCAGTAAATCATTAGGATGGTCACCAGAGACAGTTACTGCCACAATCTGCTTATTGAGATCAGCAACTTGCTGGGCCAGGTAATTAATCCGATTCACCTTAACCCCGATGGCACCATTCACCTCTTCACGATAGCGGTGCAGCTGAGTATAAGTGTGGCTGATGGCATCTGCCAGTAGTGCCCCCGTCTGCCGGACCACCGCCCTGGCGGCAAGGTCCGCAGGTGTCAGACTAAGCTGCTGCCACGATTTCCAGAAAGCCGTAAGCGTGCTGCTGATCCCGGTATCTGACGGCTCATTGAAGACCATTTCGATCTGCTCATACCCATCCATCAAGACCTCCCACTGGCCGGTAGTCTGGCTTTCCATGCGCAGCTGCATCTCGATGAATTCATCCCGTATCCGGGTGATCTCCGCCACCTGTACTCCTGTACCCATCTGTCCCGGAGACAGTGGCCGATTAAGGGACGGCACTGTATAGGGATGACCAGGTACCAGACTGATCCTCTGGCGGGAGTAGCCTTCTGTGTTGGCATTAGCGATATTGTGTCCGGTGACACTTAGGCCCATCTGGTGAGCCTGTAGAGCCCTTAAGCCCATTTGCAGTCCTGCAAAAGTACTGCGCATCATCCCACCCCCTATGCCCTGGCATCGAGTCTACCCGGTTGATAACCCTGGCGCTCTTTCTTTCCCGGTTCTCCATAGATGGTCTGTCCCGTATCGCCTGTGATCAGGCTCAAACAATAGTTAGCCAATGTCAATGAATGCCGCAAGAGGTCAGCATTGAGCAAGTTAAGCTCCTGCAAACGCAGCATACTGCCCCTGAGCTCCTCCCCCTGGCGGAGCAGACGTTGTCCCCTTGCATCCGACAATTTCCGGGCGATCTCATCAAGACTAATGCTAGTCCCTGCTTCGCACAAAATCCCCGAACTCTGTAGTTGTCCTTCTATGCACGCCACCTGGCTGACCCGCTGGGCCTCCCACTGCTCCAGTTCCTGCAGTAAGCCCACCTCACGAGCCACGACTTCTTCCAGCAGGGTTAGATCGTCTCTTAGCAAAGCATCCTGTTTGTGTTCAGCTTCTTTGGTAAGTGCCTCCACCGTAGCCGTCGCTTGAGACAGGATCTCCATCAGTCCATCGATCAGATCGGCGAGTGGCGAATCATTGGTAATCTTTCCGGCTGCTTGCCCGGGTAATTGCTGCTGCATGGGAATCCTCCCTCAGCTCTCGATCATCAAACATCTTCCCTAAAGATCTCATCATTCAGTATCTGATCCAGCAATTTCTCTGCCACTGCACGCCCCGATACCTGATAGGTCCCCTTCTCAATAGCGGTCCGGAGCTTCGCTACCTTCTCTTCCCGAATCTCGGGGACATCCTTTAGCCGGGCGATGATGGTCTGCAGCTCCAGACCCTCCTCAGAGAGCATGACTTTATCCAGCGGCGCCCCGTTCTCCGCAGTGACTCGCCGGGGCTCTATTTGCTTTTGCTCCCGATACAACTTTGCTACCAATTTGAGCTCTTGAGGAGTAATCTTCATGTTGACAGCACCCGACTATGACCATCCGGGCGCTTTCTCACCTCCGGCTTTACGACTACACTCCTAATACTCCTATCGGCAATACCCGATTTTGCTTTAATGTCTCCGGCGCCGCCGCACTATGCTGTCTGCCACATGAAACCCCGCCTTGCCCCCTGCTCCTGGTCTGCTCTGGGGCTTTTGGCCCCCCAGTAGTCTTTTAGCATCATCTTGTAGGCGGGCGGCACATTGAGCGCAAAAGCGACCATTGGTAATGGCTTCCCCACAACCTTCACAACGCAAGCCCAGATCTTTAACCCCGGCTACGTCCAGCCGACCACTCCGCACCCATTCATAAAGCCGTTTTCGCTCAACTCCGGTCTCTTTGGTGATCTCGATTACGGTAGCTGTGGGATGTTCCTTAATGTACTCTTTCACCTGATCAAATTGCTTCTGATCTTCGCGTTCACACTCCATACATAGCTTCATGGTGGCCGTCGGAGCGTTAAATAGCTTGCCACAGTTGGCACAATTACGCAAAGCCATCTTCCCATCTCCCTTCTCCCTAATGGGCCTATTTAAAATCATTCCCAAGAAGGTGTTGATCGTCTACGGCGATGGATAAAGTCAAGCCATGGACTGCTTCGGCTCCTGCCTGGAGCAAAGTCCGGGCCAGCTCATCTAAAGTGGCTCCTGTAGTATAGATATCGTCGATTATACACAAAACCTTACCGGCAACCTCACCAGGCCGGGGGACCTGGAAGACACCCCGCAAGTTGGCCCGCCTTTCCTTGGGGCTAAGACCACTGGAAGCGCCTGTAGCTGCCCGTCGAATCACAGTATGAGACTCCAAGCTGGGAGTCTCGAGGACGCTTTCCATCCCCTGCATCAGAAGCTCCGCTTGATTATACCCCCGTTGGTGCAGACGTTCTCTATGCAGCGGCACGGCCAGCAGATGGGCCTTTTCCGGCACCCAACCTCGAGCCTCAGCCACTAACCCCATGATCTGCCCCAAGCCAATGCCCAACCGGCGATTATAATGGTATTTCAACTCCTGAATCTGTTCCTTCAAGGGTCCGCTATATATTCCCACAGCCCGGTTTTGCACGAAAAAGTGGCGGGTCCTGGCACAATCAAAGCAGCGCATCTCCCCTAAGGGCCTTGTCTTCGGAGCCACCACCGCTAGGGGACGGCCACATTGCCGGCAAAAGCAATCCCCCACCAAGGGCAGCTGTTCCAGACAGAGTTGACAGATCTCAATCAAAGTGTTGTCCGGCAGTTTCCGGCCACAGATTAGGCAGCTGCGGGGAGGTGGAAATAACAGATTCAGCCCCACTTGCCATATATTGTTTAGATACTCCCCTCTGAGGAACCTCTTTTCTAGGCTATTCTTCTTCCGAATTATACTCAAAAAAGCACCCCCACCCTCCCGGGCAGACCGGTGCTCATTAATCCCTCAGCAGAGAAACCCATGATCTTATTCAGGCCTAGACACCCAAACTCCTTCCAGTTCCCTCCATGAAAGCGTCTGGCAGGCATCTGCCTGCCTGCTAACAGCTGGTCACCACCCACTAAGAGACAACCGGATCCTGGGTGTCCGGGCCCGACGTATCAGCAGTCCCGACACCCGAGGTGGGGCTCTTGGGGGGTGGGGTCAAGATGATCTTGCCATCATCCACTTCCACACTCAGCCGCTCTCCGATCCCCAAAGCTTCCCGATATTCAGGCGGAATCTGCAAGCGGCCGGCCGAATCCAGTACCACGTATTCATCATGAGAAGTCTCATCTTTGCTGACTTCCTCCCCGGCCTCCAAGGGCCGACGGCGGACCGTCTCTATACTGGTCTTGCCATCCCGGATCTCAACAAACCGATCTACCGCGTAAGCCATGCTGTGGTCATGGGTGACGATGACAACGGTCACCCCATAGGTGCGACTGACATCATGGAATACCTCCAGGACTTGACGGCTGGAACGGGTATCCAGAGCACCGGTGGGTTCATCGGCCAACAGCACCTTGGGACGATTAGCCAAAGCTATGGCAATCGCTACCCGCTGCTGCTCGCCCCCGGACATTTCCAGCGGACGATGATGTAAGCGATTACCCAAACCCACAGCTTCCAGGAGTTCACGGGCCCAAGCCCGATCAGCTTTGCCATTCAGGATCATCGGTACCAGTACATTCTCTTCAGCAGTCAGATAGGGAATTAAGTTGCGGCCGACATTCTGCCAGACAAAGCCGACAATGTCCCGCTTGTAAATCATCTTCTGTTTACGGGTTAGCCGGCCCAAGTTCCAATCAGCGACCACAGCCAAGCCGGCGGTGGGCTCATCCAGGCCCCCTAGGATATTGAGCAATGTCGATTTACCGCTACCGCTGGCCCCAATGATGGCCATGACCTCTTGGGGATAGACCTTTAGATCAAGTCCCTGCAGGGCCATGACCTCCAGATCAGCAATCCGATAGATCTTCACGAGATTGTCACAACTGATAATGGGTGCCATCAAACTTCCTCCCCCAGTTTCACAGCCTGATGGAGCCGCATGCGGGATAGAACGATTACCAAGCCGAACAGACCAAATAGAAGCATTCCCCCTAAGGTTAGGTAGATCTTACCTAGATCCGAGCGGGAAACAATGATCATAAACTCCGGCACCGAACCGGTCAGATCAGCACTCACCTTGGTAAAAGGCAAGAACAGCCGGCTGGCCCAGCCTCCCAAGATGGTGCCGATGGCTACGGCCACACCCACTGATAATACTTGCTCAATAAATAACATAGAGATCAACTGCCCTACGGAAAGGCCGATGGCCCGCAGGATGCCGAACTGCAGGAATCTCTGCCGCAAAGATAAAAAGGTGTAGAAGAAGAATCCCATCAGACTAATCACGACTGATACTAAGAACCCAATCGATAGCATACCAAACAGGCCCATTCTCTGGGGCTCCTGACGCCCCTCGATCAGCATCCCCCGCACATCATCAATGCCAATTACCCAGATTCCCTGTTCTCGCAAGGAAGTCACTATATCCGTCAAGCGGGCCTCCCTATTCACCTTGAGCCAGACATTGTAGGGCTGGATCAAATACTCATCTTGGAGGTAATTTAGATTGGCGACAAAGAAAGGCTGTTTATCAGGGTAAAGGGCCGGCCAATAGTCGACAACCCCCACTACGTAAAAATCTATATCCTGGCCACCTATTGCCAGGGTGACCCAGTCCCCTACCCGTACCCGATATTTCTCTACCAGCTCTCGGGAAGCCAAGACACCTTCGTAATGTGCAGTCAAGACATTTAGATAAGTATATAGATGATGCTCATTTAGATCCGGCCTGGTCCAGGCCACCTCCGCGAAATCCCATGGGTCAATGGCCATCAGATCGGCCCTGCCTCGAAATTGTCCGGCTGAACGCACATTTACCTCCAGCCGCTGCACTCGGGCAGCTGCCTCCACTCCGGGAAGCTCCTTGTGCACATAGAAGGGCGGTTCGTAGATACTCACTTCGGCTTCATCACCGGCCCCTGCCGCTACGCCCGGTGGCCCCCCCGGTCCCATTCCGCCTCCCCCCGGTAACGCCCACTGTTCCCGTAGGACCAAATCACTGCCATAACGATATTCGATTTGATCGGCGAAGTTCTTATCCAAGGTGCGAGCGGTAGAGGCTCCATAGATACCCATCGACACAGTTAAAATGATCAGCAAGATCAAAGGACTGCACTGCCCCGGGTTTCTTTCCAAATGCAAGGTAGTCAAAGAAAGGGCGATACCCGCCCAGCGGTCTGTTACCCAGGCCAAAAGCCGCATCAACCACGGATAAAGCCGCAATGCAAGCAAAGCAGCTGCCACCAAGAAAAGCACCGGGATCACAAATAAGGCGGGATCCAAAATCAGCTGGGATTCAGTTATATCCTTGGCGGTAGTAACCAGAAGAGCCTGCCTTTGCAGTGAGCGATAACCAATATAGACAAGCCCCATCAATAGAAAGTCCAGGTAATACCGCTGCCAGAGCGGGGCACGGGATTTGCGCACCATTTCCTGTTTATATGTCACGATACTATGCCGGGTAGCGGAAATAACCGGGAGCAGGCAAGCCAAGACGGAGGTGATTACACCAATAAAAGCATAGCGATATGCCTCTCTCCCTAGCCTCACCGGCAGCCCCGTGCGATCCACGAAGCTGAGGAACCCCGCTGATGCTCCGATTACCCTCGAGATCAGAAGCCCCAGCCAAGGCCCAATGGCAAAGGCCACAATCCCCAAAAGACACCATTCAATCAGGTAGGAAAAGACGATCTGTCCAGCACTCGCCCCCCGACTCCGGAGCATAGCGATCTCTGTCTGTCGCCGACTGACCGTCAGGCTGGCAGCCAGTACGATGAAGTACAGCACCATACCCAAGATGGGCACACTGAGCACGAACATTAACAGCCTCAAGTAGAAAGCTCTTTCTCGGAAATACTGAAAGGTCCTTAAGGGCGAAAGCCATAGCCGCGTACCGGGCAAGATCTGATTGGCCGTGTTCTCGATATACTCCAGTTCGCTAATCAAGGTAGGTAGCCGGTCTACATAGACACTGGTATGATCAAATACCCAATACCAGACCAGCTCATACACTGCTACCCCTTCCGTCTTCATCAAATGATCAGTGAGAAACTCTTCACTGATGAAGAAACTGTTCTCGAAAGGTGGATAGTAGGCCCAGATCGGTGAACCTTTGGTCTCTTCCTTGGGACGTAACACCCCCACCACTTCTGCAGTTATAGTCTTCATCTCTCGATCATAATCACTGGTTGCGGCCAGACGCATAACATACTGTCTGCCTACAAGCAACTCCTTACTGTCCAGAGCTTTTTCATCGACAATGACCTCCAAGACCCCGTCCTCTCGGGGCAAAGATGCAGGCCACCGCCCTTCGATCACATCCACCCTTTCCTCAAGTCCACTCATATACCGCAGGTTACCATACTGCTCCTTCTTCATGAGCTTGGGATCAACTGGGCGTATGCCTTGGGTATCCACGGTGCCTATACGGGAGTAGTAGACCAAAGGAGCACCCATGCGCTCTTCAACTTCTGTCTCCAAGAACTCCATGAGCCGGCGGTACTTGGCTGCATCAACCTCACCTTCCCTACCTGGGTCATGCAGCAAAAACAGGGTGAATGGCAACCTTCCCCGGCTGGTGCCCCTTACCCAATCTCGCATCAAAGAGTATTGCAATGCACCATTGGTATAGATCGGAACGGCTGAGACTATGGCCACCGCCATCACCAAGCCCAAGAGGAGTCCCAATTCCAAACGCCAGTTC
>JAAZLW010000357.1 GCA_012799135.1 Bacillota bacterium | reverse complement strand
TTATTGATGCAGATGTTCAAGCAACATGGTTATACTGCAAATATGTAGGACAGCAGATGATAAAACAAGGTAAGGGCGGGAAGGTCATACTAGTATCATCAGCACGTTCCAAAATGGGTATGGCAGGCTATACTGGCTACTGCACAGCAAAAGCAGGTATAGACCTTATGGCACAATCCTTAGCTTGTGAATGGTCTGCTGAACACAAAATAAATGTAAATACTATCAACCCAACTGTTTTCCGTTCCGACTTAACTGAGTGGATGTTTGACCCAGAAAGCAGTGTTTATAAAAACTTCCTAAAACGTCTGCCAATCGGGCGACTTGGTGAACCGGAAGACCTTGTAGGACCTTGTATCTTCTTAGCTTCTAGTGCAAGTGATTTTATGACCGGTGCCAATGTTGCTACAGAAGGCGGATACTGGGCTAACTAATTTTATTCGGGAGAGATAACAATGACGGAAATAAAAAATATTTTGATATGTGGTGCTGGTATGATGGGGAAAGGGCTAGCGTTAGTCTTTTCCGGATGTGAAGATTTGAATATTACTGTTCAAAATAGAAGTCAACGTGATATCTATGGCCCAATCAGACAAGACCTTGAACAGCTTAGAGATAAAGGAATCATTACAGATGATGATATAGAAGCAAGGCTCTCGAGAATTTCTTTTACATTAGATATAGAAAGTGAAGCAGTAAAAAATGCTGATTTTGCTATTGAGTGTGTTGCTGAAGATATGAAAATAAAACAGGATCTTTTCGCCATATTAGAAGAGATATGCCGCGATGATTGTATCTTTGCTACAAACACTTCAGTTATGAGCCCTACGGAAATTTCAGCAAGTGTTAACAGGAAAGAAAGGGTAGTTGGTGCACATTTTTGGAACCCGGCACACCTAATTCCATTAGTTGAAGTAGTAAAAACTGAAAATACTAGTGATGAAGTAATTGGTGCTACAATGGAAGTTCTCGAAAGGGTTGGTAAAAAGCCAGTCCTTTGTAAAAAAGATGTACCAGGGTTTATTGCAAACAGGATGCAACATGCATTATGGCGCGAAGCTATCTCAATTGTAGAACATGGTATTGCTGATGCGAAAACAGTTGATGATGCAGTAAAATACAGCTTTGGCCTGAGATTGCCTCAACTTGCACCAATGGAAAATGCGGATATGGTTGGGATGCAATTAACATATAATATTCACAATTATATTCTGAAGCATTTGGAAGATTCACATGAACCATCACCTATTATAAAAGAACATCTAGCACAAGGAAAAGAAGGGTTCAAATCTGGTGAAGGTTTTCAGACTTGGTCACCTGATGAAATAGAAAAATCTAAAAGAGAGCTAAATGAATATTTGATCAAGATGGTATATGATTTGTAATTTTAATGATTACGCCCAGAATCAAATAATACTGGGCACAAATAAAAAAACAGGGAGGAATATATAATGTCAAAGAAAGTATTTGTAGATCTAACACATCCATTTAGTGCTGATATACCAAGATGGCCATATTTTGCAAAGCCAGTAATTGATTCCATGCACACACTAGCAAAAGGTGGAGTATTAACACAAAGAATAGACTGTGTTCAGCACACTGGAACACATTGTGATGCACCACGCCATGTTATGGAAAGAGAATTTGATGGTAGAAGAGCCCGATATACACACGAAATGCCTGTAGATGCATATACAGGAGATGCTGTATGCTTAGAAATCGAAATAGAACCTTGGGGGCTTATATTACCCAAGCACTTAGAAGATGCATGTGAACGAGCAAATATTAAACCAGAAGAACTAGAAGATATGGTAGTATGCTTAAATACAGGAATGCACAGAAAATTTGACGACTCCAAGGAATATTACCACTATTCATGTGGAACAGGTGTAGAAGCTGGAAAATGGTTTGTAAAACATAAAGTAAAATGTGTA
>JAAZLW010000179.1 GCA_012799135.1 Bacillota bacterium | reverse complement strand
CGGCAAGCAGTGTCGTAGTTTTCTTTCCACATTAGGATTTGACTACATCTGGTTTTCTAATGGTTTTGGCTTTACGCATTTTGGTTGGAGTTGCCTGGGTGAGAATTTTGATGGTAATAGGTTTAATACCGCCGATTACGATCAGTTGTCTAGCAAGATACTCTCCTTTTGGGTTCAGTTTCAGGAGCATTGCCCAGATTTCCCTGTGGAGGTAAGGGGGACGAATTTTGGAGCGGCCATGGACCTAGCCAAGGATTGCGTACCTCTAAGAGACCTATATGACGGTAATTTCATGTGGGCTCCAGCCTGTAATTCCCCCTGGGGTCCCTTGAATAATGATTACGGACTTGAGCTTGTTGGTCATATGTCTCGCATCGCGGAGCTGCCCGGAGACGTTTATCCGTTCCGTTTTTACCCAAATGATCCGTGGTTTTGGCAGAATCCATGGTGGGATTGGTATGGCCGGGAACCCTTTGATATTTATACGGTCATGAGTGTCAGCAGGGTTAACGAGTTAGGTGAAATAGAGAATCCAGATATCATTGAGTTTCTGACTATTGATACGGAGAAAGGGGAATTGGATGAGCTGTGCCCATTGGAGGTAATTCCCCACATAAGAAGAGCTATCAAGGATCAACCCAATCAACCGGGGCTTCTAACCTGGCTATACCCCTTTGATGAGTACTTTACTATTGCAGAGAAGCATACCGAACGGATGGATCTGGTGTTTTTTGGAGATTGGTTTGTGCGTGGGGCAGTCAATAACGGTTTACCCCTCAATACAGTGATTTCCACTAGATCTTTCAAGCAGGTATGGGAGAAGAACCCCTCCGCGCTATACGACACCATTCTTTTTGCTCCTACGAATCTGATTGATGGGCTTTGCTGGGACTATGTAGAGCAGTTCATCAAGAGTGGTGGGAGACTCATCCTGTATGGTCCTCTGGATTTTGCCCCGGAAGGCATGAGGGAAATGCTTAATATTTCATTGGATGTAGGTCTGGAAGGTGATATGGCAATCTGGTTTGCGGGTGAGAATGATGAATACCTTTGCCAGAGACCGCATCAGAGCTTTCGTCATGATCCATTGGTAAGCGGTGGCAAGATCCAAGAAATCATCGCCGATTCGCAGGATGATTATACGAACATAGTGGCACTGGTGCAACAGGGTGAAGAAGAACGGGTATATGGCCTTGTACGTGAGCTTCCAACTTGGCAGGGTGGGAAGGTAGGTTGGGTACGAGGCTCTAATCCTTTTTCAGTACGGAAAAAACCAGACGAGGAATTGCGTTTACCCGAACCCTACGGGGTGCGGTATGTAGATACAACTATGTTGCCCCGTTATATGCTAAGCTATTTTGGCTATAGGATCGTCCACATGTTGCCCGAAATTAGCAGTATCAGACCACTTCTATTGGTATCTCGGCAAAATAATGGTTTCAATATTTCAGGATATAAGGCAGACATGACTGTTGGATTGAGACTATCGTTTCCCGATGGAGCTCCGATCTTGACTGGTAAGGACGCCCGGGTGCAAGATTCGGTAGCTACGTACACGCTTGGACGGACAATTCATGATGAGTGCCGTGTTTTTGTGCGTCAGAAGATGCTATCAACTATATATAGTAAACAAGAACCGCCGTTTCCCACCGGTAAACAACGTATGACTCGAATCTCCGGTCTCAAAGATGCTACAGTAACCATCTATCCACCCTTGGAGAAGCTGAGGGCTATGGAAGTATCCACATACCCAAACAAGGTTAAGTTGGATGGTCTTTTAGACGAGGGTAAAGGAACTTATGTGCTGCAAAACGTAAGTGGTGCCATAGACATCACTTGGTAAGTTCACCGTTCAGGAGGGGTTAGCAACAGCATGAGAACAACAAACGTCAAAGTCGGAACATTCAATGTCGGTCTGCAGCGCTATTGGATGCAGTTCCCAGGTCTTGAAGAGAGATTGGCAGGCTATCACAAGCATTTTGTCAAAAAGCTGGAGGGTTTTGGGGTAGATGTAGTTTGCGCGGGGCTAGTAGACACTATGGATAAGGCTCGTAGAGCGGCTCAGCTCTTTCGTAGCCATGATGTAGATGTCATTTTCTGTAATGTGACCACCTATGTTTACTCATCAGTAGTGCTGCCTATTGCTAAGGCTAACCAAGTCCCATTTATCTTGGTCGGTTTACAGCCGACAGCTAGGATGGATTATCCTAAAGCGACCACCTATGAGCAACTGGCTCATGATAATTGTACATCGCTTCCTGAGATAGGCTATGCCCTAACTAGAGCGGGCATACCATACAGTGTCTTGTTTGGCAGGCTAGAGGGAGATGAACGCGTATGGAAGGAAATCGGCGAATGGTGTCAAGTAGCCAAAGTGCTACACGATTTGAGATATGCCGATCTAGGCTTCTTGGGACATACCTATGAAGGTATGCTCGATATGTACTTTGATCCGACTGACTTCCATACTTTCTTTGGGCAGAATATCAAGATGATCGAGATGTGCGACCTGAAGGAACGAGTAGATGCTGTTACCGACTCTGAGCTCCAAACCATGCTGACGAGGATTAGGGATTTCTTTGAGTTTCCTGCACCAGGGGCAGATCCCATCGCGGGTCCCGTAAGTGACGATGTATTGGAGTATTCAGCTAAAGTAGCACAGGGTTTAGAGCAGTTAGTGGAGGATTTTGAACTAGATGGCATGGCGTACTACTATGCCGGTATTGATGGCCATGAGTATGAGCGGTTGGCCGCTAGCTTGATCATAGGAAATTCTCTTCTAACTGGTCGAGGGATTCCTATTGCTGGCGAAGGTGATATGAAAAACTGTGTAGCTATGCTAATCATGGACCGGTTGGGTGCAGGGGGGTCGTTCGCTGAGCTTCATCCGGTAGATTTTGAGGGGGACTTTGTCTTGGTGGGACACGATGGGCCCGGCCACATCAGGATCAGTGACCAGAAGCCCATCTTAAGGGGACTGAGCCTTTACCATGGGAAGAAGGGTTACGGTGCGTCTGTGGAATTCAAGGTGAAAACCGGTCCTGTTACCATCTTAGGTCTAACACAAACGTATGAAGGTAGATTTAAGTTTGTTGTAGCCGAGGGAGAGTCTATACCAGGCTTGATCCCTGCTACAGGTAATACAAATTCCCGTGTCAGATTCCCCATACCAGTCCATGATTTCATTGAGAAGTGGGCTGAAGCAGCACCCACTCACCATTTCGCTCTTGGTGTGGGACATTGCCAATCTCAACTAAAGAAGCTAGCAAGAGCTTTGGACATCGAAATGGCTGTGATAGCCTGATTTGGTGCCGAGGAGTACAATCGGATCTAGTCGTGGTCAAGGGCATCAGTTGGTGAGATAGCCCAAGGATCGGTAGTGTTTGGATATATAGCACTTGGTAAAAGAGCTGGGGAGTGCAAAGGGCGCGTTCCCCAGCCAGAGTCTTGGTTTTGGGTAGATGCTATTTCTCATGTTTAGGTGTGATGCGATTGCATGGACAAAACTAGTAGTCTGTATGTACTCTCCGTTTCATCGCCTCTACAATGCTAGCTACATCCTTTTCGTTGATCACCAATTGCAGACTCTCATCGTAGGTGGGGCTACCGAGCGACAGTTGGGGCTGGATGATCGTCATTCTGGACTGTACGGTCTTGGTGCTACCGGTATGAATATGGCGGATACCGGCAGCTAGAATGGTTTCAATGTTGCTGCCTCGCACACCACCTCCGGCCATGATCGCTAGTTGACCATCGGCAATCTTTAACAGGTCCTGTAATAGGGGGAGGCCCTCAGTAGCAGTGGGCTTTTGGCCAGATGTGAGCAGGCGGTCAACGCCAAGGTTGATCAACTCCTCCAAAGTCCGGTACGGATCCCGTGCTCTGTCAAAGGCTCGGTGGCAGGTAACCATGAGACTATGTTGCTTGGCAGTATCTATGAGGGTGCGCATCTTGGGAACATCAAGGGAGCCTTGTTCGTCTAGCACACCGAAAACGACACCTTCAGCTCCGAGACGACCAGCCACAGCGATATCCCGTTGCATGATGCTGAGTTCGTCATCACTATGGAGAAAGTCTCCACCTCGTGGTCTGATCATCACAGCGACATCGATGGGAACGGTAGCAAGGACATGCTCGATCAGGCCATAACTAGGGGTGGTGCCACCGGATGATCGATCAGCGCAGAGTTCGATCCGGGTGGCACCGGCCTGCTTGGCTCGGCATACATCCTCAAGTGTATAGCAACAGACTTCTACTGTATATGACATGACGGTTCCTCCCATGGTATGTACATTCTCTGGCATATCAAGAAGTCCTGGATGTACTCGTCTACCGTCGCCATCCTATTTGAAGCAACCTAAGGTCCGAACTCCCGCAGTAACGCTACCGCATGTAATCATAACGGGTTGGTGAAAGCAATGTGAGCCAAGCCTGGTTGGCAAGGATGATTCTCCAAGCGGCCATCGAGAACTGGAAGACTCTTCAGGAGAGTGAGGACTGGCTAACATGACGGGGCCAAGCATATTGCGGTACAAGCTAACACTCTACGCCTATTTTCGTGAATTATTGAATTACGATATTGAGAACGGTAATGTCTGTCTCTCGCATGCCCTTGGAAGCGATATGACGAACCCCGTCAATGGTTGCTTCGACGTTGGATTTTACAATGCCATCCCCATCTTTGAAAGTCAGCGACTCAGAGGCGAGGGTATGAGCCATGATCGCGGCCTCTACAGAGGAAGCAATTTTTGCGGCGCAGGAAGGTTTGGCGCCATCGCAAATGATGCCGGATACATTGGCTAAGGTATTCGTAATCGTATGACTGACCTGTTCATAATCGCCACCTAGCATGTAGGTGATTGCCGCACCGCTACCGCAAGCTGCGCTGACCGCACCACAATAGGCAGAAAGACGACCAACATTCGTCTTCTGATGAATCGCAATTAGGTTGCTGACACATAACGCACGCAGCAGTTTTTCGTCCGAAAGGTTGTAGTGACGCGCATAGACGATTACGGGAACAGATGTGGTGATTCCCTGATTTCCACTGCCGGAATTGATAATCACCGGCATCTGGCATCCGCTCATGCGCGCGTCCGAACCTGCAGCGGCCATGGCGCGCGCTACATTGTTTACGTCGGGACCGAAGTGACGAAGAAGGCTCCTGCCAACATTGGCCCCATAATCGCCTGTCAGTCCTTGCTTAGCGATGGCTGTATTGCATTCAATCTGAGGGCGGAGAATCGGTTCAAAGTCTTCCAGGCGCACATAGTCGGCAATGGCGAGGATGTCACGTACGTTTAGACAGGCACGATTTGTCAATGACTCATTGCAGTCTTCTGCACTTTCACCGGTATCTAGCAGCACTTGGCCGTCTTTTTCGATGCGTACTATGTTCGTATGTACATGCATAATTTCTACCAGTGCACGATGCCCCTGTGCCACACCTTCGATAATTAGATGCAGTTTTGCGGGCGTGGGAAGAAGCTCCACATGGCACAACGAATCATCGGCCAGTAACTGTTTTGCCTGAAGTATATCTGCTTCGGTGGCTGAACTGAGTACCTCAAGGCCGCGTCCGGCGTCACCGCCGACTACGCCAAGCAGTACCGCTGCAGCAATCCCATACATGCCATTTGACTGAGGAATCGTGACAGACTTGGTATTCTTGATTAGATTTCCGCTCATCCGCAGATCAATATGCTCCGGTATTGCACCCAGCACTGCGCGGAGCTTTGCTCCGGCCAGCGCCAAACAGGCGGGCTCTGTACAGCCCAGGGCCGGAATCAGCTCTTCAGAAAGAATAGCGAGATAGTTTGTGTATTTTTCCGCATCAAAACACATGTTGTACCTTCCTTTCGGGAGATCAGCCTTTGACAGCGCCGGCAACCATGCCGGATTTCTGGAACATCTGCATCACAAGATAGAGGATAATGCTAGGAACGATGACTAAAGTAGTGCCGGCAAGCACAACCTGCCAAGGCGTAGAAAGACCATCGCTGACCGGTAGCATGGAAACAGAGACCATTAAGGTGTATTTCTTGCTGCTGCGCAGGAACAGCAGTGGCCAGAAGAAGTCGTTCCAACGGGCAATAACTGTAATAGACGCCCAGGAAGCCAGCGCGGGCTTGACGATGGGAACGACTACGCGCGCATAGATGCCAAAGTCGCTGCACCCGTCGATGCGCGCCGCATCGATGATCTCGTTGGGTACATCCAGCATGTACTGACGCAAGTAAAATATGCCAACCGCCGTAGCCATGCGTGGAATAATCAGAGACCAGAGGCTATTGATCAGTCCGACTTTGCGCATGACGACAAACAGCGGAATGGCGCCAACTTCCGGCGAAACCATCATGGTACCGACGATGAAATAAAACAGCGCATTCCGGCCGGGGAATTCATATTTTGCAAAGGCATAGCCTGCCAATGAACAGAAGAACAGGGTTG
>JAAZLW010000178.1 GCA_012799135.1 Bacillota bacterium | reverse complement strand
CAACATCTCGAACCCATGCGTTAAGCCCTCCAGCGGCGATGGTACTGCCGGGGTAACCCGGTGGGAGAGTAGCTGGTTGCCAGAATCCTCTTACGTGAACCCAGTAGGCACAACCTGCTGGGTTCTTAGATATGCTGGGGCTTGTGTATTGTATACATAGATAGGGTTGTTTGGGACGGATATCGTCAGGTGTTCACTTGGTAAATGATATATTCAGGCAAAAAGTACGATATTTGTGCAGGAAAACGACGCGCTATAGAGAATTAAGTCCTAAGCATTTCGGTTTTAGCCCTATAGTCTCAGAAAGATATGCCCTCAGGCCTTGCACAGCAATCAGGCAGAGTCTGAGGGTATAGAATAAATAGGTGGAGGGGAGGAGCAAAGAGGATTTTCTGGTGATACTGTTGTCGGTGGCGACGACATGGATTTTACGAAAAAAAGGAGGCTGCGATTGTGAAGAAATTTATGTCCATAGTGCTTATAGCTTTGATGGTACTGACAATAACCGGTGCGACCCTAGCTGCCGATTATAAGATCGGTGTAGTCACCGGTACCGTGTCCCAGGGTGAAGATGAGTACCGGGGTGCGGAGAATGTTTCAGCGAAATATGGAGATATGATCAAGCATGTGATTTATCCGGACAACTTTATGCAAGAGCAGGAAACGACCATTGCACAGATAGTACAGTTGGCGTCGGACCGTTCTGTGAAAGCTATTGTTGTTTCCCAGGCTGTGCCGGGGACAGTAGCGGCAATTCGACAGGTAAAGGATATGCGACCTGAGGTAAAGTTTATCCTTGGCGTACCGCATGAAGATCCCCCAATAGTTGAAGAAGCTGCTGACATAATCCTTGAAACAGATAACCTGGGTCGTGGGCGGACTATTCTGCAGCTCGCTCATAAGATGGGTGCCCAGAAATTCCTTCACTATTCCTTCCCCCGGCATATGTCATATGAGCTATTGGCTCAGCGGCGGGACATTATGAAAGATGAAGCCGAGAAACTAGGGATGGAATTCATCGATGTTACAGCACCAGATCCCATGAGTGATGCTGGGGTTCCCGGAGCACAGCAGTTTGTGCTGGAAGACGTTCCTCGCCAGGTAGCTGAACACGGCAAGGACATTGCTTTGTTCAGTACTAACTGTGCTATGCAGGAGCCTTTGATCATTAAAGCTCTTGATACCGGCGCTATTTTCCCTGAGCAGTGCTGCCCGAGCCCAACACACGGATATCCCGGAGCCTTGGGTTTGGCGATCACCGAAGATATGAAAGGCGATATGAACGCCATCCTAAAAGCTATCAATGAAGCTGTGGTGGCCAAGGGTGGTGCCGGAAGATTCGGTACCTGGGGAGTCTCCTTTAATATGATGACTGTCGAAGCAGGCGTAGAGCTTGCCCGAGCCGCAATTGAAGAAGGACTGGATTTTGACGACATGGATGCAGTAGCCAAAGTCTTTAGTGATGTGGCAGGCGTGGATGTGCAGGCAACGCGGCTTAGTGAAGATGGTAATTTCTACATGTTCACTATGGGCTCGGTTATCTTTGGTGAGACCGAGTTTTAGATAACCGTAATGCCGCAACATGAGTAGTGGGATTACTCGAAGGCTATAGGGGCAGGGCTTGTCAGTAAGCGTAAGCCCCTATAGTTTCGCCTAGATCTTGAGGTGTGAGGTAGGTTACCCCGGCTGAGCGATCAGCCGGGTAATTGCCTCTATGTGGAAGGGGTAGTCAAGCAGTGGCACACGCGTTGGAGATGCGGGGGATAACCAAGAGCTTTTTTGGCAACACCGTCCTCAAGGGTGTGGATATCTCTGTAGATGTGGGAGAAATTCACGCCTTGGTGGGCGAAAACGGTGCCGGGAAATCAACTCTCATGAATATCCTGTTTGGCATGCCTGTAATTCATCAAACAGGAGGATTTGAAGGTGAGATCCTGGTAGACGGAAAGACGATGACAATCGAGTCTCCCGCCGATGCCATGAATCTTGGGATCGGTATGGTGCACCAAGAGTTCATGCTCATTCCGGGATTCACTGTCACAGAGAACATCAAGCTTAATCGTGAGTTGAGTCGGCCGAATCTTCTCAGTAAGGTCCTGGGAGAAAGACTCGAATTGCTGGATATGGAGCAAATGGGCAAAGATTCCGAACAAGCTCTGGAAAGGCTAGGGGTTGACATAGATCATTGGCTACCGGTAGCCGGCTTACCTGTAGGCTATATGCAATTTGTCGAGATCGCCCGTGAAATCGATAAAAGCAAAGTACAAGTACTGGTCTTTGATGAGCCGACTGCAGTGCTTACAGAAAGTGAAGCGGATCTGTTTCTCCAGGCAGTGAAGCGATTGTCAGAGGCGGGGTTGGCCATTCTTTTCATATCTCATAGACTGGATGAGGTCGTGGCAGTAGCGGACAATATCACCGTACTGCGCGATGGTGAGGTCGTCGGGCATCTCCATCGGGAAGCGGCCAAAGTAGACCGGATCGCGGAGATGATGGTAGGGCGGAAAATAAAGCGGCCTGCTTTGCCCCCGCGAAAACACGAGCCCAATGAAGACAAGATTGTACTCGACATAAAAGACTTGGCTGTGAATATGCCCGGTGAAGAGTTACGGGGACTTAACCTGGCTATCCGGCGGGGTGAGATCATTGGACTGGGAGGTCTGGCTGGCCATGGCAAAGTAGCTGTTGCTAACGGCATCATGGGCCTCTATCCTGCTACTGGAACCGTGCTGAATGATGGAGTAAAATTGCCGCTAAACGATCCAGCGGTGGCATTGACTCAAGGACTGGCTTTCGTTTCCGAGGACCGGCGTGGCACCGGTTTGTTACTGGATGACTCCATCGAGGATAATATGGTATTTACCAGCTTACAGATTCAGAACAGGTTTCTCAAAAAGCGTTTACCCTGGCCCTCAATGTATGTGAGGGATGCAGAAGCCATCCGTCAGCATGCACTTCAGTCCATCGAAGAGCTGGACATTCGCTGTCAAGGGCCGGAACAACCGGTAAGGAGGCTGAGCGGAGGGAATCAGCAGAAGGTCTGTTTGGGCCGAGCTCTAACTCTTTCTCCTGAGGTATTGTTCGCTTCAGAGCCTACTCGTGGTATCGATGTGGGTGCCAAGAGTCTTGTACTAGACCTATTGGTGAAGTTCAATCGTGAGCTGGGAATGACTGTTGTGATCACATCCAGTGAACTTGCCGAGCTAAGGATGATTTGTGATCGGATCGCGATTATCTATCAGGGTCGCCTTGTGGGGATTTTAGGCCCTGACGATTCTGATGTGGAATATGGTTTGATGATGGCCGGCGGGAAACGGGCGGAGGTGGGCTAGTTTGTCACAAAAGCTACATGATTTTATCGAACGACTAGGAGTCCCAAGGTTAATCATTATTGGTTTTGTCTTATTCTTATTTGTTGTCGCATATGGCACAGGCTTACCTATCGGTCCTCTGGTCAGCGCTTCTTTGGTACGGATAGGCATGAATGGTGTGTTGGTTTTGGCCATGGTGCCAACAATTAGTGCTGGAGTGGGTTTGAACTTTGGATTGCCGGTGGGCGTCCTCTGTGGTTTGGTAGGTGCTCTAATCAGTATGCAGTTGGGTTTTCAGGGGTTCGCCGGGTTCTGGTTGGCGATTCTGTTTTGTCTTCCTCTGGCCATCTTGGCTGGTTGGGGTTATGCTGCCTTACTCAATAAGGTCAAGGGGCAAGAAATGATGGTAGGAACCTATGTGGGTTTTTCAAGTGTAGCTTTCATGTGTATCTTCTGGCTACTTGCTCCTTTTGATAACCCTGAGCTCGTATGGGCTATCGGGGGACGAGGCCTAAGATATACACTGACCTTGGATAACCACTTTGGCAAGGTCCTGAACAACTTCCTACTGATTCCTTTGGGTGGTCTTGAAATACCATTGGGCCTCTTGGGCTTTTTCGGTCTGCTATGCCTTTTGGTGCATCTGTTCTTCCGCACCAAAGTAGGGTTAGCTGTAAAGGCGGCTGGAGCGAATCCGAGGTTCGCGGAAGCGGCGGGTATTGATCCGGATCGAACACGTACGGTCGGAGTGGTTTTGTCAACAGTACTGGGAGCCATCGGTATCGTGGTCTATGCCCAAAGCTATGGCCTCATACAGCTGTATATGGCACCCTTAATGATGGGTTTTCCTGCCGTAGCTGCTATCCTCATAGGTGGTGCGAATCTCCAAAGAGCTTCTATCGGTCATGTCGTGCTGGGAACGATCTTGTTCCAGACTCTTTTGACTATTGCACTTCCGGTCACTAGTCGTGTGATTCAGGGAGACATATCGGAGGTTGCCCGCTTGATTATCAGCAATGGTATGATACTATATGCCCTGACTAGGGGAGACCGGAGGGAAACTGCGTGAAGAGTCAAAGCGTTGCACTGCCTACACAAAGGGGTTCGGGTTTATCTTTAGTAAAGAAAAATGCTGTTCCGATTCTCTTCGCCGTTTTATGTGCCCTCGGGGTAATGGTGGCAAAGATTGACCCTCTCTTCCTTATCAATGAAATCATAACTCGCCTTGCCCGCAACTCTTTTCTAGTTCTGGCTTTGCTGATACCGGTATCTGCTGGACTAGGATTGAACTTCGCCATAGTAGTCGGCGCCATGGCGGGCCAGGTAGCGATTATCACCATTACCCATTTCAAAATTAAGGGCTTGCTAGGGTTTAGCCTAGCGATGCTAGGCTGTATTCCGTTAGCTGCAGTTATCGGGTATTTGGCAGGTATGGTCATGAACCGGGCGAAGGGTAGAGAGATGATCACCTCGATGATTCTTGGCTTTTTTGCCAATGGTCTCTATCAGCTGGTCTTTCTTTTTCTCGTCGGCACAGTGATTCCAATGAAAAACCGGTCTATGATGTTGCCGGGGGGTGTGGGTCTAAGAAATACTATAGATCTCTATCCTACCGCTAAAGCATTGGATAAGCTTTGGCGGATCGATATAGCAGGTATCAGAATTCCCATGGCTACTTTGCTTTTGGTGGCATTACTATGCATAGGCTTGCACTTTCTAATGCGAACCAGGCTTGGTCAAGAGATGCGGGCTGTGGGCCAGGATATGAATATCGCTGCGGTGGCCGGCATCGACGTCAACAGGACCCGTACTATTGCCATGATCTTCTCCACAGTATTGGCTGCTTGGGGTCAACTGATATTTCTGCAAAACATCAGTACACTGAATACCTATAACAGCCACGAGCAGGTTGGTACCTTTGCGATAGCAGCTCTTTTAGTGGGAGGAGCGACGGCCAGGAGGGCTTCTATCTGGCAGGCTCTGGTTGGTCTACTCCTGTTTCATACTCTCTTTGTCGTATCGCCATTAGCTGGCCAAGCCATCGTAGGCATTCCTCAAATCGGAGAGTACTTCCGTGTGTTTATCGCTTACGGTGTAATAGGTGTGGCGTTAGCTTTACATGCTTGGCAAAGCAAGGCCTGAGTTGTCCGGTGATGCCTTCCTTATGGGCAAAGTGGGGCGCTTCCCCGTTGGTGAGAAGGGAAAGCCAGCACTGTGTGGAAATATACGTGGAGCCCTTTAGGGTAAGGAAGGATGGGAGAATTGGCAGTACTAGATACTAAACTAGCAGCTCTACGACAAGGCTATCTTTGTAGCTGCGGACGAAGACATCAGCTCCCGATTGCAGACATCGAGATCGATAGCGATATACTGGGGAAAATACCGGATAAGCTGGCGAAACTAGGCCTTGTAGGTGCGGCCCATCTGGTCGCCGATACGAATACAATGTTGGCAGCAGGCAGTGAAGTAGAAGCGGCTTTGCAGGGGGCCGGTGTTGCTACCAGCAAGACTGTCTATGAGACTCAAGATAAGGATCTTGTACCAGATGAGGTCAACCTGGCTCGTCTGTTCTTGGAGGTACCCCTTTCAGCTACGGTGCTTTTGGCAATCGGTTCTGGAACAATAACCGACCTGGTGCGATTTGTCGCC
The DNA here is from genome assembly GCA_012799135.1 of Bacillota bacterium. Classification (GTDB taxonomy): domain Bacteria; phylum Bacillota; class Limnochordia; order DTU087; family DTU087; genus JAAZLW01. The sequence continues at coordinate 1,706 of JAAZLW010000178.1, read as the reverse complement.
CATAAGATGAGGAAACCTTTTGTGAGTATGCCTACGGCCCCTTCCATGGACGGCTATGCCTCGGCAGTGGCACCATTGATCGTAGGGGGTTTCAAACGCACCTTCGCTGCTACCCCCCCTGTGGCCATCTATGCCGATCTAGCTGTCTTATGTAAGGCTCCCTCCGAGATGATCGTTGCCGGTTTTGGTGATCTTTTAGGGAAATTCACTGCCCGGGCGGACTGGCAGCTAAGTCGGATTGTTCATGGCGAGTATTATTGCCAATCGAGTCTGGATTTAATGGAGACTGCTCTAGAGCAGTGTTCAGCGAACCCCGAAGGCTTATACCGGCGGGAACCATTTCTCATCCAAGGTCTGATAGAGGGGCTAATTCTGTCCGGTATTGCTATTAGCATGGCCGGGAACTCTCGCCCAGCCTCCGGAGCCGAGCACATGCTGGCCCATTACTGGGAGATGCGCAGTTTGAAGGAAGGATCGCACTATCATCTGCATGGGACGAAAGTTGGAGTTGCAACCCCGTTGATTCTTGATATATATGGTAGAGTGTTGGCTACTGACTCAAAGAGCATAGATCCAGCCTCTCTAGCCGGGCGCCATTTGACACCGGAGGAGACAGAGGAGCTCATTCGCAATCATTTCGGGCCGATGGGTGATCAGATCTTGGTCGAATCTCCAGGGAAACGGCTTACGTGGGGTGCCAGAGAAAAAAGAATACAGGTCATCTTGAATAAGTGGGATCAAATCCAAGAGGCCTTGGCATGGCTGCCAACATCGGAAAGTGTTTTAGAAATGCTAGACCAGGCTGGGGCAGTTACCTCTCCGGAGAAACTGGGATTGCCCCAAAGCTGGGTAGATGATGCACTCATTTATGCACGGCAGTTGAGGGCTCGATATACTATCTTGGATATGGCCACTGAACTGGGTGTTCTAGGCAGCCGGTTGCCAAAGCCATCTTACTGATTCCGGTTGTATTGCTGCCGACTAAGTGGTGACAGGGCTTTCGACCCGGTTCATCGCTCTAGCAACAGCTCGCTAATGGGAAAAATCCAGTAATTCAGGCCATTTTGCCCAGTAAAAGTAGCAGGATGTCAGGCTTCGGTGTCTAAATGGAGAAGTATATGTCGTAGACTCTTCTCGCCTTCGGCGGCCACGGTATGTATACAGGAGGTGTAGTGGTTGCCACCTTCTAAAGCAAGGGCACCACAGGGTGTCAATGGATTGCTAAGAATATCACTAAGCTTGGTGCTAGTCGTGACCGTGGTGTTTGGCCTGCCGGAGTCAAAGGCCGAGGCCTTTGTTAACATACGCGGAACGGTGGAAGCAGCCATGGAAGACCTATTTCAGGGTCCCGTGGATATAGGGGGAGCAGAGCTTAGTAGTCTGAATCGGATCTTGATCAGGGATCTGGTTGTAAAAGATCCTCTAGACAATTCGATGGTCCTCCTCACAGTGGACGAGCTCGTTCTTCGCTACAGTATCCTCGGTCTGGTGGTTCATCTCAGTAATGTGGAAAAGGCCATCAACGAGATTGTGTTGCGTAAGCCCGAATTGTGGGTGCGAACAGATGCTGATGGTCAATGGAATATAAGTAGACTGTTTAAGAGACAGACTGACGTAGACGGGACTTCGCTAGATTTACTGCTTCGGATGGAAAAGGGTCAAGTGATCTTCACAGGGACTAATCTTGGCATAGGGGATATATTTGT
>JAAZLW010000177.1 GCA_012799135.1 Bacillota bacterium | reverse complement strand
TCGGCAAACACCCATACTCCTCGGTGTCGATCCCCTCGATCCCCTGGCTGCTCCAAGGACTTTTCTGCTTCACCCACCATGTAGATGGCTTCTGTAGGACAAATCTCTATACAGGCACCACAAAGGGTACAACCTTCATTGAAGTCAGGACACTCTTCTCCCATGGTAATGGCGCCAAAAGGACACTCCTCAGCACAGGCCCCACAGATAGTGCAATTTTCTGCTCGAACTCGAATCTCCATAGTTTCGTTCCTCCTGATGCGCTTTCCTGACAAGAATATCTAGAGTGAGCGAAGCCGTTCCCAGAGAGCAGCAGCCTGCTCAGTGGGTGCTCCAGTTAGCATCTCACCTTTATGGTGCCTTATTGGTTCAAAGGTACGCCACACCTGGGTAGGAGAACCCTTAAGGCCGATTCGACCTGCCTCTATCCCAAGATCCTCGGGACCCCACACTGGGATCTCTGCTTTCTTAGCCCGCATCATGCCCCGCAATCCCGGCAAGCGAGGCTCATTGATCTCCTTGACCACGGTGATCACCGCCGGTAGACTCACCTCTATGACCTCATAACCCGTTTCCGTCAATCTCTCCACAACAAGCAATGCTTCGGTGATCTCCTGGAGCTTTCGCACTTGGGTAACGTGGGGTATGTCTAAGTTAGCAGCCAGCCCCGGACCAACCTGTGCCGTGTCTCCATCTACTGCCTGCTTACCACAGATGATCAAAGTGACATCCTCTAGTTTACGCACAGCCTGTGCCAGAGTATAGGAAGTAGCCAGGGTATCTGCACCGGCAAATTCCCTATGACTCAAGAGCACACCATGGTCAACACCCATGGCAATTGCATCTCGCAATACTTCGGCAGCAGCCGGTGGCCCCATGGACAGAGCAGTCACTTGTCCGCCCTCCGACTCCTTTATTCTTAGCGCCTCTTCCAAGGCATAGAGGTCAAAGGGATTGGTGATTTTATCTACGCCTTCCCGGATCACCATACCGGTCTCCCGGTCGATCCGGGCCTGACTAGGATCGGGTACTTGCTTGATACAGACAACAATATGCATATAGTACCATTCCCCCTTGACTACTTGCTCTTGCGGTCAGCTTCTTTGATCAATTCAAGAGCAATGATGTTGCGCTGAATCTGATTGGTCCCTTCGTAGATCTGGGTAATCTTGGCATCCCGCATCATTTTCTCCACAGGATATTCCCGCATATATCCATAGCCGCCGAGAATCTGCACAGCGTCGACCGTCACTTTCATACAGACATCAGAGGCAAAAAGCTTTGCCATGGCTGCTGCCTTGGATACATCCTTGGCACCACTGTCGACCAGTCGTGCCACGGAATAGACCAATGCCCGGGCTGCCTCCACCTGGGTCGCCATATCTGCCAACATGAACTGTATCCCCTGGAGGGAGCTGATCGGCTTGCCGAATTGCACTCGCTCTCGGGCATAGTTTACAGCTTCATCCAAAGCTCCTTGGGCGATCCCCACTGCCTGAGCCCCGATGCCTGGCCGGGTTTTATCAAAAGTCTTCATCGCTATGATAAATCCCATGCCTTCCCGCCCCAACCGGTTCTCCTTGGGGATTCGACAGTTGTCCAGGATCACTTCACAAGTAGCTGATGCCCTGATTCCCAATTTCTTCTCTTTCTTGCCAAAGCTCAGACCCGGTGTACCCTTTTCCACAATAAAGGCACTGGCTCCCCTAGGGCCCTTGGTCTTGTCGGTTACGGCAATAACTGTATAGATATCGGCTTCACCACCATTGGTGATCCATTGTTTCGTGCCATTAAGGAGATACTCGTCCCCGTCCCGTGTTGCTGTTGTGGCAATCGCCGATACATCACTACCAGCGTTAGCTTCAGTTAAGGCAAAGGCAGCCAAGCGCTTACCGCTGGCAATGTCCGGCATATAACGCTGCTTCTGCTCCTTCGAACCAAACATAAGGATCGGAAAACTGCCTAACCCACTGGCAGCATAGCTTACAGCTACACCACTACAGGCTCGGGATAGCTCTTCCACCACCAATGCTTGCTCGAAGACACCTCCACCTAACCCACCATACTCCTCTGGTACCCATATAGCAAACAGATCAGATTCACCCAAGACCCTGATTAGGTCCCAGGGGAATTCTTCCTTTTCATCTAGCTCTCCAGCCACCGGCTTGATCTTCTCATCAGCAATTCGAGCAGCCAGTTCTTTGATCATTTGCTGCTCCTCAGTGAGGAAATAATCCACTGGCCATCCCTCCTTAGTACATACTTATATGAGCAGGTCCTAACTCGTGTTCATTTCGCCGCAAACCATCGAAGTCCTGCTTACCACAAAAAAGGCCGCAGCCTTTTCCTAAGCTGCAGCCTTGCCCATTACTCGATCAAATATGCTGAGATTAGCTTACGCAACGCCGATGAGCTCTTTCGCCACATCGACAGCAGTACCCGAATCAGGAGCATAGCCATCTGCTCCGATGTCATCTGCAAAACTCTGGGTAACCGGGGCTCCGCCTACCATTACCTTGACACTATCCCGCAGACCAGCATCAGCTAAGGCTTCAATCGTCTCTTTCATAGTTACCATGGTAGTGGTCAATAGCGCTGATAGTGCGACATGGGTAGCACTATGCTCTTTGACTGCCTGCACAAATCTGTCCGGGACCACATCGACACCTAGATCAATTACCTCAAAACCGGCACCTTCCAGCATCATGGCCACTAGGTTTTTGCCAATGTCATGGAGATCGCCTTTGACTGTACCAATACAGACTGTGCCTAACCTTTGGGCTGCTTCCGCTTCGCTGAGCATGGGCTTGACTATACCTAGTCCGGCCTGCATGGCTCGGGCTGCAATCAAGACCTCTGGGACGTAGATCTCGTTCTTCTTAAAACGTTCACCCACGACGGCCATCCCGGGGATGAGACCTTCTCTAATAATATTACCGGGAGTAATGCCCTCTGCCAAGGCCTTTTCGGTCAATTCCTTTACCTTATTGGCATTGCCGACCACTAAGACGTCTGCCATCTCTTGTAGGATTGCCATCTACCTTCCCCCTCATGTGTGTTCAATAATAGCTTCGATTGGCGCTACTTATACACTTTGCGCTTTATACGGCCTGATCCCTTGGTACCTTTTTGTTAATTTCGGTACTATCTTGCGAACCAAGCGTATTTGGAGGAAATAGCATGGCATCCATAAAGGCCTCCTGAAAATCCGGTCTTCCCGATAACTCCACATAGTCGATCTCCTGTGCCAAACGAGTGGCTTCCTCAAGACTCAGCCGAGAGATCAGACATAGGCGGGCACCGACTCGTGCGGCATTCCCCACAGACCGGATTCTATCTAGAGGAATACGGGGTAAGAGTCCCATCCCCATGGCACTTTCCTTGCGGATATAATTGCCGAAGGCACCGGCCAGCAAAAGCTCATCAATATCCTCATCCTTGATATCCAGCACCTTTTGGAGGATCATGGTCCCTGCCCGAATCGCTCCTTTAGCTAGCTGCAGTTCCCGTATGTCTCTTTGTGTCAACACTATGTCACCACCATCAGCCGTCTCGCTAGCCCAAGCCACCACGAACTCATTGCCGGCCTCACCAGGCCGTATCCGTTCCACCAGCTTGGGTGATAACTCCCCTAGCTCGCCCTGATCCATCAATCTGCCGGTTGCATCGATAATGCCACCTCGCAGAAGCTCAGCAACCAAATCGATCAACCCTGAACCACATATGCCCCGGGGCTTGGTGCCACCAATTACCAGACTTTGGACATCCTCACCGATCTCTACGAACTCAATGGCACCTTCGCCGGCCCGCATGCCACTACTGATCTGGGCTCCCTCAAAGGCCGGGCCTGCCGCTGTGGAACACGAGACCATGTGTCCATCATAGGCCATTACCAGCTCCCCATTGGTACCGATATCGAGCATTACTACCCGGCGGGAATCTTTTCCGAGACCGGTGGCCAAAACAACCCCAACGGTATCGGCTCCCACAAATCCGGCCACATTTGGCAAGCATGTCACCACTGCCTCCGGATTCATAGCGAGCTTCAGCTGTGCTGCATTCACATCCATTCGGTGGCTAAAAGCGGGAGTATATGGAGACCGGGCGATATAAGTAGGGAAAATACCTAGGGCCAGGTGCTGCATACAGGTATTGCCGACCAAAATCACCCGACTAATTCTGTCAGAGGAGATCCCCGTTCTATCCTCCAACTCCCCGATGATGCCATTGAGGGTATCAATAACTGCCTGTTGGAGCCGTCTCAGCTGAGATGAGCCATTAGACGCATATTCTACCCTGGAGATAACATCTGCTCCATAGGCAGCTTGTCCATTGAGTCTGGCCGCTACGGCCAACTCTTTGCCTTGGCGCAAATCTACCAGCCCACCCACAACCGTGGTCGTGCCTATATCAAAGGCTAAACCAAAAAGTTCATCAGTAGTGTCACCACTTTCGACCGCCACTATGTGATTCTGCCAGCGGGTAATGGTCACCTTATGGTTTCCTTTGCGCAAAACCTCCGGCAGATTAGTCATAATACTAAGGGGTATTGAACAATCCCCCTCTCCTGCTTTCTCCAGGGCCTCGAGTAGACGCTCCCGATCACCAGCAGGGCTCTCCAATTGGGGCTTTCCCACGAGTATGAATTTCTTGTCAATATCTGGTTCCACCGGTACGCTTTGCTCAGAACCTTCCGTGAGAATCTGGACCAACTCGGTCTTGCTTGTGGGTATGTCTACCCGGATATCCCCCTGTGGCCTGGCATAACAGGCTAACCTTACGTTGCCGGCCAACTCTTCTTTGGTCAAGAGCTGCCTCTCGCTCTCCGAGACCTCATTCAAGGGGCCACGAATAACTACCTTGCAGAGCCCACAGCGCCCCCGGCCCCCACACGTAGCATCGATCCTAATATCCTGTTCCCGGGCAAGGCCCAGTACTGTCTTATCACCGGTGGCGGTAACGCGCTTTTGCCGCTGCTGCCAGCGACTCCCACTTTGCTCTTGCCATGTGAATGTCACTTGCATTGTGTTCCCCACTCCGTTTCTGGGCTCATCTGGTTAACATGTATCCGGCGATACCTTTGGTAACCTATACAGTCCTGTGGGCCGCGATGACTGTGTTGCGCAGGAGTTGAGCGATAGTCATCGGTCCCACTCCGCCGGGAACAGGTGTTATGTATCCCGCTACATCTCGGGCTGCTTCATCCACATCCCCACACAGTACACCATCGACACGATTCATTCCTACATCAATGACAACGGCACCGGGTTTAATCCAATCCGCCTTAATAAAGCGAGCCTGCCCGATGGCGACTACCAGAATATCAGCGTGCAGGCAGTAGTCCTTCAATCCCCGGGTGCGGGAGTGACAGATACTGACAGTTGCGTTACTCTGTAGTAAGAGCGCAGCCATAGGTTTTCCCACGATATTACTTCTGCCGATCACCACCGCATCTAACCCTGTTGGTTCAATACCCGTGCGATGCAATAATTCCATAATACCCGCGGGAGTACAGGGCACAAACCCTTGCCCAGAGAGTCCTGTCCATAGACTCCCCACATTGACCGGGTGAAAACCATCCACATCTTTGGCCGGATCAATCACCCGCACCACTGCATCAGAGTCCATATGTTTTGGTAAGGGCAATTGTACTAGAATCCCATGTACCTGCGGATCTTGATTCAGCTCCTCGATCAGTGCTATGAGCTCGGCCTGTGGAGTATCTTTCGCCAGCGTTTTTACCTCAGAACGGATCCCGACTTCCGCACAGGCCCGTTGTTTCGAACGAACATAGGTTTGAGAAGCGGAGTCATCTCCAACCAAGACCACAGTCAAGCCTGGAATCACGCCTTGTGTGCTAAGTCGGCTAATCTCTTCCTTTAGTTCCCGCCGAATGTCAGCTGCTATCGCCTTGCCATCGATGAGTTGTGCCCCCAACATCAATCCCCCCTGGATAAGGTGTCTTTGATCTTTTCGTCACTTACCTCCGTTGGCTATGAGTTTTTGCGCTGCAGATAATGATCTATGGCGCGGGCCGCCTTTTTCCCGCCCCCCATCGCCTCAATCACCGTAGCACCACCACTAATTACATCCCCAGCCGCAAAAACTCCTTCCTTGCTGGTCTTGAATGTCCCTGTTTCCACACCGATAATTCCATGGGGCCCTACTGCCAACTCCGGGGTCGTCTGAAATATGATGGGATTGGGTTCTTGACCGATGGCCACGATTATTGACTCAGCGGTCAACCAGTATTCGGAACCAGGTATGGGCTGTACGCTGTTACGCCCCCCGTCACGCTTCTCACCCTGAGCCATCTTCATACATTGCACTGCACTTACCCAGCCTTGCCCATCATCACTGATACCAACCGGGGCGGAGAGAAACTGGAATTCTACACCTTCCTCTTGCGCGTGCAGAACTTCCTCTCTTCTCGCCGGCAAATCCTCTCGGGACCGCCTATAGACAATGGTGACCTTGCTACCCAAACGGATAGCGGTGCGAGCCGCATCCATGGCAGTGTTGCCACCTCCGACCACTACCACATGTTCGCCTAGGTATAAGGGCGTATCTACCTCCGGGTATAGATAGGCCTTCATCAGGTTCACCCGAGTGAGAAATTCGTTGGCGGTATACACCCCATTCAGATCCTCCCCTGGTATGTTGAGAAACTGCGGCAGGCCAGCTCCTGTCCCGAGGAAGACCGCCTGGAATCCCTCCCGAAACAGGTCATTGACGGTCAGGGTACGTCCAATTAAGGTATTAGTCCTGATCTCTACTCCCATCTCCAGAATTGAACGAGACTCATAGGCCAGAATCGCCTTGGGTAAGCGAAACTCTGGTATCCCATAGGCCAATACTCCTCCAGGAGTATGCAATGCTTCAAAAATACTCACCTCATACCCCAAGCCACTCAAGTTGGCCGCAGCTGTCAGCCCTGCGGGGCCAGATCCAACCACTGCCACTTTACCCTTCCTGCTTGTCGACCTGCTTGTCGATTGTCCTACTTGTGAGCTGTGATGCTCTCTCTCCCAATCGGCCACAAATCTCTCTAGATGGCCAATGGCTACCGGCTCGCCTTTCCGTCCTAACATACAAACACTCTCACATTGCACTTCCTGAGGGCAAACCCGCCCGCATATAGCCGGCAGAGTGTTATCTTGGTGGATAATCGATAGAGCACCTGTAAAGTCCCCGGTGGCTGTTGCCTTGAGAAAACCCGGAATATTAACACCCACAGGACAAGCCTTGACACAAGCAGGTTGACGGCATTGTAGGCACCGAGCTGCTTCCTCACAGGCCATCTGGGACGAGTACCCCAAATTGACTTCCAAGAAGTTGCTTACCCTTTGCTCCGGGGACTGAACCGGTATCGGCACCCGTTGTAAACGTGCCTTGCCACTACGAGTTTCCCTCTGATCCACTCCAACTATTGACACTGGCCATCACACCCCTTCCCATCCTTCTGCTGATAAGGGGTATGTGCCTTGGTTCCCGATTTTTCATATAATCGGGACCGACGCATAAGGGAGGCAAAATCCACCAGGTGGCCGTCAAATTCAGGCCCATCAGTACAGCAAAACTTGATCTCATCTCCGACTCGGACCCGACAAGCACCACACATGCCGGTTCCATCCAGCATAATCGGGTTGAGGCTGACAACTGTTTTGATGTCATATCGTTTAGTCAGCTCAGCCACTGCCTGCATCATCGGAATTGGGCCAATAGCGATCACCTGATCAAGATGAATGCCATCATCGATCACCTGCTGCAGCAATTCAGTCACAAACCCTTTGGACCCATAACTGCCATCATCGGTAGCCACCAGGACTCGGTCACTTATGGCAGCTAACTCCTCCTGGTAGAACAAATACTCCCGGCTGCGGGCACCTACCAGAGTCAGGACCCGATTACCCATCTCCTTATGCTTTCTGGCCTCGGGGTATATGATGGCGGTGGCCACACCACCTGCTACACACGCAACTGTACCCATCGGCTCAATCAGGGCTGGCTTACCCAGGGGGCCCAATAGATCGAGGATAGTATCCCCAACACCCATGGCACCTAATTGTTCAGTCGTGTGGCCAACTGTCTGAACTATCAAGGTTATGGTCCCGGCAGCTCGATTCCAATTGGAAATACTGATGGGGATCCGTTCTCCTCGCTCATGCAGGCGCAGGACCACAAACTGCCCCGGTTCAGCCTTAGCTGCTACGTCTGGTGCCGCGATAATGTATTTGTCCACATTAGGTGCGATATTCTCTTTTGCCAAGATCTTGTACACGCATTGTTCCTCCTGTATCCTCATAACACTGTCATAAGCTATTCTAAGTCCTTTGGATAGATACCTGCTAATGGGAAAGCCCTCGCGCAGGACGAGTATTTCTTACAGTATAACATCTGGAGGTATGTTTGAGGCGCTCATTCGTGGAGAGCACAGCAAGAATCAGCGGAGGGAATCCCCCCCGCTGACCTCAGTATGAACTGAATGCCATTTAAGCATATAGAATGGGTAGTGGCGGCACATAGACTGGGCGGTCTTTACGTTAATCAGTCCACCAAGCTTCTCCTAGCTGTTCCTCCAATACCACTTCTTTGAGGAACTCCACCGCTTTGGAGAAACCTTCCTCGATTGAGGCTAGGGCATCTTCATGCTCGATGCTGAGAACATAGTCATAGCCTACCAACCTGAGTGCACTGACTATATCCTTCCACACCTCGTACCCATGACCATACCCAACCGACCTAAACAGCCAAGAGCGTTTGGACAACTCTGTATATGGAATAATATCCAGGTTGCCATTTACCGGACTATTCCAAGCATCGATCGCTGTATCCTTGGCATGGAAATGGAATATGGCGTCTTTCTCACCCAAGTAGCGAATGGCCTTAACCGGATCAATCCCTTGCCAGAAAAGGTGACTTGGGTCAAAGTTAGCTCCGATCGACGGTCCCACAGCCTCTCTCAGTTTCATCAGGGTATAGGGGTTATAAACTGAGAAACCTGGATGCATTTCAAACGCAATCTTGTTTACCCCATGGTCTAAAGCAAACTTGCTTTCCCGCTGCCAATAGGGAATTAGCTTCTCCTCCCACTGCCACTCCAAGATTCGCAGAAAATCAGTGGGCCAGGCACAGGTCACCCAGTTGGGATATTTGGCATCTTCCTGATCACCGGGGCAACCGGAAAAGCCGGCTATAATCTCGATACCAAGCTTTTCTGCCAAGAGCACCGTGTTCCGCCAATCGTTATGGAACTTCTCGGCGATATCCTTCTGAGGGTGAAGCGGATTGCCATGTACACTGAGACAACTGATCAACATGCCTCGATCGTCTAAAGCTTTCTTCCAATCCTTCAGTTTCCTCTCATCAGCCAGCAATGCCGCCGGATCGCAATGAGCATTGCCTGGGTACCCGCCACAGCCAATCTCCACTGCATTTAGACCGTAACTCTTGATCTTGTCCAACGCCTCTGGAAAAGGCAACTGTCCAAACAAAACCGCAAAGACACCGATCTGCATAGATTGGACCTCCCTATCATGTTAGTACCTACTCCATCCACTTTGCCCCGCTTCGGCAATGCCCAACGAAGCGGTGAGTTCCGCTGCCTAAATCTTCGTCAGCTGGGTAATTATTCCTCCCGCCTGTTTCCATGCCAATGCTGCCACCCATACCAGCTTAACCAGATTAGTGCGGCAACCCCCACCAGTACTACAGTCAGCAGATTGAAGTATCTGTCAATAAAACCCATAACTTCCTGACCATAGAGCATGACCAAAATGGCCTCAAGAAAGAACCGTGCACCTCGACTGAGCAAGGAAGCCACAATAAAGGAGCCTAACTGCAACTCGAATGCCCCTGCAGAAATTGTAAAAACCTTATATGGAATAGGAGTGAAGCCGGCGATACCAATCGCCCAGAATTCATAGCGACGATAAAGAGCAGCTACCCGTTCTAGTTTATCTTGAGCGGCAAGCCTCTCCAGAAGAGGCCTACCTCCCCAACGGCCTAGGAAATACCCAATAATGGCACCGATTACCGAGCCGACCGTGGTCAGTCCGGCAAAAGCCAGACCTCTTTGGGGATCCAGCAATACTAAAGGTAATAGCATTGTATCGGGGGGAATGGGAAAGAAGATAGATTCAATGATCGCCATGATCAAAAGATTAGTTGGATTAATCACACCGGTCAGGTGATGAAGCCAGTCCAGAATTGCCATTTTCGCACTGCTCCTACCGTTCCTCGTGGTCTTTCCTGCGACCAAAAAAGCTGCTGTTACTAAAGTATTATGCCTCTCTACCAACCATGCCTTCCTTAAGTAGCGAGAAAGCCACCGGTTCTAACCAGTGGCTTCTGCTTGGTGCGCCTAGCAGGACTCGAACCTGCGCTCCCGGCTCCGGAGGCCGGTGCTCTCATCCGCTGAGCTATAGGCGCCAACGATGTGGGCTACTTTGTAATTATAGCAGAAGGCTCGGCTGTTTTCAATAGTCTACGGCGAAATGATCCTCCAATATACAGTGGATTGCCAGCTAGAATCCCTTGAGGTATAATCATCATGCAAAGACATTGCTGGTAACCCATTTTCAGCAAAAGCCATTCCTTTAAGGCGGTGATCGCTCTGCAACCTTCAGACACAGATCTGGTCGCACTGCTTCAATATTTTGTCTCCATTCCCAGCGTCAACCCGGGATTTGCCGATCCGGGAGACGACCCGAGCCACTTTGGGGAAAAGCGTTACGCCGAGGCTCTTGCTGAGGAGCTCCATCGGATCGGATGCCAGGTATGGTTGGATGAAGTACTCCCTGACCGACACAATGTGATGGCTCGCCTACCTGGATCTGTCGGCAACCATAGTATAGCATTGCAGAGTCATCTAGATACCGTACAAGTCGCCGGGATGACAGTATCTCCCTGGGGTAAGCTCGAAGGTGACAGACTCTATGGGCGAGGCAGCTCTGACCCGAAAGCCAGTACCGTGGCCCAACTCGCTGCACTTAGATACATCCAAGAGAAAGACATTGCCGCTGACGTTTATTTCGTAGGTACCGTGGATGAAGAGCTCTCCTTCAAGGGAGCCCTGCAAGTTGCGGAAAACTACAAGTTCGATGCCTGCATCGTAGGAGAGCCAACTGATATGGCTCCCATCATCGCTCATAAGGGCGCCGTTCGCTTCGAACTAATCGCTGAGGGAGTATCTTGCCACAGCTCCAACCCGCAGTTAGGTAGAAACGCCATCCTGGAAATGATGTCCCTACTAGCAGCATTCCAAAAACCCTTTACGGATTATACCTCCGCCCAGACTCATCCTCTGACAGGACCTGCCACCTGGGCCCCAACCTTGATCGAAGGGGGAAGCGGCCTGAATACTATCCCCTCATCTTGTAGCTTAGCTATTGATCGACGCCTGGTGCCAGGCGAAACTCCAGAGCAGGTCTTAAGCTTCATCGATGACTGGGTGGCAAAGCAGCGAGCCAAAGGACACCCGTGGCAAAAGGGTAGGGTATTCACAATTGATCCTCCCCTCGAACCAGATCCGACTAGTGATGTCCTTATAGCATTGCAGGAGGCCCTGCAGATCATCGGCCTGAATCCTCAGCCACAAGGGGTTGCCTACGGAACCGATGCCAGTAAAATCGCCCTGTCTGGTACACCATGCATTGTGTTCGGGCCAGGCAGCATCACCAAGGCCCACAGTGCCGACGAATGGGTGGATGTTAGTGCCATTAACCCAGCCGCAAAGGCCCTGGCCACCACAATCGAAATTCTTGACCGGAAATGGCGTCATGCGGCTAATGGCTCGATCTAATGGCTAAGCTTCTACCTACGCATCCCCCGAGTCCCATTAGGCAAGGGCAATCCGAGAATATCCCTGGCTACAATGACACCACTGGCGGAAGCTTGAACCAGACCCCTAGTGATGCCAGCACCATCACCAATAGCATATAATCGCTCTACCTTGGTTTCCATATTCGACTTTACATCTACCTTGGCTGAATAGAACTTGACCTCTACTCCATAGAGCAGGGTATTACGCGAGTAAATCCCAGGAATAATGTTCTCCAAAGCTCTCAGTGTCTCGACGATGGACATCAGGTAACGATGTGGTAAAGCATAGCTGAGGTCCCCCGGGACGGCGCTGGCTAAGGTCGGAATGGTAGTCGATTTCTTTAGCCGATCGCGGTCAGTACGCCGACCTTTCAGAAGATCCCCCAAACGCTGCACCATCACCCCACCTCCAGTAAGCATATTAGCTAGGCGGGCGATATACTTGCCATAGGCAATGGGTTCATTGAAAGGCTCGGTGAACCTAGTGGATACCAATAAGGCGAAATTGGTATTGCGAGTCCGCAAATCAGGGTCATTATAGCTATGGCCATTGACTACCGCTAGGTCCCCCTCGTAGCGTTCCTCTGAGACCACACCTCCCGGATTCATGCAGAAGGTACGGACTCGATTATCAAAGGTGTCAGAGTAGTACACCAGTTTCGCCTCATATAAATCCTTGGTCAAATGGTCAATGATGGCATTAGGTACCTCCACCCGTACGCCAATATCTACCTCGGTATTCTCCGTTCTGAGATCCAGACGACGGCTTTCGTCCAAGAGCCATGCCGCACCACCCCTGCCGGGGGCAGCGATCACGTATCTTGCCTTCACCAAAAAGGGTTCTTCTCCCTTGCGTTGTAGCCGTACCCCCATCACCTGCCCAGACTCTACAAGGATCTCCCGGACTGTGGTTAGCTCTGTAAACTCGCAGCCAGGTTGTGCCATAAGATACTGGTACATGCCTTCTAGAACCACCAGAGATTCATCGGTGCCCAAATGCCGTACAGGACAAGGTATCAACTGAATGTTGTACTTAGAGGCTTCATACATGATATCTTCCACTGCTCGCTCATTGAGTCCATGCACGGTATCCGGAGCCCCAAAATCTCGGTAGACTTGATCAACATAGTCAATCAACCCCTGGACAGTTTGCTCTGGCAGGTAGTCATTCAGTCTCCCACCCACACTAGGGGCCAGACTCAGTTTCCCGTCACTAAAAGCTCCCCCACCGGAAAAGCCACTGGTGATGGCACAAGGATCACAGGAGTGGCAGACACCTGTCTCACGGGCGGGACAGATCCTCTTGTCCAAAGATCTGCCTTTGTCCACCAATAGTATTGAAAGATCTGCTCGGTTACGGGCTAGTTCCATAGCGGCAAGAATGCCGGCAGGGCCGGCACCGATAATAATCACATCATAGTATGTCCGCACGCTTCTTCCTCCTAGACCGGTTTTTCCTCTGCACAAACAATCTCCCCACCGTATCTAAGCTAGCCAATAGTACTTCTTCGACGGACTCAATGCCCCGTTCCTGCAAACGGGCAGCTAACCACTTGTCATCTAGGCCTGCCTGTCTCAAGTTGAACCTATCTACTACTCCATCGACTATGATAATCAGGGGTAAACCTTCATAATCGGTTTCCACACCCAGATCAGCTGGAACTAAAGGACGCCGTTGAGACTTAGGAATCACGCTCAGCTCACCATTGGTCTCCAAGATGGCTACCTCTACATCCGCGACATTGCTGACACCTTTCAGACGTAGCTGCAGCATTAGGTCACTTAGATTGTACCGTACCCGCCGCATCTCACTTTCAATGATTTCTCCACCCCGAATTATAATGCTTGGACTACCGGTAAGCAAGAGCCGCACAGCTTCGCTCTTTAGAGTTACATAGGAAACAGTGATCTCGGCCGCCGTCAAAGTCAAGATAGGAACAAGGGCATCCAACAAGGTGATATCAGGGTTCTCCATCGGTAGTGCCGCCAGCTCAGCAATCATGATGGTGACTACTAGATCAAAAGGAGAAAGTGAACCAATCTCCCGCTTGCCCATGATGCGAAGTAGCAGTAGAAGGATTGCATAAAAAGTCAAGGTCCTGGCGATGGCAATACCAATACTCACTTGTTCTACCTCCATACACTGCATTCTGCTGCGCTCTAGATATGAAGCCAATTACCGCCAAACGCGTAAAGGTCGGTAAGGGGTCTTTGGGGCTGATAGACTCTGGGCGAGTCTGCCACTAACCGGCAGAAAGGCGTATGCAGGTATAGTGGCTCGAACTACTTGGAGTTTCGAATCAGGGCCGAAAGACATTACCGACCTCTGCTTCTAATATGTGTTGTCTATGCCCGCCGTATGCAATAGTGGCATTGGTAATTTATGGCCATTAAGGGGACAAGACAGGTATTGAGCAACCGCCAGAGAATCTAGGTCAATATTGTCTTGCGTATAAGGAGGTATGCCCATACTCGGTATTGGTCACAGCACCATATCATGTTATTTGGAGAGGAATGCAGCTATGAGCCTAAACGGAAGTGAACTCCAAAATATCTATGCCATAGTTCTTGCTTCCGGATGGAAGCTACTCTGGTCAGTCGTTGTTTTTATCGTAGGAAAGCGTCTTATTCAATACCTTGTAAATGTCCTAGGCAAGTCAATGGATAGACATGACTTTGATGAATCTTTACACACATTTTTGATCCCTGCTATTCGCCTAGGTTTGTATGTAATTCTCGGGATCATGATTGCCTCCATGCTCGGTGTTGAAATGGCTTCAGTAATCGCTCTTCTGGCCTCCGCCGGATTAGCTGTGGGCCTAGCACTGCAAGGCAGCTTAGCTAACCTGGCCGGTGGCGTACTGATCATGGCACTCCGGCCCTTTAAGGTTGGAGACTTCGTAGAGGCAGCAGGCTATTCAGGGACCATTGAGCAGATTCAGATCTTCCATACCTATCTTCGCACCCCTGACAACCGCCGAGTCATTATTCCTAATGCACAGCTGTCCAACAGCAGTGCCATTAACTATTCAACCAATCCTATTCGACGCTTAAGTCTGACTTTCAGTGCTCGCTATAGCGATGACATAGGACAAGTCAAGGATTTGCTTAGGCGAGTCGTCCAGAACCATCCATTAGTACTACCGGACCCGGCACCTCAGATTGTTGTAGGAGAGCATGGAGATCACGGATTGACCTATTTTGTCCGCGTCTGGGTTGAACGCGGCGATTATTGGACGGTCAACTTTGACCTATTGGAGAAAGTCAAAATCGAATTTGACCAAGCTGGTATTGAAATCCCCTTTGCACAAATGGATGTGAATGTGAAGGGAACCGGCAATATGTAGCGCTATGTTGCTGATGCTCTTCACAGAGCATCAGCAAATTCCTCTTTACACAGCCTTCAGTTCGCGATATAATTAAGGCACGAAATTGATTTGGTCGCATAGCTCAGCCGGTTAGAGCGCTACGCTCACATCGTA
>JAAZLW010000176.1 GCA_012799135.1 Bacillota bacterium | reverse complement strand
AGTTCGACAATATCATCTTCTGCTGGGTCATGCATCAACAGGTGATCATGGATAACTTACTATCCAGGCTGGATACCCATGATACCAAGGTGTTCAGATTTTCCTTGACTTGCTCCGATGCAGCCTTAACGCAAAGGCTAGCCAACGATGTGGCAAGTGGTGTGCGAAAAGCGGAAATTGTCGCCCGCAGCCTGGCGAGGCAGAGGAATTACCTGAAGATGGATACACAGAAGATCGATACCACTGAGCTTTCCCCCAAGCAGGCTGCTCACATTATGTATGAAACCATTTACCCAGAATGATAGGATATGGCTGGTTGTCCGTCCCCGCGTGAAGCCATCACCTCTACTTCAAGGCAGGTTGGATTACGGCAATACACATAAGTAAGCCGAATGTCGCTCCCGCCTATACGTCCAGACTCCGGCCTATTTGATCTCCAGCTCATTCCAATAGTAATGGTCCATGTCGCTTATCCCTTGAGCGCTCCAGCGAGCAAGCCCCTGACGAAGTAGCGACCGAGCAGAACATAGATGAGCACGGTGGGTAAGGCGGCAAGGATCGAACCGGCCATAGGCAGATTCCATGAGACCGCCTGGCCGCCAGCGAGATTAGCAAGGGCAACCGTTATGGGCTGTGCATCAGGCCTAGCCAGCGTCACAGCAAAGAGAAACTCATTCCATATCTGCGTGAATTGCCATATGCAAACTACAAGAAACGGCGGGCCGGAAAGAGGCATTACCAGATACCTAAAGATCCCGAAAAAGTCGGCCCCGTCTATGCTGGCTGCTCCCAGGAGCTCGTTAGGGATTTCCTGGTAGAAGCTCCGAAAAAGCAGGGTCGTGATCGGCAAGCCATACACAACGTGCACCAAGATCAGCCCCGGCAGCCCTCCGTACAACCTCGTCTTCTGCATAAACTGAAAGAGAGGCACCAGTATGCTCTGATAGGGAATAAACATGCCGAACACGATCAGCGGCATGATGATATTGGCCCCGGGAATGGGATACTTGCTCAGCACATACCCATTGAGGGATCCCATTATAGCGGAGATCAGCGTTGCACTGATTGCCAGAATGAAGCTGTTCTTCAGGTGTGGAGCAAACTGCCTGAAGGCGATGGAGTAGCTCTCCCAGTTGGCCTCAGAAGGTAACTCCCAGGCCGTCATGAAGTTTATCTCTTCTGGCGCCTTGAGACTAGTGACAACCGTCATATAGACAGGGACCAGGTAGGCAATTGCGAGAAGAACCGCCAGAATCTGAACTAATACCCTTGTAACTCCTTTGGGTTTCATGGCCTATCACCTCTCCTCCGCCCTGAATGAATTGGCCAGGTAAGGGATGATCAACAACGAAACCAGAATAAGTAGGATTACTCCGATGGCCGAACCAACGGCAAGCTCGTTACCGCGGAACGCCTTAAGGAACATGGTTATCGCAGGCACCGATGTTGGGTAGTGGTCGGGCCCTGCCATGGCGAATATCAGATCGAAGATCTTGAGAGCTATGTGCCCCAGGATCACTATGGCACT
>JAAZLW010000175.1 GCA_012799135.1 Bacillota bacterium | reverse complement strand
CTTTAGGGTCTTGTACTATGAAATATAATCCTAAAGTGAACGAGGATCTAGCCTTTTATCAAGGGTTCGCCAATCTACATCCATACCAACCGGAGAAAACCGTACAAGGGGCACTCCAGTTGATGTATGAATTGGAGCAGGATCTTTGTGAAATTGCCGGGTTGGAGCGGGCGACTTTGACACCGGCAGCCGGTGCCCATGGTGAGCTGACGGGTTTGATGCTAATTAAGGCCTATCAAGAGGACAGAGGTGAAGGACATAGGGACGAAATAATCATTCCTGACTCGGCCCATGGGACTAATCCCGCCAGTGCTGCTATGTGTGGCTACAAAGTCGTTGAGGTAGCGTCTAATGACCGGGGTGGAGTTAGTGTCGATGCTCTACGGGAAGTAGTTGGCCCGCAGACCGCTGGGCTGATGCTTACTAATCCCAATACTCTGGGACTCTTTGAAGAAGACATCCTTACCATCAGTGAGATAGTACACGGGGCAGGAGGTCTGCTTTACTACGATGGAGCCAATGCCAACGCTATCTTGGGCAAATGCCGCCCCGGGGATATGGGTTTTGATGTGGTTCACTTTAACCTGCACAAGACGTTTTCCACTCCCCACGGTGGCGGTGGGCCAGGCTCAGGTCCCATCGCTGTCAGGGAGAATCTGGTACCATTCTTACCTGTACCCGTAGTGGAAAAACGTAAGGATGCTCAAGGTGGTCAAACAGCCGAAGTTGACCCGGGGAAGGCTGCAGAGGAGTTTTACCTGGACTACCGGCGACCCCGTTCCATCGGCAAGATCAAGGGCTTTCACGGTAATTTCCTGGTAATGGTCCGGGCCTATGCATATATTCGGTCCATGGGACCGGAAGGTCTGCGGCAAGCCAGTGAAGATGCGGTACTGGCAGCCAATTACCTGATGAGAAAGCTAAGTGCATTCTATGACCTTCCCTATAATAGAATCTGTAAGCATGAATTTGTCCTATCGGCTAAACGCCAGAAGGCAGAGGGGGTTACCGCTCAGGACATTGCTAAGCGCCTGCTGGATTACGGCATCCATGCTCCCACAGTCTACTTCCCACTAATTGTCGAGGAAGCTCTCATGATCGAGCCTACAGAAACCGAATCTCAGGCAGCTCTAGACGATTTCATCGAGGTGATGGCTGCGATCGCTAGCGAAGCCGGAGAATCACCAGAGCAATTGACGACAGCTCCACACCATACCGTGGTTGGACGGCTCGATGAAACCCGGGCAGCCAGGCATCCCGTTGTACGTTGGCGGGGGATAGCGTGGGAAGAAGGAAAGAAAGAATGATCGTTAGCCCGAAAGTGATAGGGTATCTCGGGCCTCGAGGGACCTTTTCAGAACAAGCGGCGATTCTTTACCAAGAGCATGGGTCGGGAGAAAAGATAGCCGAACTCCAACCCTTCAAGAGTATCGTGGAACTTATTCTCGCCGCTGATGCGGGTGGTGTCCATGAGGCAGTAGTACCATTAGAGAATTCGCTGGAAGGACCGGTTGCGCTCACCCTAGATATGTTGGCTCATGAAGTGGATCTGAAGATGGCTGCAGAGATCATTGTCCCTGTTCGCCACTACCTGTTGGCGAGGAAAGGGACTAGTTACGAAAAGATCAAGATGGTGATCTCCCATCCTCAGGCCCTAGGGCAGTGTAGGGCCTTCTTGCAGGAACACTTGCCGACCGCAGGGCTGGCTACGGCTAGTTCCACAGCAGAGGCGGCGAGGATTGTGGCGGCCGGAGATGGTAACAGTGTGGCTGTTGGCAATGCAACAGCGGCCACTGTCTACGATCTTGAGGTTTTGGCAGCAGATATTCAGGATAATCGCGATAATGCCACGCGGTTTTGCGTGCTTGCTCAAGAGGATAGTGCTCCGACCGGTGATGACAAGACCTCCTTTGTTTTCTCTCCCAACGCGAACAGAGCAGGTGTCTTGTATGAGCAGTTGTGGGAGTTTGCCAGTCGGGGTATTGACCTAACAAGAATCGAATCACGTCCTGCCAAGCGGATTTTGGGGGAATATCTGTTTTTCCTGGATGTCGCCGGCCACAAGACTGAACCAGATGTAGCCGCGGCATTGGCAGCCGTGGCAAGCAATAGCAGCTTCTTTCGGCTTCTCGGCTCCTATGCCCGGTGGCGGGAGGAATAAGTTCGTATGGATGGAGCTAGTTCATCATGGCTAAATGGGGTATCGCTAGTGGCAATAACTGGACGTTTTTCTGATATTGCTCGTACCTTATTGAATGTAGCATTGATCTTGGTGGGAACCAAAGTAGCTGTACAGGTAGCCGGCTTTTTGATTTCTCGGATTTTCGAAGCTGAGAGGAGAAACCGTCACCGCCATACGGATCTCAAACGGCACCGCACTCTCATGAATATTTTGAAGAGTGCCATCAGCTATATCCTGTACTTTGTCGGCGGAATGACCGCTCTTGATAAACTCGGGGTGCCCACAAGTTCCATCGTGGCTACTGCGGGCATCGGAGGGCTGGCCATTGGCTTCGGAGCCCAGAGCCTAGTTAAGGACGTAATCACAGGTTTCTTCATCTTGATGGAAAACCAGTACTCCGTTGGTGATTATGTACGGGTAGGGGATGTATCGGGTGTTGTTGAGGATATGGGGGTGAGGGTCACCAAGCTTAGGGATTTAGGCGGTGAGCTGCATATTGTACCCAACGGTCAGATAGAGCAGGTGACCAACTATATGGGGGCAGCCATGCGCATAGTCTTCGATGTACAGGTGCCCTATGAAGAGGATCTGGAAAGAGTCAAGCATATCCTCAATGATCTCTTTCTTCAATTACAAGTTGAAATACCTGGGTTAGTTGAAGGCCCTACTATTCTCGGAGTGAGTGACTTGACGGAGTCAGCGGTGGCGATTCGAATTCTGGCCAGAGCCCAACCTATGCAACAATGGGGAATAGAGCGGCAGATTCGGGGAGCGATCAAGGAGCGATTCGATGCGGAAGGGATTATGTCTCCCTATCCTAGGCAGGTTGTGGTTATTCGTTCGGATGTAGCACCGGAGAAGCTGACAAAGAGTGATGCGACATCTTTACGGGTAGAGGAAACCGACGTAGTGGATCCGCTAGAGAAGTAACTAGAAGCAATTGTAGGGGGGCGCCTATGCTACCTGTATATCATCTAGGAGATATCGTACAGACGAGAAAACCCCATGCTTGTGGCGGAGACCGATGGGAAGTTTTGCGTATTGGCATGGATTTTCGGATCAAGTGTCTTGAGTGTGGCAGAGTAGTGATGCTCCCTCGGCGGAAATTCGAACGGGCGGTCAAGGCTGTGTTGCGGGAGGAACCCTAAAAGGTATTCTAGCGATGGATGACGGAGGGGGGTAATAACATTGTATTCTATGGGAATTATTGGCCTTCCCAATGTAGGCAAGTCGACATTATTCAATGCCTTGACCCAGGCCGCTGCAGCAGCAGCCAATTATCCTTTCTGCACTATCGAGCCTAATGTAGGTATCGTCCCTATCCCTGATCGACGATTAGCTGAGATCGGCAAAGTGGTGTGCCCTGAGCAACTGACACCGGCCACCATTCAGTTCATAGACATAGCCGGTTTGGTACGTGGTGCTAGTCGGGGAGAGGGATTGGGTAACCAGTTCCTGGGTCACATCCGAGAGGTAGATGCTTTAGTACATGTAATTCGGTGTTTCGCCGATGACAATGTCAGTCATGTAGAAGGAGATCTGGCTGCCCTGCGGGATCGCGAGATTGTGCAAACAGAATTGCTCCTAGCAGACTTGCAGACGCTGGAAAAGCGGCGGGAAAAGGCTGCCCGCTACCTGAAGACCGGTGAAAAAAGATACAAGGCTGAGCTAAGGCTGATCGAGCAACTAACTAGACACCTCGATCAAGGCTTGCCGGCCCGGAGTCTTAGCCTCAAGGAAGATGAAAGGGCACTATTGGCAGAATTCCACTTGCTCACCTCACTACCTGTGCTTTACTGTGCTAACGTGAGCTCAGAGGAATTGGCAGATATCCTGGCCGGAGGTGGCAATGGGCCCTGCAGTCGGCATTATCGGGATCTTAAAACGGCCGCCGATGAAGAGGGTTCAGGCTGTATTGCCATAGCTTGTCAGCTGGAAGCGGAACTGCAGGAGCTAGATGACGAGGAAAGGCAGGAGTTCCTCGCCGAACTAGGGATACCAAACTCAGGATTGGATCGCTTAGTGAGGGCAGCATACCAGCAGTTAGATCTGGTATCGTTCTACACAATCAAGGGCCCAGAAACAAGAGCCTGGATCATACCACGGGGTACTAAGGCTCCCCAAGCGGCCGGGAGAATCCATAGCGATATGGAGAGGGGATTCATTCGGGCAGAAGTACTGTCCGCGAAAGAACTCATTGAGTTGGGTTCCTTTGCCCGGGCTAGGGAAGTGGGCATCTTGCGATCTGAGGGTAAAGAGTATGAGGTTCAGGACGGAGATGTCATGTTGATAAGGTTTAATGTCTAGTATCCTTTTGGAAACCCACTGAAGGTAGTCTCATCGTTTCGTGATCTGCGATGGTACTCCACCTCGTAAATGGCGTATCTGAGGGAGGATGCTTGGTTCATGTGGGGCTGTTTCGCTTACCTGGAAGAGGTTTTGAACTTCGAGTAGCGCTCATGCCTCAAATCAGTAAATGGAGTGATCGGCAATGAATGTACTGTCTAGAATAGAGCAAGGACTAATCGTTTCGTGCCAAGCTTTGGAGGATGAGCCTCTGCATGGCCCGATATTGATGGCCGGAATGGCTTGGGCGGC
Source organism: Bacillota bacterium (assembly GCA_012799135.1). Classification (GTDB taxonomy): domain Bacteria; phylum Bacillota; class Limnochordia; order DTU087; family DTU087; genus JAAZLW01. The sequence continues at coordinate 62,484 of JAAZLW010000175.1, read as the reverse complement.
TTTCCAGGGTGGAGCTTCTGGCCTCAGAATTAACGGAGTCCATGATATTGAAGTAGCAAAGCGCATCACGGGTCTTCCCATAATCGGTATTATCAAGCGCCGACTCCAAAGTGGAGAGATCATCATTACCCCGACACCAGATGATGCCAAGGCCGTAATTGCAGCCGGAGCCGATATAGTTGCAGTCGATGCTACTCAGGCAAAAGAAAGGCCCATTCCGTCAGCTGAGTTGATCAGCAAGATCAAGGAAGAAGTGGGCTGTGTCATTATGGCAGATGTCGGTTCATTAGAAGATGGAGTAGCAGCGGCTCGTGCCGGTGCCGATATCGTGGCTTCGACATTTGGTGGAGCGAGGGGAGCTTTTGAAGATCGAGGAATGGATTGGGAGCTCCTGGATTCGCTCATCCAAAAGACAGGCAAACCCGTCATAGCTGAGGGTGGCATCTGGACTCCCCTTGAGGCCCGCAAGGCCTTGGACCTAGGTGCTCATGCAGTAGTGGTGGGATCGGCCATAACAAGGCCCCATGTTATCACCAGGCGGTTTGTCAAACATATGAAAGCTACCAAATCCTCTGTTGCATGTAGGAATACTGAATGATATAATGACACTGGTCATCCCTGCTCCAGGCAGGACCTGGGGCCATGTCCATAGGGAGGAGGTGGAGCCGTGGTGCGACCATACGAGCTTATGCTCGTCTTGCAGCCAGGTCTGGAAGAAGAAGCTACCGATGCCTTGTTAGAGCGCCTAACCGGTGTTGTAACAAGTGAAGGTGGGACCGTTGATAACCTTGATCGGTGGGGTAAGAGACGACTGGCTTATGAACTGAAAGGGTTCACCGAAGGCTTCTATGTGGTGATGGATTTCCAAGCGGAGCCCGCTACAGCCAGTGAGTTGGAGCGGATCGTGAAGCTCACCGATGGAGTCATTCGCCATCTGCTGATACGCCAAGATAATTAACCGACGACTCAGGGCTTAAGTGACAGCTCCGTTCCGACATATTGATAAGGAGGAGCGTAGATGCTCAATCGAGTGATATTAATCGGCCGCTTAACAGCTGATCCTGAACTGCGATATACTCAGAGTGGAACAGCAGTAACCAATTTCAGACTGGCCGTAGATCGGCCTTTTACAAATCAGAGTGGAGAACGGGAAGCTGATTTTATTCCGATTGTGGTTTGGGACAAGCAGGCTGAGAACTGTGCAAATTACCTGAATAAGGGACGCCTAGTGGCAGTAGATGGCCGCATTCAGGTGCGCTCTTATGACGCTCAGGATGGAACTAGGCGTTGGGTGACCGAGGTAGTTGCCCAAGATGTGAGATTCCTCGATTGGGGGAGGCAGTCCGACCAAGCAGACGACTCCCAAAAGACTGTCACTCAGTCGGACGACTTTTTTATTGACGATGTTCCCTTCTAAGAGGAGTGAGATATGTGGCAAAGGAACGAAGGAGGGGCCGCAGAGGCAGGCGGAAGGTTTGTAATTTCTGTGTCGACAAGGTAGAAAAGGTTGACTACAAAGAAATAGGCAGGCTGCGCCGTTATCTGTCAGAGCGAGGTAAGATCTTGCCTCGGCGAATCTCCGGCAATTGCGCACGCCATCAAAGACAACTAACTGTTGCCATTAAGCGTGCCCGTCAGGTTGCACTGTTACCATATACGGCAGAGTAGCCACAATTTAATTTGGACGAAGCAAAGGGTTAACTGCTGGGCGGTTAACCCTTTTTACACAGTTGAGCTTTGTGAACTAGGAGCCAGGGAGTCAAATATTTGCCAGGAGGGGTTAGGCATGTCTATGCCGAAGTCCGATATCGGTATTGCCCGCAATATCAAGACCATAGAATGGCTGAAAGCAGAGCTGGTTTCCGGTGTCGCCATGTTTTTTCGAGGCTTGGTCAAAAACACGGAAGAGACTATGATTGATGGCCTGGCCAACATAGTGATCACGTGTTTTATTCTAGGCAATCGTTTAGGTTTTAGCTTTTCCCGCATGGATATCAAGATTGAGAACAAGATCAAAGCTAATATTGAACAAGACCATGAAATCGAGCAGTGGTACGGAGATTTCTCAGCTTTGTTGCGGTACCTACAAGACAACAAGAGGTGAAGCGGATGCGAAAACCTAACAGCACCAGATCCCTGACGGAGGGAGCCATGCTGGCGGCTATCACCGTTTTGCTCTCTGTCTTAGGTGCCTATTTTATGCCATATCTTTTTTTTATTACCCCGGTGCCTCTGATCATCTTGGTCTACCGCCATGGTATGCGACCGGGGATCTTAGTGGCCATAACTTCGGCATTGCTAGGTGGCATGGTACTCAGTACAGTGCCGACAATGATTTTTCTGTTGATCTTGGGGCTGGTCGGATTGGCCATGGGAGAAGCTCTGCGGGAGGGATTTTCGCCTCATCGAATCATGCTGATTGGTACGGCCACTTCAGTGATCTCATTGCTGCTAATGGTGGCGGTAACGGCACTATTCCTTGATCTTAATGTTTTGGAAACGACCTTTGAGACCATGGAGCGCTCCTTGGAGCAAGCGCTGCAGATGTACGAGAGATTTGGCATAGAGGAACACCCATTATTCAATTTAGACAGTCTAGGGGAGTTTATGCGGCTCTTGCGGCTGGCACTTCCAGCAGCCTTATTGACCACGGCCATTATTATGACCTTTGTGAACTACTGGCTAGCCCGTCTTATTTTGAATAGACTGGGCGGGAAACTACCTTGGTTGAAGCCTTTTCGGCTTTGGAGGGTTCCTTGGTATCTTGCCTGGGGCTATATCTTGGGACAGAGCCTCCTGTTGGTCACCCAAGGATCAGGCAATAGCAATATTTGGTTTGTGCTGGGTCTGAACTTGCAGATCTTATTTAACTATGTCTTCTTGCTTCAGGGTCTAGCTATCTTGTGGTTTTTCTTTGATAAGGCTAACTTGCCTAAACTGGTTAGGTGGATAATCATTATTTTTGTGTTTAATCCCTTGTTTTCTACATTAGTTGTCTGGGCAGGTGTCCTGGATACGTGGTTCAATTTCCGAAAGCTAGGGCAGGATGCATCGGCCTAGGTAAGCAGCAAAGGAGTGACGTTCATGGAAGTTATCTTGACTCAGGATGTGAAGAATCTGGGCAAACAGGGTGAAATAGTGAAAGTGGCCGAGGGCTATGGTCGCAACTTTCTGATCCCCCGGGGTCTCGCGGTGGAGGCCACTAAGAGTAATCTCAAGCATTGGCAGCATCAGCAAAAGCTTGATAAAGACCGAGAGCTTAGAGAAAGAACCGATGCCGATAAGATTAAGTCAACCCTAGATGGGCTGGAAATAACTATGCAGGCTCGGTCCGGAGAAGGTGGAAGGCTGTTTGGTTCTGTAACCAGTACTGATCTGGTGAACGCGATTGAGAAGAAGACAGGTATCAAATTAGACAAGCGCAAATTGGAGCTGGAAGAACCTATCAAGAACATCGGAAATCACTCCGTCAAGGTGAGACTCATGCCGGGGATAACGGCTAGTCTCAATGTCAAGGTAGAACAGAGTGACCCTAAAGACTCAAAGGTATAAGGGTAGGGCCTTTTGTCAAATGAACCACAGATCAACTGAAGAATTGTATTCCATATAAGATGACTAACCATCTTGGTCTATACTGAGATGTAGATTTGTTTCCAGAGACTGAAAGGGGACGCTCCGCATGAAAAGCCTAATCCGGAAACTCATGGCTAGAGGTGAGCAGAAACTGGGGCACAAACTATCTGGTGAAGAGCAGCTTAGGCGTCAGGTTACCGCTGTCTATGGTCTCTTAGCCAATCTAATGGGTTCTGACAAGCTGGTAATGAAGGCCGGCAAACTAGATGCCTTGCAGTTGATGCGTTCGGAGCGCCTGGACGACAAAGTGCTGGCTCTCAAGAAGATAGTATTGGAGGATCCGACTATAGATGTGGTGCCTAAGCCGGAGGAGATTCCAGAGGCACTAGCCGAGATCGAAGACGTATTAGCTGATCTTCTGGCTCGCCGTACAGTCGAGGAATCGCTGGAGAGGAAAATCGCGGAGCGAATGGAAGAACGGCATGAGGAGTATCTCCGGGAATTACGCATGGAGATCTTAAGGGAAGAGAAGGGCGTAGATAATCCCTTTACTTTGAAGAAGTACGCCGAACTAGAGAGGCTAGAACATAGAAAGCTAGCTACCTCGATTAATGAGTATCTTAGGCCGGGGGAGCTAACTGAAGTGGTTGGTCAGGAGAAGGCTATCAGGTCTCTGTTTGCCAAGATTGCATCACCTTATCCGCAGCATGTAATCTTGTATGGGCCTCCCGGTGTAGGGAAGACTACTGTAGCCCGCCTTATATTGGAGGCGGCAAAGGACCTACCCTATACGCCCTTTGGGGCAGATGCACGATTTGTGGAGGTCGATGGTGCCACCTTACGGTGGGATCCCCGGGATGTGACCAATCCATTGTTGGGTTCAGTCCATGATCCCATCTATCAGGGGGCCAAGCGCGATTTGGCAGATGGTGCTGTCCCTGAACCAAAACTCGGCTTGGTGACTGAGGCCCATGGTGGTATTTTGTTCATAGATGAAATCGGTGAACTGGATCTGATGCTGCAAAACAAGCTGCTGAAGGTATTGGAGGACAAACGCGTGAGGTTTGATTCTTCGTATTATGATCCAACCGATCCTAATGTACCGAAGTATATCAAGAAACTTTTTGAAGAGGGTGCTCCGGCAGACTTCATCTTGATCGGTGCCACTACTCGGGATCCGTCAGAGATCAATCCCGCTTTGCGCTCCCGTTGTGCAGAGGTATTCTTTCAACCCCTCAGTCGAACAGATATTCAGTCCATTGTGGTCAATGCGGCGCGGCGCTTAGGTGTTAGCCTGGAGCCGGAAGTAGCAGGGATGATCAGCGAGTATACTATCGAGGGACGTAAAGCTACCAGCCTCGTAGCTGATTGCTATGGAGTTGCTCTGCAGCGGTCTGGCAATGGAACACAAGCCAAGGTTCCGGTACTGATCACTCGGGTGGATTTGGAGGATGTTATTCAAAGTAGTCGCCTTGTCCCTTATGTAACGGTAAAGGCTAACCAGGGTGCGGAGGTTGGTAAGATCTTAGGGCTAGGCGTAAGTGGGTTTCTTGGCTCAGTATTGGAGATTGAGGCCATCGCTTTTCCCGCTAAAGGCAAAGGGCGGGGGACATTGAGATTTAATGAAACAGCAGGCTCGATGGCCAAAGACTCGGTCTTCAATGCAGCATCGGTGGTGAGGCAGCTTACCGGGAAAGAAATTGCTGACTATGATCTACACTTGAATGTGGTAGGCGGGGCTAACCTAGATGGTCCCTCGGCGGGATTGGCCATGGTGTTGGCTCTTATCTCTGCAGTTGAGGATATTCCGTTACGTCAAGATGTAGCAGTTACCGGAGAGATTTCTTTACAGGGCAAGGTAAAACCAGTAGGTGGCATACAGGAGAAAATCTATGGAGCGGTGCAAGCTGAGGTGAAGCGAGTGTTGGTACCGATGGAGAATGCACGGGAGATTCCCAAAGGTATTGACGACATGGAGATTATCCCTGTGGAGCGGGTGCAAGAGGCGTGGGACCTTGTTTTCGTGCCCACAGAATCGATCCAAACTCGGGTTGAAGAGCAGTTCCTACCATCAATTCGCAAACAGGGCGTCCGTAGATTGACGAGCTAGTATTAGACATAGAGAAAGGGGACACCAGTTGCCAAACCGTTTTACTCAGTGCTTAACCGGCTCTACCGGTGTACTAGGCGTGATCGGTGACCCAATTGGGCATAGCCTATCACCGGCCATGCATAATGCCGCTTTGCAAGCCTTGGGCAAAGATTATGTCTATGTGCCTTTTTCTGTAAGTGCCTTGCATGTACAGGAAGCTATGGCTGGGATGAGAGCCCTCGGTATCAAAGGACTGAATGTGACTATACCGCACAAAGTGGCGGTTGCCGATTACTTAGATGAGATCGATCCCGTAGCACAGCTGATTGGGGCTGTCAACACCATCAGTAACCAGACAGGACGCCTAGTGGGGTATAACACCGATGGTTACGGTTTCTTGCGGTCTCTTAAGGAAGAAGCCGGTTGCGACCCCAAAGGCCTAAGGGTTATGATCATCGGAGCCGGTGGTGCAGCGCGAGCGATTGGGTTCCAATTGGCTCTATCTAAGGCAAGGGCTCTGGTGGTAAGTAATCGGACAGAAAGTCGGGCAGTAGCATTAGCTGCCGAGATCCACAAACAAACCGGATGTAGCGCCATAGGTATCGGCTTCAGGGAGCTGAACTCGTATCTACTCAGCACAGATATTCTAGTTAATACGACTTCCCTAGGCATGTACCCTGAGGTCGCCACTATACCTCCGCTGGAGATCGAGCACTTACCACAGACAGCCCTGATTTGTGATATAGTCTATAATCCAAACAAAACTCTACTCATACAAAAGGCCGCTGCCAGTGGTCGAGCCACACTGCCGGGATTGGGCATGCTGGCTTATCAGGGGGCGGCTGCACTGGAGATTTGGTTACAAGTCAAGGCTCCGGTTGATGTTATGAAAACCGCCTTACAGCGGCAGCTATCAGCGGCACTTGATATCTGACTGAACTACACGAAACTCCTACCCTGGAAACAGGATAGGAGTCGGACTGCAATAACCAAAACCATGGGTGTTAGGGTTAGGGCGGTTAGGCCCCACTAACCGAAATACCGCTCTAAGAAACAGCAGGCTCGCCCTTGATATTCCTTATGCAAGTCATAGCAGCTGCTACCTCTTCTTCATCACCCCTAATTAGCAATCCCACACTGCCTTCACTGCCGCCTACTCCTCCGGCTGAGACCTGTAGGGCCTCAACTCGAAATAGAGTGGAAAGGGCTTCGATCTCCGTGATCACAGTGGCACCGACAATGGGCACCATGCCACAGGTCATACCCAAAGAGTCATCCAAGGCATGTATGCCTAGCTGACGGACGGCTGCCTCCACTGATGGGATTAGTTTCTCTCGGGAAACAGGAACAATAACATGGCTGCCTCTGGCGTACAATCTGCCTAGCGCCAAGCCACAGGTGCCCCCATTGGGTGCTCCGACCAGGACACCGGCCATACCAGCTGGGTCTATGGCATTGGCTCCCTTGATGAAAACGTCATCGGCCGTGAACTCATCCAGAATGTCTGGCCAAGGATGGTTGCTTTGCTTGCCATCTTCGAAACAAACCGGTGCCATCCGGTTTTCCCCACGGGTCGCTGAATACTGCCCCTGAGTAACAACCCCGGCCGTATAACGCATTTTCTCTATAGGTTGTCCTAGGATCTCTTCAACAATGTAGGCATTGGTGATACCGTTAGCTATGATCAATCGCCCATGCTTGTATGCCTTCTTCACTACTGGCAGCTCTGCTACTGCTTTACCAATCAGGCGCTTACCTTCCGCAACTGTCAGAGAAAACAGGGCCTTTGCTTCGCCATTGATTGTGGCCATGTGAACACTCCTTCACTTCAAATAAGCAAACCTAATGATCCATAGCTTCGAGATACTGTCGGCAGAGGTGGTTAACCTGGCGTTGGGTCTGGATCAGCATCTCTGTTATTTCTTCTTTACATTGTCGCACTAGTTCCTCGTCAAACAGATTGATCTCAACGGTTTTCAAAAGTGCTCCCAACTGCTGGTTCAGTTCTCGCTGTGTTTCAACCAAAGCTTGCCACTGAGCTTCCACCGGTAATAATTCCTCCTACCTAAGTCGGGAGGCATTTCCTCCCACTGACTGCTAGTTCTGTATTCTACAACCATATCTGCTAAACCTGCTCTAGCAACCGGCGCAGGTAATAAGGTGGTAATGGAGTACATATAGTATTAAAAGGCTTCCCGCGGGGAAAGCATGTTTTGCGAAGGGAGAGAAAGGGCCTCTGCTTGGCAGTAGCCCGTGCAGGTGACAGAGAAAATAAGAGTCGGAATCATTTTCGGAGGACGCTCCAGTGAACACGAGGTCTCACTCACATCGGCCTCCTGTGTTCTCAAGGCTGTAGACAAGACTAAATATGATATCATACCTATAGGTATTACCAAGGCTGGGCAGTGGCTGGTAGGAGATGACGTATTAGCACTGCTTTCATCCCAGGTACGCCAACTTGAGGCAAAGGAGCCTAGGCAGTTGCAGTCTTCTGCTTCCCAGGAGGCTTTACCGGTATCCTTACTTCCCGTTCCTGGGAAAGCCGGTTTGGTTGCCTTGGATGTCGAAGGGGAAACCCCACAGATACCGCAACTGACCAATCGCCTGGATGTAGTATTCCCGGTTCTGCACGGAACCTATGGAGAAGATGGTGCGATCCAGGGTCTGATGGAGTTAGCGGATCTACCATACATCGGTGCCGGAATAACAGGTTCAGCGGTGGCTATGGACAAAGCTATCGCCAAAGCAGTGCTCAGTGCAGGTGGTTTTCCGCAGCTACCCTACTTGGTAGTGCTCCGTTCCCAGTGGGAAAAGGATCCTGCATTGGTACAAAAAGAGGTAGAATCTCATCTGGCCTACCCTTGCTTTGTGAAACCAGCCTCCCTTGGTTCCAGTGTGGGCATCTCTAAAGTACGCAACTCCGGCGAGTTACAGCCAGCCCTTGCGGAGGCTGCCGTTTATGACCGCAAATTTGTGATCGAGAAAGATGCCGGTAATGCCCGGGAAGTGGAGTGTAGTGTGTTGGGTAACGATGAGCCCATTGCATCGGTGCCTGGAGAGATAATACCATCCCGGGAGTTTTACGACTATGTGGCCAAGTACCATGATGATGATTCTGAGCTGATCATCCCGGCCCGAATATCGGCTAAGGCGACCAGGAAAGTACAGGATCTGGCCGTGCAAGCCTTTAAAGCTCTAGACTGTGCAGGAATGGCTCGAGTGGATTTCTTCGTGGACAAAGCGACAGAGGAAGTCTACATTAATGAGATCAATACCATACCAGGCTTTACTCCCATCAGTATGTATCCGAAATTGTGGGAGGCTAGTGGGCTTCCCTACGGAGAACTGATCGATCGTCTCATTGAGCTAGCTATAGAACGCCATGGGGACAAACAGCGCAATGAAACTTCCTTCCGTCCAAAAGAGATGAGATCTGAACCCTAGATGGATCTGAGCCACCATAATAAGCCCCAAGGGGCAGAAAGGACCGAGACCAATGTGGCGAACCTCCAGGAAAAAGACACCACAGGCAAGGTTTTGGGGGCGGCTCTTGATGAATGTTGCGTCTTTGGGTTTCGCCGGGTGGGCATGGCTGTTCTACAGGAATATCTGGCAGGCAGCCATTCCTGCCTTTGGCTCACCAGAGCCTTATCTGGCGGCACTTAGATGGCTTTTGGCGAAATACTTGATCGCCGGTGGAGGACTGCTTCTGGCCTGGTGGTCAGGTTTGATACTGGCGCGCTCCAAACCGGCAGTTTCGGTACAGGAAGTTGGCCGTCAGCGGCAGGTAGGGTAGTTGTAGGGGAGTAGTTGATTTGAGCCTTGTACAGCTAGACCAGATTACCAGATACTATGGAGACAAACTGATTCTCTCTACTGTTTCGGCTAATATTGAGCGGGGAGATAAGATAGGGCTTGTCGGTCCCAATGGCGCGGGCAAGACGACTCTTCTTGCCCTTTTGGTGGAGGAAATCATGCCGGATACTGGCGTCATTCGTAAAGCCGGTCAGTGTCGGATCGGATACTTGCCCCAAAGACCTATGCGGACTTGGGACCTGACTTTGCGGCACCTTTTGATGCAGGAGCTTATCGAGATACGGGAGATGGCCGATGCTTTACACAATCTTGAGAAAAGCATGGCCTCACCGGAGGTATATCAGAATCCTGACCTTCTGGATGAGGTGATGCGACGCTATGGCCGTCTGCAAGAGGAATTTCGCCATTTGGGTGGTTATTCATACGAAGTGAAGATGAAGCAAGTCATCTACGGATTGGGGTTTTCCGGCGATGATCTTGATCGTTCGGTACGGGAGTTCAGTGGTGGTGAGCAAGTAAGAGCCGAGCTAGCCCGAGTACTGCTGGCCGAACCGGATCTTTTGCTCTTGGATGAGCCCACCAATCACCTAGATATGCAAGCAACGGAGTGGCTGGAAGGGTATCTACGATCCTTGAGCCAAGCGGTGATTGTAGTATCTCATGACCGGTATTTCCTAGACATGGTCTGTACTTGCATCTGGGAGTTGGACAACCACCGGCTACTCCAATACCCGGGCAATTTTAGTCATTTTCTGAAACTACGCGAAGAGCGACTGGCTCGACAGGAGGCTGACTATCAAGCCGTCACAGAAGAAGCTAGACGATTACAGGAATATATCAACCGCTATCGGGCGGGTAACCGAGCCAGGCAGGCCCAGAGTCGGGCAAAGCGTCTGGCCAAGCTGCAACCGGTAGTGAGGCCAACAGATAGTGGGACTCTGCGTTTGAATTTATCCTATGAGGCCCATACCGTAAAACAAGTGCTTATTACTGAGGGTTTAGACGTGGGATATGGCGAAAAACCCCTGGTATCGGGGCTGGAACTGTCAGTCTTGCGGGGTGAACGGTGGGGTATCATTGGTCCCAATGGCGTAGGAAAAAGCACGCTACTTAAGGTACTGGCTAATGAGGAATCTGCCATGGGTGGGACCTTCCGGTGGGGAGACGGGGTCTCTGTAGGGTATTTTCGTCAGGGACTGGATGACTTAGGTACAGAGAATACCGTATTGGATGAAATGCTGGAGGTATGCAACCTGCCGGTGGGGGACATGCGCAGCTTTTTGGCTAGATTTCTATTTGCCGGAGATACAGTCTTTAACCGTGTTGGCAGCCTGAGTGGTGGGGAGCGTTGCCGAGTGGCTCTGGCCAAGCTGCTTTTGACTCAGCCCAATGTATTAATGCTGGATGAACCGACTAATCATCTTGATATACTTAGCCGGGAGGCCTTGGAGCAAGCACTGGCTAATTTCTCCGGCACCGTGATCTTAGTGACTCACGATCGCTATCTGTTGGACAAGTTGGTGACAAATCTGCTGATTCTAGAACCGGGGAAGAACACCTTTTTTCCTGGAACTTATAGTTCCTTTCGGGAGCAGAAAAAGCAGGAAGAGGCAGCTCGGGTAGCCGCCAAAGCACCGGTGCAAAAGCGTACTGATAAGACTGCCGCCAAGGGGTCGGATACTGACCTAAGCAAGGAATTGATAGAGCTGGAGGAGACCATTGTCCAGATGGAAGAGGAACTCCAACGCCTAACGGAACAGATGGCCGATCCGGAAATCTATGTGGATGGAGCCGCCATTAGGTCAGTGTCTTTGCAGCATCGGCAGGTGTCGGAGGAGCTCAAAGCTCTGTATGAGAGATGGGAAGGGCTCCTCGGCGAGCTGGAGAGCAGGAATCCGGTCGCATAAGGAGAAGTATCTAACAGCATTGCCAAAGCCAGACAGGGCCTTTGGGTTTGTCCCAAAGGCTAATTTGACTGCTGGCAGGTAGTTGCCGGGAGGGATACCGATGGCAAGCGATAATACCAGGGCTTGGCAGGTGGAAAACCCTCGATGGTTAATTGCTGTGCCCCGGGAACTACTCACTGTCTATCACCAGATTGTAGGGAACGAGGCCGTATTGCTATGGCTCCATCTGCAGTGTTGGGGGGAGAGAAGCTCGGTACCTGATATCGATGCTTTGGTGGCCCAGTTGCAGGCCCAAACCGGTTTTCATCCAGAGACTATCACCTTGGCTTTACACCGATTGGAGCAGTATGAGCTTGTAGAGATGAAAGACAGGGTGATCAGGTTACGTCTACCCCTATCGGCAGAGCAGTTTGCCATTCGCTTTGCTGCGGAATTGGCCGCAGGCAGAGAAGGGGAGCATTCGCCGGGTCAGCAGGTAGAAGAGCAATCTACAGTCGAGGTTACTGCTTTGCAGGATCGGGCCCCAGACAAGATCGAACCGGACCTGTCTTTAGATCTGAGTTTGAGCTCTGTAGCTGAGACTCTGCCAGTGGAGACTACTGAGTCCGCGGCAGCTGGCCAGCAGGCAGTATTAGATAAGGAAGTATTCTCTTCTGCCGAGGCAGACCTCCAGGCCGTACTTGATCTCTATCATAAGCGTATCGGCTTGATGGGCCCTAAGCAAAGGGATAAACTTCGCTTTTGGGTAGAAGAGTCAGGGATGACCGCCGAAGTAGTCGCGGCTGCCATTGATATAACGGCTCGTAAGGCAGATAATCCTCGGATTCAATACCTGGAAGGTGTACTACGCAATTGGTATAATGATGGTGTCCGTACCTTTGATGAAGCACTAAAGAGGTATCCTGAGATTTCTGGTGAAAGCCCGAGCAGTTCCGCAAGCTACGAGGGCTTGCCTAACGCTGGGGCTTATGTCGAAGCTGATAGTGAGCTAATTCGGAAATGGAAGGAGCTTTACCCTAATGAGCACAACAGCTAGGCAGTTGGAGATTAGAGAGGGTAAAGTACCGTTTATTCCCATGGATCTTGGTGCTGAGCGGCGGGTCTTGGGTATCCTGATCAAGTATCCCGACAAGATTGACTTAGCTGTGGACAAGCTGCAGATCGTCCATTTCTATGATCGGATTCATCGGATGATCTACCAAGTCATTCTCGATCTATATCATTCCAAGGGCCGGATATCCTATACGCAAGTATATGCCAAGCTCCGCAAGGAGCAGCAGATTGATACTCTCGAGGAAGTATTGGTTGCCATTACTGAGTCTTTTGCCAGTCAGGCTGAGCTGCAACCGAGTATAGAGGTATTGCTTGAAAAGAACGCAAAACGGCAGATTCTACAGGCAGCCCAGCGGATTGAGCAAATGGTTTTGCTGGAAACAGAAGAAAGCGTTGAAGGTTACCAAGCCAGGGCCCAGGAGCTAATCTTCGCCGCCACTAATGCGGTGGCTAGTCCTGAAGATGATGCCAAGGATCTTTTAGAGGTTCTAAACAAATGCTATGTCAATCTGCTGCAGAGGCGGGAGGGCAAAGCTACCTATGGACTATCAGTACGTTATCCATCCATAGACGCCTTTACGACAGGATTTAAGAATAAAGACCTGATCATACTGGCAGCACGGCCTAGTATGGGTAAAACGTCCTTGGCACTCAATTTCGCGGTCAATGTGGCCAAGCGGGATATACCGGTGCTGATCTTTAGCTTGGAAATGGATGATGAGCAGATCGGTGATCGCTTGGTGTTAAGTGAACTATTTCGTTTTAAGGGTCAAGGATCCGAAGAGGTAACCGCCTTCGACTATGCAACCAAAATGACTGATTCCCAGTTTGCGATCACCCAATCGGTGTTCAACGACCTTTACAAATTGCCAATTCAGATCGTTGACAGACGCGGCCTGACAGTGGCGGAGATTAGAGCCAAAGCCAGAAAAGCTAAGGCAGAGCGACCGAATCTAGGACTGATTATCGTCGACTATTTGCAGCTGATCAAACCCCCACCAGAGACCAGGAAAAACTGGGCTTTGATTGTAGGTGACATTGTTAGAGAATTGCGGGATCTAGCCGGTGAATTGGATTTACCTTTGATTCTTCTTTCTCAGCTGAATCGGGGGGTTGAGAGCCGGGATGATAAGCGTCCTATGATGTCTGATCTGCGAGATAGTGGCAATATTGAAGAATTTGCCGACGTGATCATGTTCCTCTATCGGGAAGACTATTACTATCCGGAGCAAGCAGCCGAAAAGGGACTCACAGGCCAGACTGAGGTGATATTCGCTAAACAGCGTAAGGGACCCACTGGCAAGATCCGGCTAAAATACCTCAAAGAGTATACTCGTTTCGTGGAGGAAAGCCCGAGGGAACCGATGTAGCTAGGCTACGGCTAGCTTCTTTTGCTCATGATCGATTGAGGTGTTCGTATGGAATTGTTCGAAGAGCTGGAGCGGATAAAGATCAGATTTGTCGCGGCATATGATAAGCTAGTGGAACAAGGCGTTATTTCAGAAAGGGAATATGAGGAAATTGTAGAAATGGTTGATGATCTGGACCGCTATAGTATCCAGGAGTTGAAGGAGCGTTTAGGGCGGTTTCGCCATCTGTATCAGCTGGATGATAATGACGAAAATGGAGCTTGATGCTGTTTGCGGAGATTAACGTACAATCCATAAGACTGGGAGGTTGACGCATTGAGTTTCAGTCCGGTAGCTAAACCGCAAGGGCGCCAACTGCTGATCAGCTTGATCTTAGTGGCTATATTCCTTAGCTTGGGGATCTGGTTGGCAATGGCAAAAACGGTAACCATCATTGTGGATCAAGATATCCAGCAGGTATTGACCACTTGGAGAAGAGACGTTAGTGGTGCGTTAACCAAAGCAGGCATTTCTTTGGATCAGGGTGATCTAGTAGAACCGGCCCTTAGTCAAAGATTGACTCGAGGTATGGAAATCCGGATCAAGCGGAGCTTTCCGGTGACCCTAATCGCCGATGGAACAGAGCAAACAGTTCGGTTTACCGGTGGGTCGGTGGAAGAATTCCTAGAACAGCAAGGTGTCAACCTTAGCGAGCTTGATCGAGTAGAGCCAGACTTGACTCACGGGGTGGTAGCTCACGATACCATCGAGATCATTCGAGTTACTAAGGCCCAGGTAACGGTGGAGGAAGCAATTCCCCATGGGAGCAAGAAATGGGCGGAACCTACACTAGAGAAGGGTAAGACCAAGATCGTGCGAAAAGGTCAGCCGGGGCTGCAGGAAAAGTTCTTTGAAATAACCTATGAGAATGGGCGAGAAGTCGACAAAAAGCTGGTACTGACTAAAGTGGTGCGGGAGCCCAAAGATGAGATAATCGGAATAGGGACTAGAGAGGTATGGCAAACCCTCAGTACCTCTCGGGGTGGTGTCCGCTATCGTGAAGTGAAGGACATGACTGCCACAGCCTATTATCCCGGTCCGGAGAGTACGGGTAAGTGGGCCGATGGGTTTACAGCCACTGGTGTAAAAGCCGGTTTCGGTATAGCAGCTGTGGATCCCAAGGTTATTCCCCTAGGCACACGTCTATACATTCCCGGTTATGGTCACGCCCTAGCTGCTGATGTAGGAGGGGCCATTAAAGGGAAGCGCATCGACCTGTGTTTTGAGACATACAAAGAAGCTATCCAATACGGACGCAGGCAGGTGAAGGTCTACATTCTGGACTAGTGGGCAGGGATTCCTGCCCGTTTTCGTAATAAGCGATGGAGGTAGATATGAAGGTGGATCCAAGAAGCATAGATACTACTCTGGCAACTCCAACGGCAGTACGCCGATTGGTTGAGGCACATGGTTTCACCTTCCGCAAGTCCTTGGGACAGAACTTCTTGGTAGATGGCAATATCCTCCGCGGTATCATTCGGGCGGCGGCAGTATCCAAGGATGATCTTGTTATTGAGATCGGGGCCGGGATAGGAACTCTGACCAGGGCCCTAGCCAGTACTGCCGGCAGTGTTTTGGCCATAGAGGTCGATGCCCGATTGCACCCTATTCTCAAAGAGACAGTTGCCCAATATGATAATGTTGAGATCGTGGCTGAGGATGCCATGAAGGTGGACTGGCACGACTTCTGGGAGACGCATGGGCTTTCGCGGGCCAAACTCGTTGCGAACCTGCCCTATTATCTCACATCACCCCTCTTGCTCAATCTCTTTTCTCAGCAGGTTGCTTTGGATACTATTACTGTCATGATCCAAAAGGAGGTAGCCCAAAGATTTACAGCTGAGCCTGGTACCAAGGCTTATGGAACCCTTACAGTTTTGGCTGGTTATTATAGTGACGTGGAGATCTGTCAAGTAGTGCCACCAACCGTTTTCATGCCTCCACCGGAGGTGGATTCGGCAATAGTCAAGTTTACCATGAGACCATATGTTATCGAGGCAGCAGATCCTGCTCTCTTCTGGAGAGTAGTCAAAGCAGGTTTTGGTCAGAGGCGGAAGACTCTGACTAATGCTCTATCCTCAATTCTGGGGGATACTATCTCCAAAGCGAAGCTACAGGATATTTTGCGATCTTGCGACATCTCTCCCCAACAGCGGGCTGAGACCTTAAGCCCTGAGGATTTCGTGGTGCTTGCCAACACACTTACAGAATATTGGCGAGTTTGAAAGTGAATGACAGTAGTGACATGACTTGCTTGATTGAAATGAAAGGTGATGTGTCGCGTAATGCAGAATATCTTCGTTATTGAGGTGAGCCTATGGAGTATTTTATTAGCCCAACCAAAGGGCGTCTTTCCTTTGATGAAGTCTTCGAGGATATGATTGCCTATGTACGAGAACAGCCTGAGTCGGACTACAAAGTGATAATCGGCACCGATTCACAGTATTCTCAGGACAGCACGTGTTTTGTGACGGCGATTATTGTGCACCGCATTGGGAAGGGTGGGCGCTATTATTATACCCGAGAGTGGGAGTTCATGGGTAAGTCTCTCCGGCAACGGATCTTTTACGAGACTTCCCGAAGCCTTGCCCTGGCCAGCTGGGTGGCAGAAAGGCTTGCTGAAAATGGGCATGCAGATCTCAATGTTGAAATTCATCTGGATGTCGGTATCAATGGCCGGACTAAAGAATTGATCCGTGAGGTGACAGGTATGGTTATCGGCAGTGGCTTTGATGCCCGGATCAAGCCTGACTCCTATGGAGCTTCTAAGGTCGCCGATAAGTTTACAAAGTAAAAGGTCCCACTCCTGCAATGGCTTTGGCTATCCATGCCGTCCTCACGGCACAGCCCACTGTGGGGCGTTGCGCTTTTTTCGCGAGCACATCTTCTTTCCCTTATCATAAAATAATGCAAGGCTTCATGCCTGGTCGTAGGTAGTGACGAACGAGGCATTTTTGTCATACCTGTGATTGGTAGTAGGGCCTAAGGCTGATCTGGGGGGCCAAAGAGCATGGGCGGGAGACTTTTGATCAATGGACGGATCTGGGAAGGTGACACGCCCGCTGAATGGAAGGACGGGATACTGTCGCTGCCATTATCAGTGGTGGCAGAACGACTGGGTGCCCGAATGCAGCGGACTGGCTGTACTGATCTGGTCCAAGTGGAAAAAGATGGCAGAGAGCTGGCTCTATCGTTAGGGCAACAGACCGCATTTGTGCAAGGAGAAAGAGTGCCGGCCGGAGGAGCGATCTATGTAAATAAGGACATGATCATGGTTCCTGCTGCCCTGATCAGTCGTTATTTCGGTTTATCGTGGAGGTATGTCGAAGATATCAATGCCGTGGTCTTAAACCGAACGGAACCCGCCCTGAAGGATAGACTTATCGCACTTGATGCCGGTCATGGAGGAGAGGAAACCGGCGCTATCAGTGGAGACTTAGTAGAATCAGAGCTCAACTGGGATGTTGTTCAGCGGCTGGCTTGCATTCTCACGCTCAGTGGGGCTGAAGTTCAATATACCAGAGGTTATGGAGAGACGATGTCGCTACCCCAACGGGTGAATCTGGTCATGGAGGCCGAAGCGGAATTATTGGTTAGCATCCATCACAATAGCTTCCTCTCTGCCGAGATTAACGGAACCGAGACGTATTGGTATCATAGTTGGTCGGCCCATCAGCTAGCTGACTGTATCCAGAATCACTTGCTAGAAGAATTAAGGACCACCAACCGAGGAATCAGGGAAGCTGCTTTTTTCTTATTGCGTCATTCATTCGCTGTACCTGTTCTTATCAAGGTCGGTTTTCTTACAGGTAGCCATGACAGCACCATTCTGGCCGACAGATGGACGCGAGAAAAGGCGGCTTTAGGCATATTTAGGGGAATCCGGGAATATATCGAAGGACGCACCCGCCAATTGTAAAATTCTTGTTGCAGAGGCCGATGGTGCTCCTTGACAAGGGAAGGAGCCCATTGATATAATAAACATTTATTTGACTTAGGGGTAAGGAGTGTGGTATAATCTTCATGACAATGTGGAGGGAAGGTGATGCGAATGCCAGCACAGAGCGCTAGAAACCTAGACACCATCAAGAGAAGTCTGGAAGCTAGTGTGGGTAAGAAGGTTAGGTTGAGAGCTAATCGAGGACGTCGGAAAGTCATAGAGGCAGAGGGAGTGCTGGAGCAGACCTACCCCAAACTCTTTGTGGTAAAGCTGGACAAACCCAGCGCGATCAAACGCCTTTCGTACACTTATGCTGATGTGCTGACTGAGACTGTGGAAGTTACCATTGGTGACAAACAGGTAGGAGCAGCGCTCTAGCCAACAGATCGCAGATTCAGCTACTGATAGCACATCCTGTTCGATACTGGCTTTCTTAGTCCCGCTAATACAGATCTCTTGGTGTCTGCTAGCCATAGCTTTGGTCCCGGCATCTGGGGCCGTTCTTGTTTGCCAAACCCCAGGGTTCTTTTCTCAAGATCCCTGGGGTTTCTCTTATCCCCGTGATTTTGCTTCTAACCATTGACAGTGTCTGCATAAGATGGAAAGGAGCAAAGGAGGCATTGTTCATGGTGCGGTGGGTCTGGCGGCCAGGAAAACGGACGGTCCTACGCTTGAGAGATAGGGGCTTGCCGGTTGCGTGGCTACAAGGGCGGCTGCAGTCTTTGGGTTATCGAGTGGGACCTATCGATGGTGTCTATGATTTTCTTACAGAAGATTGTATATGCTCTCTCCAGCGGCAATATGGTCTGAAAGTAGACGGCATAGCTGGTCCCCAGGTCATGGAGTTGCTCCGAGATTCGCAATTACAGGCTGGAAGTGTCCTGCAGGCAGTATGGGGTGTCATCCAGGGAGATGCTCCTATCAAAGTGAAGCGGCGGCTTAGCGAAGGACTGTATTCTCGGCTCACGGGCCTTTTTCTTCACTGCTTTTCCATAGAAGAAGCCGGTAACATCGTTGGCGGAATACCCGAGGTCATCTATTCGCTGGCAGAGTCTACCCAAGTTCGTTTGGTTCCAGTCATCAGTAATCTTCAACATGACATCTATGATGAGCTTGCGCTAGAGGCATTGCTCCGTCACCGCCATGCGCGTGGACGGCTACTGGATATGGTGAAGAGGATAGTGGCGGATCCAAAGATTGATGGAGTAGCATTGGACTTTCAGAAAGTGGCAATAGGCTATGGACGACGCTTTACGGCTCTTGTGGAAGGGGCGCGTAAGCTGGCGGCTGATTACCATAAGAGCATGTATATGGTTCTGGTACCGAACGATGGCCACCGGGAAGCATTATCTAAGCATGTGGATAACCGCCTTTGGGCATCTTTGCCGGATCGGGTGATCCTGCGAGCGTCTCTGGAGCATGTCTCTGGCACACCTGGTCCGAAAATGGGGCTGCAATGGGTGCAAAACCAACTGACAAGAGTATATCGGTATCTTCCTGCTTGGAAGCTGATGGTCATCTTGCCGGTTGATGGTATAGCTTGGCGAGTGGATGGCAATTTGCGGGAATACAAATATTTATCATATGACGATGCTCGGAGACTGGCCTACCAACACCAGGCTAAGATCCGATGGGACATGGTGGAAAAAGTGCCCTTTTATGATTTCATGGGAGATGAAGGACGCTGCCGAGTCTGGTATGAGAATAGCGATAGCATAAGGCCAAAGCTGGAATGGCTGAATCGCCAACCCTTAACCGGCATAGTGATCGAGCCCATGGGAGGGGAGGACTTCCGCATTTGGGAAAAAGTAGACAAAACATATCGGGTGCAGGGTATGGGTGATCAGACCAGATCAGGTAATATTTACCGAGATAGTCACCGATGTCCTGGCATATAAATGAGAGTGTTAAGGTGAAAGGATTAAAGGGGGGAAGGGCACATGGCGTTAAGAGTAAAGGACGATGCCGTCCAATTGGAGGCGATAATCGGCACAAATTCGGCTCAGACTGTTGCGGAAGGAACAGTGACGATCCCCAGTAGCATGTTGGCTGCAGACAGGATTGTGAAAGTAACTGCCATTCCACACATCAAAGAGAAGTGGGTGGAAGAAGACAGAGTAAATGTGGAAGGCGTCATCGCGGTAACATTGGTCTATACAGGAAGATCTAATACTGGGCAAGCCTACTATGGCAACTTAGAAATTGCCGATGGGGTTCCTTTCAGTCACTTCGTAGATATCCCAGGTGTTTTGCCGAATATGCAGTCACAATGTGATGCTAATATCTTGGATCTGCAGTCCACTGTGCGAAGTGACGGCCGAACCGTAGACTTGGATTTAGTATTGGAGATTTCGGCAACAGCTAGGGAAAGCCAAGAGTTGACCCTGGTAACAGATGCGATGGTTAGTGCTCCCGATAAGCTCAAGGTGGCCAAAGACACTCTCCGCATTGAGGATCTCATTGGGGAAGGTACTGCTCAAGCCGAGCTGCGCGAGATGATTCCATTGTCCAGTGGAAGCACACCTATCCTTCGACTGCTGGAGTTACAGGGCCAGTTCCGGATAGCGGAAAAGCGAGTGGCTGTAGATCGAGGCATTATCTCCGGGACAATGAGCTACAAAGCTATTTGTGCAGCCGTCAATGGTGATACCGGGGAAGAGCAAGTACTGGTATATCGATGGGACAACATTTCTCGGGTGGAGTTGAGTGCCGAAATACCTGGAAGTCGCTCGGGCATGATTGCCTACCCCCAGATAGCGCCCCCGGTCATTTCCGGTCGGTTGCTCAATGAAGGACAGATGCTTGCTGTTGAAGGTGTATTAGCTGCTGTAGTTAAAGTGGTGCAACCCCGTGATGTTACGGTAGTCACAGAGCTATCCTCTGAAGGAGATCTGGAAGTCGGAGTCCGAAGAGAGGTAATTCGCATTCAGCAGCTGGGAGATACTGCAGTCAAAGACATTTATGTGGATGGTACAGTAGAGCTATCTGAGTCCCGTCCCCCATTGGAGAGACTGCTGGATATGGAAGCCAAGGCAGCAATCACTAGTGCATCGGTAGTGGGTGGCCGGGCATTAGTGACTGGGTACGTTGATCTTGGGGCAACGTACGTGGGCAGGGCTGATGATTTCAGTCAACCGGTTTATCATGTGACATGGAGTAATGCAGGGATTCTTGAGACCAGTATCAGTGTTCCGATCGCCTCGGCCCTAGCAGGTGCGGATGTCGTAGCTGATGTTACTATCCAGGATGTAAGGGCAGAGCTTCTGAGTCGGGAGACAATCGGGTTCCATGTGACAGCTACAGTATCTTGTCGATTGCAGCAAACGATATCCAAGGAAGTTGTCGCTGAGGCGGTTGACCTGCGGAAATTCAAAGGACGGTCACCCACATATACCTGTGTGACCCTGCAACCAGATGATACCCTCTGGAAGTTGGCCACTAAATATCGCACGAGTATAGAGAGTCTGTTAGAGGGTAACCCGGTGCTCGCGGAAGCTGTCACGGCAGGTGATCTACCGTCAGTAGGTGGTAAGCTTTTTATCACGAAATCTGGCATATCATCTTTGGTATAGAAGGTCTGCATTCTGTATAAAGAAACTGCTACACTACTGCCGGCGCATCATTTTGCACCGGCAGTTGATGTTCTTTAGAAATATGGTCTCACATCCACCTTGTTAGCATTTCCCCGGGCATAATCTAGCCTGAACCTACTCATACTAGACAATACCGGAAAACCTTTCGGGGTAAAATAAGGAGGGGATTAAGGATGGGTTCCGAGCTTAAGCAAGAAAGTGTCGGGTCAGAAAATGCCAACCGTATGTATACCGAATCCGAGGATCAGCAGATTCTGTCTAAATGGTGGAACAAGAAACTAAGGGCGGAATTGGCACGGGAACTCGGGAGAAGCGAAGCTGCTCTTGCACAACGTTTCTATGCCATTTTGAAAAAGCAAGGGATAGATCCCAAAGCATACAGGGCCAGCATGAAGCAGCAAAGCAGCAGAAGGCATCTACAGACTACACCAGCGCTTCCTGGCCGAGGCTGGACTCGGGATGAGGATATTATCCTGTGGCGGAGTGTAAAAGCCCGAGAAGACTTTACCGCCATTGCTGAGCGTATCCCTGGTCGAACCATACAGGAATGTCAAGAGCGATATGAAGCTTTATGTCAGGCCAATGTGTCCTCAGATGCTACCGAAGCCTTTGATACGAGATCAATCGTTGCCAAACGCCCCATACAGGAGGCAGAGTATAGCACGACTTTTACAGATTTAGAAGAGGGTCAATCAGAGTTACCAAAGGCCGAGCTAGATGAATTGGAGAGCATGGATGGCAAACAAGACGAATCTGACGATTTTCTGGATGTACTCCGGCGATTTCCTCGGCAAGCCGGAGCATTAAGCCATCGTATGAACGCCATTGAAAACGACATGAAATATGTAAAGGGTAGTTTACAGTTTAGTTTAGAGCATCTAGCACAGGGCTTGAATAATGTCGCTCAATACCTCATTGGTCAGGAGCAAGACTTCACTGCCTTTGAGAAGCTTCGACAGGAGAACCAGGCTTTGCGCAACGAACTCACTGCCCTAAAACAGCGGGTAGAAAGCGAGAAAAAAGAGCTGCGAAAAGTGTATAATGAGCTCGAGTTCTGGTTAGGTGAGTTTATGGAAATGCGCAAAATTGAGAAAGTGGCCAATCTCGGTGAGTTAATCCCCAAACTCAAGTACTCCTATGATCGATTCGGAGTACTGCTACAGATCGAGAGAGAGGCCTAAAGACCTGGCAATTGTCTTGAACAGGTGAGTATCAGGAAAAGCCTTTTGCCCTGGGGTTCAATCCACCAGGGTCTTGTTTTGTAGCAGGATTTGCTATTACTTGTGGCGAACGCAGACAAGTATTCGATCCGTACCTGTAAGGACAGATTACTATGGTACTGCGGAGGAGTTGGGTATATGATCAAAGTTAAGCTTGATAGGAAGGAAGGAGAGACAGCTTGCAAAACGGACTAATTAATCGGTGGGGGCTACCTAAGAGGGTACCCAAAGCACTACCTGGCATGGTCTTTGGCATCATAATGGTATTCTTGCTTCTTGTTATGCCGGGTGGTGTAGGAGTAGTCGATGCCTTGGCTCCAGATGATGTAGAGGCCGACGTCGCTTTACTGGTTGTAGCAGGCACTAATCAAGTGCTACTGGAAAAAAACGCCGACAAGGTTGTAGAGCCGGCCAGTATTGCCAAAATAATGACTATGTTGCTGGCCCTGGAGGCAGTCGAGAAAGGAGAAAGTGCACTAACCGACCAAGTCCTGGTAAGCCCCGATGCAGAAGCGATTGGTGGTTCTCAGGTCTGGCTAATGGCCGGTGAAGTATTTACTCTGCAAGAATTGCTAAAAGCAGTAGCTATTCAGTCAGCCAATGATGCGGCCTTCGCAGTGGCGGAACACGTAGCGGGGTCTGTTCCGGCTTTTGTCAAGCAAATGAATCGGCGTGCTCGGGAACTGGGAATGGAGAACACCCATTTCACAAATGTCCATGGGTTGCCACCGGACGCGGGAGAAGAGGCCACTGTCACCACAGCCGGTGATATTAATAAGATGGCTCAGGCACTTTTGGAGTTTCCCTTGGTCTTGGAGTGGACGTCCACTTGGTCAGAAGTTTTTCGATCAGGCGAACCATCGACGGTTCTATACAATACCAATCACCTGTTACGGGAGTATCCCGGGCTGGATGGGCTAAAAACGGGGCACACCAGTAGTGCTGGCTACTGTCTGGTAGCTACCGCTGTCCGTGACGATGTGCGTTTAGTGTCCATTGTGATGGGAACCTCCAGTGATGCAGAGCGCCGCCGTCAAACCAGGCGACTACTGGACTACGGGTTTAAAGGCTTTACTTCTCGGCGGTTGGTTGAAGCCAACGAGATTGTCGGTGAGGCTGTAATCAAGAACGGATCACCTGAGAGAGTAAAGGCGATGGCTGCCGTCGCTTTAGATGCTCTCGTTGAGAAGGGCAGTACTGATGATTTTCAGCGGGAGTTGCAGTTGCGACCGGATCTCATGGCACCGTTGGCTGCCGGTGAGCCGATTGGAGTGTTGGTGGTCACCCAGGATAACCGCCACTTGGGTCAGGTGCCTGTGGTAGTTTCGCAGGATGTAAGGACAGCTGGTGTTTTCACTAGAATCTGGCGTTGGTTAAGAGATCTGGTAAAATCAATGATCAAGACAGAGGCTACGACTAGATAGCAAGAAGGGGTAAAGGGAGTTGTCATAGATTGGGTAGGCTGGTTGAAACGGCCCATGCCAAGATCAATCTAGCCCTGGATGTAGGCGAGGGGCGGCCGGATGGTTATCATGAGATCCATTCTGTCATGCAATCCTTGGAACTAGGCGATATAGTTGTGTTGGAGGAGCGTGCAGCGGGGGTTTCTTTGGATTGTTTGCCAGGCGATCCCGTCAAGCAAGGTGCTTTGCAGTTTGTCGGCTCTGAGCCGGAGCCTATGCCGCCGTCCGATTGTCGGAATCTGGCTTGGCAGGCAGCGGAGCATCTGATGGATGCCGCGGGAGTCCGCCGGGGCCTAAATATCACCATCCGCAAAGCTATTCCGGTGTCAGCGGGGCTAGGTGGTGGTAGTGCCGACGCTGCCGCAGTGCTTCGGGGCTTGAATCGGCTTTGGAACCTGGGTTTGACTATCCAGGAATTGGCTGCCATTGGCGAAAAGATTGGGGCAGACATTCCCTTTTGTCTATCAGAGGGGACTGCTGAGGTAAGCGGCATTGGAGAGAAGATTGAGGCGGTACCATCGCCACCACCATGGCCTGTCATCTTGCTGAAGCCGCCGGTCGCTGTATCTACTGCAGCCTGCTATGCTGCCTATGACGAACTGCCTCAGCGGGTGGCTGTGGATGTCAGTAATCTCTTGACGGCTCTGTCCGAACAGAATATACAAGCAGTAGCAAAGGGTCTCGGTAATTCTCTTGAAGCAGTTACTCTACAGCGATTTCCCGATCTGATTCGCTGGGAAGAAATGATGGAGAATGCCGGGTGCTTAGGAGTATTGATGAGTGGCAGTGGGCCTACTTTTTTCGGTTTAGCCCGTGACCTGAAGGAAGGAACCGGGGTTTTTATGAAATTAGTGGATAGTATCAAGCAGGAACAGCGACGCCCGTTGCCTAACCTATATTTTACCCGACTATGGTCAGATAGGCGGGTTAGACTGTAAAAGGAGGCGTTATTGGTAATGCGTAAACCGCTGGCCCCTATCGAATTAGACAATTACAAACCTCTACGCGATATTGTCTTTGAAACTCTGAGGGAGGCGATTATCGCTGGCCAGTTACGCCCTGGTGAACGGCTCATGGAAGTACAGATTGCTGAAGAGCTTGGGGTAAGTCGTACGCCCGTACGGGAGGCCATTAGAAAGCTGGAGCTAGAGGGATTTGTCATAATGGTACCACGCAAAGGTGCCTATGTATCCGACATGTCGATCAAGGATGTTACTGATGTTTTTGAGATACGTAGAGCCTTGGAAGGCCTTGCTGCCGAACTAGCTGCAGAGCGGATGACCGAAGAGGAGCTAGAGGAGTTGGAACGGCTATTAGTCCGTACGGCTGAGACTACGACCAAGCTGGATGTCTCATCTACTGTGGATATGGATACAGGTTTCCATGAAGTGATATACGAAGCAAGCCGCAACGAAAAACTCAGTGATATGCTGTATCACTTACGAGAGCAGATCCAACGTTTTAGAACCCAATCGTTGAGCCGGCCCGGGCGCCTGCGACGGGTGCTAGTTGAACACAAGGGTATTGTCGATGCCCTGCAGCAGCGGGATGCGGAGTTGGCCCGTCAATTGGCAGAGCAACATATCGAGAGTGCTGAAAGCGCATTGCTGGCCGTGTTTCAAGAAAACGGGGAAGAGGAAGAGGAGTCATGAACCGCGTCGATGCAGTGGTACTAGCTGGTGCGAAAAACACCGGCCGCTTGCGGGAAATGGATAGTAGTTTCTATGAAGCCGGTATTGAGATCGCTGGGCGGCCTATGGTGTATTATGTATTGGATGCCCTGGCGGCCGTTCCTGAGATTGGTCGCATCGTAGTAACAGCCCCGGTGGGGGCTTTCGACGGGGATTGGCAAGGCAAAGTCACTTTTGTTCCGGCAGTCGACACCATGATTGGCAACATTCGCCAGGGAATTAGGGGGCTCGACACTGAGGATAAGGTTCTGGTGGTGACGTCTGATATCCCACTCCTAAAGCCCTCAGCTGTATCAGACTTTATCCAGAGGTGTGAGGAGCGGGAAGCGGATATCTACTATCCGATTATCTGTAGAGATGTCAATGATCAGGAGTTTCCAGGGGTTAAACGGACCTATGTGCGTTTGCGGGAAGGTGTGTTTACCGGCGGTAACATGGCCTTGATTTCACCTGAGATCATCGAAAAATGCTATACGATGATCGAACAGGCAATCGCCATGCGCAAAAAACCGATCAAGTTGAGTCGGATGCTGGGCTTTAAGTTTATTATGAAGTTCATTTTCAACCAACTGAGCCTAAGGGAGATTGAGGCCCGAGTGGAAGATATCTTGAGCTTTCGGGGTGTGGGAGTGGTCTCGCCTTATCCTCAAGTAGGTATTGATGTAGATAAACCAAGTGACCTACAGCTTGTACGTCAGGTTCTGGAAAGATCCGATTATTGCGGATCGGAATATATGCCTGGAAACGGGATTCACTACCATTAGGCTAGGCATCTCATACCCAGCTTTGCCAAGAAACAACCAGCATAGTGACCTCCTAATGGGCTCAAACTAGAAGTGAACCCGTTAGGAGGTGAGATCATGGGTACTGGTCAGAAACGGAATCAGCCTTTGGTACAGCAGGCATATAACGCGTTGGAGCAGTTTAAGTACGAGACCGCCAACGAGCTGGGTATTCAGGTACCCGCGGAAGGATACTGGGGCCATATCTCTTCTCGGGATTGTGGGGCCGTAGGCGGTAATATGGTCCGTAAGATGATTGCAGCAGCGGAGCAGTCCCTGATTAATCAGGCCGGCACCAATGCACCCTAGGATTACTGAGTACACAGTGTTAGGCCAGCATTGCTAGCGTTGGTTACTAGCCCGCCGTAAAGGCGGGCTTTATCTTGATCTGGCCATGGGCTTGGCAGGACTCTTTTCTAGTATTCCAGAAGCTTACTATAGTCATGCGTAGCTTAGGGAGGGGGATATATATGGCAGTAGCGGCCGTAGTTCTAGCTGCAGGAAAGGGCACCCGTATGAAGTCTGACATCCCGAAGGTGATCCATCCGATCTGTGGACGTCCCATGGTAGCCCATGTGGTCGATAGTTTGAGGGAAGCCGGGATTGAGCGTATCATCATTGTTGTTGGATCAGCGGCGAAGCAAATTCAGGAGGTACTAGGAAGCGAGCTTGAGTATGTGGTGCAAGAGGAGCAGTTGGGGACCGGTCATGCGGTACTGCAGACAGCGTCGGTCCTAGAAAACCATGATGGCCCCTTACTGGTAATCCATGGAGATACACCTCTTTACCGGCCAGCGACACTACGGGAATTAGTGCATTCACATCAAGATTCTGGTGCCATCGGGACAGTGCTGACAGTCAATGTCGATGATCCCACCGACTATGGCCGGATCATCAGAGACTCTACCGGTGGATTTGAGAGGATAGTAGAGCAAAAAGATGCTACCCCTGAGGAGGCTATGGTAAAAGAGATCAATAGTGGTACGTATGTCTTTGAGTGTGCCTCAATGTTTAGCGCGTTAAGTCGAATCAGGCCCCAAAATGTTCAACATGAATACTACTTACCTGATGTCCTGCCGATTCTACGAGAAGAACAAGGTAAGGTACAGATCTTTAACCATGGGGATGATGAGGAAGCCCTGGGGATCAATAACCGAGTGCAACTAGCGGTAGCGGAGCAGATCATGCGTAATCGAGTTCGGGAGAAATGGCTGTTGGCCGGTGTGACCATGGTGGATCCGGCTACTACTTACATTGATGCAGAGGCAGTCTTGGAGCCCGATGTGACACTTTTGCCTTTCACTTTCATTGAGGGTCATACATGGATTGCCAGCGGCTCGGTGATCGGGCCCTTTGCCCGGTTAAGAGATGCTAGGTTAGGAAAAAATGTAATCATAAGTCAAGCAACGGTGTTGGAGAGCAGTCTGGAACCCGGATGTGTGGTCGGACCGTACAGCTATATTCGCCCCGGCTGTCAACTGGAGGAAGGCGCCAAGGTAGGCGCATTCTGTGAAATCAAGAATACAGTCATAGGTTCAGGCAGTAAGGTGCCTCACTTAAGCTATCTCGGGGATACACATGTTGGCAAGAAAGCTAATATTGGAGCCGGCACGATTACCTGCAACTATGACGGGCAGGAGAAACACCAGACAACCATAGAGGATCAAGTATTCGTTGGCAGCAACTGTAACTTGGTGGCTCCCGTAGAAATAGGAGCAGGCGCTTACATAGCAGCCGGTTCCACCATCACCGGTGATATCCCTCCTGGTGCACTGGGAGTAGCTCGCAGTAGGCAACGCAATATCGCCAATTGGGCGAAGCGTCGACGGAGCAGAAAGGGCTCACCAAAAAAGGGATCATGACATGATTCTCGAATATTCGGAGGGGGATCTGCCGAGGTGGAGAGTCAGCTATAATCTGCCGTGGCAAGACTTCAATACGTTCATGAACAGGAAGTGAACAGGTGTGGCCATCAGGCACAATTATAAGAAACTAAAGATATTCACAGGCAATGCTAACCCGAAACTGGCACAAGATATCGCTCGTTATCTAGGTACCACTGTAGGTCAATCGGAGATTAACCGGTTTAAAGATGGTGAAATCAATATCAGAATTGGGGAGACAGTTCGTGGCGCCGATGTTTTTGTCGTTCAGCCGACCAGCGCTCCGACCGATACCCACCTGATTGAGCTTCTAATCATGATAGATGCCTTCAAGAGGGCCTCTGCTAAGGAAGTAGCTGCAGTCATCCCGTATTACGGCTATGCTCGCCAGGATCGCAAGACACAGCCCCGGGATCCGATCAGTGCCAAATTGGTGGCCAATTTACTTACAGCCGCTGGTGCAGATCGTGTTTTGACAATGGATCTACACGCGGGTCAGATTCAGGGCTTCTTTGATATTCCAGTAGACAACTTACGAGCCATGCCCATCCTGGCCAACTATTTCCAGGAGAAGGGACTGGAAGATGTGGTAGTGGTATCGCCGGATGTGGGAGGAGTATCCCGGGCGCGAGAGTTTGCCAATCGCTTGGATTGCACTTTGGCTATAGTTGATAAACGGCGTCCTGCACCAAACGTAGCAGAAGCCGCTAATGTCATTGGAGATATTCAGGGGAAAACAGCCATAATAATCGATGACATCATCGATACCGCCGGGAGTATGTGCGAAGCGGTCAGGGTGTTGATCGATCGAGGCGCCAAGGAAGTCTATGCATGCTGCAGTCATCCCGTCCTATCACCACCGGCGACGGAGCGCCTGGCAGCCTCACCGGTCAAAGAAGTAGTGGTAACTAACAGTATTCCCCTACCTCCTGAGAAACAGCTGGACAAAATCAGGGTACTGTCTGTCGCACCTCTGTTCGGAGAGGCTATCCGCAGGATTTTCGAGGAGTTGTCGGTAAGCAAGCTCTTTGACTAGAGTAGGTAGGTTTGAGGTATCCCTATGGGCAGTGACTGCAGGTTGCGGGACTTTCGGTTTTGTTGACCGGTCCTATGCCTAGTGATATAATATGATAGCTAAAGGTGGGCCTGGGACTCACCTGTTTGGATTTTGCTGGTAAATGTGAGGAGGACAAGACCTATGCGACAGTATCAGTTGGCTGCGGAGCTCCGTCAAGGAACGGGCAAAGGAGCCAACCGCCGGTTGCGCAAAGCAGGGTACATTCCCGCTATTGTCTATGGTTCAGGTAAGGAGAATATTAACCTCCAAGTGGAGGAGCGCCTTTTTAGTCGCCTTTTGCGGCAGGGTGGAGGTAACAGGCTGATTAGCCTTAAATTAGACGGTGAGGATAAAGCGGTCTTGATACAAGAACTGCAACAGGATCCCCTGAAGGGCACACCTCAGCATATTGATTTCCTTGAGGTACGTTTGGATGAGGAAGTCACTGTTATGGTGCAGGTTCAATTGGTAGGGGAAGCCCAACGTACTGAAGACGGTGGAGTTATTTCCCAACCACTATGGGAGATTGAGGTCGCCTGTCTGCCAACAGAGATTCCGGAGGTACTGGAAATTGACGTTTCCGGTCTCGTGGTAGGTGACTCGCTGCAGGTGAAGGATATTCAGGTTCCACCAGGGATTAGGGTGGTTACCGATCCCGAAGAGACGGTAGTATCAGTAGTAGCTCCCGAAGAGATTCCCGAAGAGGACGAGGAAGACGAAGTGGCAGAAGGCGAAGCACTTGAGGAAGGCGAAGAGGCTGCTGAGGAAGATGAAGCGGCTGAGGAAGATGAGGCTGAATAGTCGGCCAAGTAATCTTGCCGCTGACACGGAGCGAAGCCGGAGAGCCAGTGCTTGATTTTCTAGGACAGCAGGCTACTCCATCAAATGCGTGGCGAGTTACGGGCTGCGCATTTTTCTTTGTGAGAATAGACTATTATGGAGGTATGAGTCGCTGTTTTGCGGCTGCCATGTGATGAAGGCAATTATCGGCTTGGGTAATCCCGGTATGCAGTATGCTCACAATCGACATAACGTGGGTTTCATGGTGTTGGACCGACTGGCTGCTCGGTGGAAGGTGAAGGATTGGTTCACTCGATACCAGGCTAGACTAGGCAATGTGTCTTTTCCAGGAGAGAGGGTTGTATTGGCCAAGCCTCAGACATTCATGAATAACAGTGGCAGTGCTGTCAAGGCGATATTGACAGCCTACAGCATACCTCCGGAGGATCTGTTGCTTGTCTATGATGATCTGGACCTAGAAGTTGGGCAGCTACGGTTGCGACGGCGGGGAAGTGCCGGTGGTCATAAGGGAGTGACTTCCGTAATCTCGCATCTAGGTGTTGAGGATTTTCATCGCTTACGTTTGGGGATAGGCAGCCCGCCTCCGGATAGGACGGTGATTGATCATGTCTTGGGAGATTTCACCCCCGAGCAATTGGAAGTAGTCCGATCAGTCAGTGCTATAGCCGTGGAAGCAGCTACAGTCTGGGTGAGTGAAGGTATCGACGTGGCCATGGCCAGATTTAATGGGACATTTGTGGAGGAGCAATGATGCAGATGCATAATCTCGAACCCTCTGGTCTACGTTAGTATTAGTATTGGGAGGGGTTTGTAGAGCCATAGACGGGGAGCGGGAGCCTTTGACCGGTACAGCGAATATGATCAAGGCGATGGTTGTATCGGGGCTGGCCGCACTCATTGCTTACGCAATGAATCGTTTAATAGTATCTGTGTTTGGTGATGGAGCAGTGAGGCTGTTAGTCCCTATTGTGGAAGAGGGATTGAAAACGGGGCTGGCCCTTACCTTTGCAGTGTCTTTGCCGATTGTTCATATGAGCTTTGGTATATATGAAGCCATCTATGACGTTCTTGCTAATCGGGGAGTAGGTAGAAGCAGACGCTGGCTAGCCGCCTTACTGGCCTTCTTAGGGCATAGCATTTTTGGCTGGTTGACTTGGTTTTTCCTCGAGTTGGGGTTGGTTAGTGTTTTTGCCATTGTGCTGGTTGGTACTGTCCATGCTTGTTGGAATATTGTGGCCTTGGCAAAGTAGGGTGAACGGTGCCCTGCTGTAGACAGGTTCCAGTCATTTTGGCGCGCCCATTATTCCCTTGATTATCTTAGCTAGGGTAGCGGATTGAGTCGCAACCTTTATCAACCGACAACTAAGGCAACGAATTGTTGATCAAGCTAGACAAGTTAGGCGCTGACATGAGCTTTAGGTGAACTAAGGCCTTTTTCGCTATGCGTGTGGTGGGAGGGGACGGGTATGGGTATGCAGGGACTTTTACAGACTGTGACTCGGTCACATGATTTTACACAACTGCGGGTAGGTCTTCGGCGAGGTATGCCTGAACAGGCGGCTATCGGGCTGGTGGGTTCTCAGAAAGCCGGCTATATAGCGGGGCTCTATCATGAGATCAAGCAGAATCCGGATCTGCGAGTAGGGCCACTACTGGTAGTCACCTATGCGGCATATCAAGCTGAGCGCCTGTATACAGATCTTACGGCTTTTATTCCCTCTGACGACCTTTTCTTTTTTCCACCCCAAGAGGTCTATGTTTACGAAGAGGTCACCCGTAGTCTCGATATATTGCGGGAGCGGATGCTGGGTTACAAGGCCTTGGTGGAGAATCCCACACCGGTGCTGGTCATGCCTATTCAAGCCTTGGCGGAGAAACTCATACCTCCCGATGTTTTCTTTTCGGCGAGCTTCACAGTGGACATGGATATCCGGGTAGACCTTGAGGATCTAGTTACTCGATTGGTACTCATGGGATATGAGCGGGTGGATCTGGTTGAAAGTCCGACTCAGTTTAGTATTCGAGGCGGCATTGTGGATATCTACCCCCTGACGGAGGAAAAACCCTATCGAGTAGAACTCTTTGACGATGAGATAGACTCCATCCGCCGGTTTGATCCGAAGACCCAGCGTTCCACGGAGAACGTCGTATCCTTTCGAGTTGTACCTGCTAGTGAGTTTATGATACCGAAAGCAGTCCGGAAGCAGGGTTTAGTCACCCTTAGACAACAAATCGATCTGCAGATCAGGCGTCTACGGCGAGTGGGGAACATTGAAGGTGCAGTTGAGCTGGAAGAGCGGCTTGCAGCTCAGTTGGAGAAGCTTGAGGAAGGAATTCTCTTTGAAGGAATAGAGCAGCACAAGCCCTACTTCTATAGTAACTTGGTGTCAGTACTGGATTATCCGAAGCACGGGTATGTAATATTTGATGAGCCGGCTCGTATCAATGAGCATCTCCGTTCATTGCTTAGTGATTTCCAGGATTCGTACAAAACACTCCTGGAAAAGGGGCGCATACTGCCCGGAGTTGTGGATAATTACCATGATTGGCAGAGTATCATCGATGCTGCCAGACGACACCACATCTTGTACCTGGCAGCACTGTCCAAACGAGCACCTGGGATGAACCCCACACAAACAGTCAATGTTCAAGCTCGACCGCCGGAAACCTTCTACGGTAAATTTGATTTTCTGAAAGAGAGCACCCAGGCGTGGCAGCAAGATGGCTTCAGTGTCTTAATGGTCGTATCTACCGAAGAACGTGGTCATCGCCTAGTGGAAACCCTCAAAGACTATGATGTTGTCAGTACCTATGTAGCAGAGGTAAACTCACAGTTGCGGCCCGGCAATGTGCTGGTTAGTATCGGTAATCTACAGGCCGGATTCGAGCTTCCTCAGATGAAAACTGTGGTTCTTACAGAGAATGAGATCTATGGCCGGCCCCGGCACACCAGACGGAGTCGCACCGCCGAAGAAGGGGTGCGAATTACCGACTATGGTGCCCTGCGGGAAGGTGACTATGTAGTCCATATCAACCACGGCATTGGACGCTACCTAGGTGTACAGACTCTGCAGGTAGCAGGTGTGCATAAGGATTATCTGGTTATTCAATACGCCGGTGCAGACAAGTTATATGTACCTACTGAGCAAGTACGTCTGCTGCAAAAATACATTGGCTCAGAGGATGGGCCTCCTAAGTTATACAAACTGGGGGGCGGTGAATGGGCCAGAGTCAAGAAGAAGGTCAAAGAGTCTGTGCAAGAGCTGGCCGAGGGTCTGCTGGAGCTATATGCTCAGCGCCGGCTCGTCAAGGGTTACGAGTTTTCGCCGGATACTGTCTGGCAGGGGGAGTTCGAAGATGCTTTTCCGTATCAGCCCACCCCCGATCAGTTGCGGGCTATAGAAGAAGTCAAAAAGGATATGGAATCACCAAGGCCCATGGACCGTTTGCTCTGTGGAGATGTCGGCTATGGGAAAACGGAAGTGGCGATCAGAGCAGCCTTTAAGGCCATAATGGATGGCAAGCAGGTAGCTGTCTTGGTGCCGACCACGATTCTGGCTCAACAGCATTATCGTACATTCCTGGAGAGATTTGAGGGTTATCCCGCCATCATCCATGTTCTCAGCCGCTTCCAGTCCTCGGCAGAGCAAGCTGCTTCTTTGGAGCAGTTGAAGATGGGGAAAGTTGATATCATTATTGGAACCCATCGCCTGCTTTCCTCCGATGTAGCATTCAAAGATCTGGGTTTGGTGGTTGTCGATGAAGAACAGCGTTTTGGTGTGGCCCAGAAGGAGCGGTTGAAGGCTCTCAGACAGTCAGTAGATGTTTTGACTCTAACAGCCACACCTATCCCTCGTACATTACATATGTCTTTGGTCGGGGTGCGGGACATGAGTCTGATCGAGACACCACCGGAGAATCGCTTTCCCATCAGGACTTATGTGGTAGAGTACAATGATGAGGTCATTAGGGAAGCAATTCATCGGGAACTTGCTCGGCAGGGACAGATTTATTTCGTATACAATCGAGTACAAACCATCGACCGGATGGCTTCCCATATTATGGAGATAGTGCCTGAAGCCCGCTTAGCGGTGGCCCATGGCCAAATGGAGGAAAGCCGGCTGGAGAAGATCATGTTAGACTTTCTGCACGGCGAATATGACATACTGCTTTGCACGACGATTATTGAAACAGGCATGGACATTTCCAATGTCAATACACTGATTGTGTATGATGCCGAACACATGGGACTAGCACAGTTGTACCAGCTGCGGGGACGCGTAGGCAGGACAAATCGGGTAGCTTATGCCTATTTCACCTACAGAAGGGATAAGCTGCTATCGGAGACAGCGGAAAAACGCCTTCAGGCTATTAAGGAGTTCACTGAACTGGGATCTGGCTTCAAGATCGCCATGCGAGATCTGGAGATCCGCGGTGCAGGTAATCTCTTAGGACCGGAACAGCATGGATTCATCGCGTCCGTTGGCTTTGAGCTTTACTGTCGTCTACTGGAGGAATCCATTCACGAGCTGAAAGGCGAAACTAAGCAGGAACCTCCTGAGCCGGTGATTGACTTAGATATCGATGCATACTTGCCGGACAGCTATGTAACAGACGCAGCTCAGAAGGTCGAGCTTTACAAGAGGATTGCTGCCATAGGTTCCGAGGAAGAGGCTAGTGGAGTATTGGAAGAAATCGAGGATCGCTTTGGCGAAGCGCCTGTGCCAACCTACAACCTTTTGGCAATTGCTCGTATCAGGGTGGTAGCCAGGCAGGTTGGCATTGGCAGCCTTGGCCGCAGGGGAGACCTAGTCATAATCAGAATGCTTTCCGGTCTTAGTGTGCCGGAAGCTGCAGCTCGGGAATTATCCCGCGCATTTCGGGGGAAAATACGGATCCTGGGAAGTCGCAACTCCCAGCTCAGGGTCCGGAGTAGCGCCCGAGATGATCAGGAGTTTTTAGGAGAACTTGAACACATAGTCACTACCCTGCAAGGGGCACGTGCCTAGATAGAGGCGATCTGTAGGCCATGGATGGAAATTGGGGCGAAGCTTTAGGTAATGAATAAAAGTGCTGGGGCGGCTATATACTATCTGTGACGGCTTTAGTGCGCCCAACACAAAGGAGGGGTGCTGTTTGAAGGCAACTGGTATAGTTCGAAGAATTGATGATTTGGGCCGGGTGGTGATCCCTAAGGAGATTCGCCGTACTCTGCGAATTCGAGAAGGCGATCCGCTGGAGATCTTCGTCGATAGAGACGGAGAAGTGATCCTGAAGAAATACTCCCCTATTGGCGAATTAGGTGACTTCGCTCAGGAGTACGCCGACTCGCTGTTTGAGGCCACAGGCCATATTTCCATAATCTGTGATCGGGATGCTGTTGTTGCAGTGGCCGGTGCCCCCAAGAAGCAATGGATGGATCGGAGTATACCTGGCTACATTGAAGCAGTGATGGAGAAGCGTAAGCCTGTACTCCTGCCTTCTGCGGAGACAGCTGGAGGTATAGGCGAAACAGAAGATGACCAATGGGCATTTCCTCACCAGGTATTGGCGCCCATCGTGTCCGAAGGTGATCCGATCGGCGTGGTTATGATTTGTTCCACTGAACCCACCGACAAGATGACTGACCTGGAACTGAAATTGGCAGAGACAGCTGCGGGTTTTTTGGCAAAACAGATGGAATAGGAACCGTGAATTACAGAGTAGTACGTGGTAGGGTGGAAAAGCACCCCTTTAAGGACTCATGCTTTAGAGCCAAGCCTTCCCTATGAATGGCTTGGCTACCTTATTATAAGCGGAGTTTGACAAAGTCGGTCATAGCGGTATCCTCCCGGGAGTAAATATGAGGTGATAGGGGGGCGTACTGTGGGTAAGCAATCTTTTGCCAGGGGTGCTGTGATTCTTGCTATAGCCAGTGTCTGTAGTAGACTGTTGGGAGTTGCTTACATCGTAGCTCTGCCTCGCATCATTCGCGATGAAGGCATGGGCCTAATACAAATGGTGCGACCTCTCTACAACTTAGCCGTCATACTCTCCGTGGCCGGCTTGCCGGTAGCTCTTTCCAAGCTGGTAGCAGAGCAGTTGGCTCTAGGCAATACCAGAGGTGCGGTCAGAGTCTTTCGTTTGACATTGCTTCTAATGATGCTATTGGGGGCTGTGTTTACCGGTGTTCTAGGTTTAGGTGCCGGGTGGTTGGCGGAAAACATAATCCGAGATTCGCTATCCTATCCGGCGCTAATGGCTACGGTCCCCTCAGTTTTTCTGCTGGCAGTGGTTGCCGCCTTACGGGGCTTTTTTCAGGGAATGCAATATATGACTCCCAGCGCGGTCTCTCAAGTAGTGGAGCAGATCTGCCGGGTGGTAGCTATGTTGATCCTGGCAACAGTGCTCATGCCACTAGGTGTGCAGTATGGTGCGGCAGGGGCTTCGCTTGGGTCCGCTGTGGGGGCTATAGGTGGGTTAATTGTCCTGGCTGTATACTATGTTGCATGGTGGCGCCGTACCAGGGTAGCTTTGCCTGACCGGGTTCAGGTCAAGTCTGCAGAATCAGCAGTGCATCTTTTGCAGCGTTTGTTTTCCCTTTCGCTACCCATAGTCCTAGGGGCCATTCTCTGGCCAACAATGCAAATGATTGATACTGGCCTGGTACCTTTACGTATGCAGGTGGCTGGATATAGTGCCGATGCTATACGGGAGGCATTGGGCTATTTCGGTATGGCTTTGTCGCTGATGCATTTTCCCAATGTGATCACCTGGGCTCTTTCTATCACTTTGGTGCCGGCAGTGGCTGAGGCCAGTGCCTTAAGGGCTTACCAGCATGTTCAGAGGCGGGCAATCGAAGCCTTGCGGCTTACAGTTCTGTTTGGCTTACCTGCTTCAGTAGGGCTTTTCTTGCTATCTGGGGATGCTGCCTATCTCTTATTCGGATATCCCCAAGCAGGTGAGCCGCTAAGGGTATTAGCTCTGGGCACCCTGGCCGTAGGAGTATTCCAGGTTTGCTCTGGCGTGTTACAAGGCTTGGGTTTGGTGCTTCTGCCTGTGCGGAACCTGGTTGTCGGTGTATTGGTCAAACTAGGCCTGAATTACTGGTTAACGGCCCTACCGGGGATGGGTATTAGGGGAGCAGCTTGGGGTACCATATTGGGGTTTGGTGCTGCGAGCCTTTTGAATCTTAGGGCAGTGTATCGCTGTACCCGAATCCAGCCCAGCTGGCGGGAACTAGTACTCAAACCCGCTCTCGCCAGTCTGGTAATGGGTTTAGCTGTAGTGGTTGTCTATGATGCGTTCTACGGCTTTATAACACACTTTGTGCATCTGATTCACTGGGACCGGGGGCAACTCCACTTATCCTTTGTTTGCAATGGATTTGCCACCCTCGGTGCCGTGGTTATCGGGATCATTGTCTACGTGATTGGGCTGCTAGGGACTGGTGCCCTCTATCAGCGGGATTTGGAACTGATCCCCAAGATAGGAGTAAAGCTAGGTCAGTGGTTTCGTCGCCGCGGTTGGGTGAAGTAGACTA
This sequence comes from Bacillota bacterium, assembly GCA_012799135.1. Taxonomy (GTDB): domain Bacteria; phylum Bacillota; class Limnochordia; order DTU087; family DTU087; genus JAAZLW01. The sequence continues at coordinate 24,682 of JAAZLW010000175.1, read as the reverse complement.
CTGGTGCTGTTTAGCGGCATCCCACAGCTCATCCATCTCCTGTAGACTCATGTCCACCAGCTCTACTCCTTGCTTTGCAGCGGTTTCTTCGATATACCTAAACCTCTTGATGAATCGCTGGGTAGCTTCCCGCAGGGCCATTTCAGGATCGACCTCCAGATAGCGGGCTACATTCACCAGGGCAAACAAGAGATCACCTAGTTCGCCGTGGACAGCGACCGGATCATCGTTCATCCTGGCTTCTTTTAGTTCCTGCCACTCCTCCGTGACTTTGGCCACGGCTCCTGATATGTCCTTCCATTGAAAGCCCACTCGAGCGGCCTTGGCTTGTGTCTTTTCTGCCCGGGTTAGGGCAGGCAGGCCCAAAGGCACACCATCGAGTATAGACTCATATTGCTCACCGGTTCGCTCTCGTTCGCGCTTTTTGATCTTCTCCCAGTTGAGGCTGACCTCTTTGGCATCTTCAACCTCTAAGGCACCAAACACATGGGGGTGACGCCGAATGAGTTTCTCTGTGACGGTAGAGATCACATCATTAATGTCAAATCTCTGATTCTCTGCCGCAATCTCGGCATGGAAAACCACCTGGAGCAGTACATCACCTAGCTCCTCTTTGACATGATCCCATTGGCCCTGCTCAATGGCCTCCAGTACTTCATAAGTTTCCTCAATTAAGTAGCGCCTTAGGCTTCCATGGGTCTGGACCTGATCCCAAGGACAACCGTCCGGCGCCCGCAGGCGCTGCATGACCTCCACCAGAGGATCCAGGGGATAGTCCTGTGACTTAGAAGTGGGGTGAGGAGCATCCTTCACCTCCACATATACTGAAGTGAGGTGATCCAGCCATGGTAAGGTATCCAGCTGGTAAAGTGGAATAGTAACGATCTTTTCTTCCTCAGCGATACCTGCCGCTCTTATGACGGTAACCGGATGCTCATCATCAAGCTGATCCATAAGCCGCAATTTGACCTCAGAGGCAATGAATCTGTTATACACTTGGGTTAACAAGATCGGTTTACTTGGCCTAAGGTCAGGCAGATCCATGGCGTCCCCGATAGTAAGGCCCATGGTAGGATCAATGCCTAAAGCTATGTATACGGCCTCGAGGCAGCTCATACTGGGGACGATTTCTACCACCTTTCCCTCCTTTTTGGCCCAGTCCACCAGCTTCACAACGGTTGTTTCCGCCACACCCGGATGCCCTGGCACCACATAGGTCACCATATTCCCCGTATCAACCTGTGCTGTCAGGGTGGCGAGGATCCTCCGATAGACTTGATCAAAAGAAGACGAGGTCTCGTAGTATGAATCAAAAGTAGTATAGTCGGCAGGGGAGAGATCCAGTTCTCTAAGCAACCAGGGCATTATGGGGTGTACTGCAGTGCGGAAATAGATGTGTTTTGCCTTTCGCAGGGCCTGAAGAGCTCCAACCGAGATCTGGGTTGGCGAGCCAGGGCCTAGACCCACTATCGTAATGTCTGCCATGATGATCGACTCCTTTGATAAGAGGTGAGAAAAAGCCCGATGCCATTCGGTAGCTTTGCCCGGAGAAGGCGGAAATACTCCGCCACATCCCGGGCCTGTGCCGACAAGTAAAAGGCTTAGCCACCCACTGACAGTACCAGGGAGCTAAGCCGGTTGGCTTCGGTAAACTCAGATTAGGACTATTTCGCCACAGCTTCTTTGAGGTTCTTCCCTGCCTTGAATGCAGGAACTACAGTAGCCGGGATGTCGATAGGAGCTCCTGTGGCGGGGTTCACGCCTTTACGGGCTGCCCTATGCCTGACCTCAAAAGTTCCAAATCCAACTAGTGTAACTTTTTCTCCCGTGGCCAAGGCCTGGGAAATGGTTTCGAGAACCGCCTCAACTGCCTCGCCGGCCGCCTTCTTGGACAAACCAGATTTTTCTGCTACAGCCGTTATCAGTTCGCTTTTGTTCACGATGTACCCTCCTTGATAAGTTAGGTGGACAATCGCTGTTTGTATTCGCTGTAAACCTCGGTGTTCCTGCTTTTTCAGCATAATTTGCCATCAAAAATCGCTTTGGGACGGGAAAACTATGCTTGCGAGGAACCGCGATCTAGAACTATTGGCCTAGATCGGCTATGTATAGAGCTCAAATTAGCGGGGATGCTTGATCGTAGGAACGGTTCTATGTGGCAAGGGGTTGGATAACAGGACTGGAATGAAACGGGTTGCGGAGGGAATGCCATGAAATTCACCAAGAGCACGGGCACTATTGTAGCCGCCATCGCTTTGATCGTGGTCGCCGGTTTGTCACTCCTGCTTGGATGGCCCGGTCCGAAACAAGGCTCAGTGCGAAAATTCGCCAGGGAACCTACACTCAGTGTCTATATTAAGGAGACCGGTGAAAAGAAAGATATGCCCATCGAAGAGTATATCGCCGGTGTGGTAGCAGGAGAGATGAAGCCCAATTGGCCCTTGGAGGCCTATGCTGCTCAAGCTATCTTGGCCAGGAGTTTTACTATGGAGTTTATCAGTCGGGGTGGAACTAGGGCCAAACATGGGACTGATATATCCACAGATCACGAGGAAGCTCAAGCCTACAATGCAGATAATATCACACCCATTATTACCAGAGCAGTAGAAATGACCAGGGGCGAGGTGATGACGTACAAGGACCAGTACATTCGGGCATGGTTTCATTCGTACAGTGGAGGACACACAACTACCGCCAAGGAAGGTCTCAATTTCAAGGAAGAAGAACCACCTTACATCCGCAGTGTGAAAATCAAAGACAATCGCTATGCTCCAGCCGATGTTAAGGAATGGCATGCCACCTTTCCTCTCACGAAAGTACAAAAGGCGTTGGCGACAATGCATGTAGATGTCGGCGATATTCAGGAAATGAAGATCGAGAAAAAGGGAAAAACCGGTCGTGCGACAGAGTTACGGGTTAAGGGTACCAAGGGTAGTGAAATCGTATCAGCTAGCGATTTTCGAGTTGCACTGGATGCAATGACCATGAAATCCACCTGGCTCAGCCAGTTTCAGATACAGGGAAACAATCTGACAATGACCGGCAAAGGGTTTGGTCATGGCGTCGGTTTGAGCCAGTGGGATGCCCACATGTTGGCGAAAGAAGGAAAACAGCCCCAGGAGATTGTCCGGTTCTTCTTCAAGAATATTGATATCAAGAAACTGTGGGACTAAGGCCAAGGACTTGCTCATGGTAATCTTTCCCCACCGCAATACGCGGCTAGAGAGATCAGCAGCGCCAAGGGTTACTTGTAGTAGCGGCTAGATAATGCCGCTACTTCTATTCTTGACCGAGATGTCTTGACTGAGATGGCATCAAAATGGGGATATCTGCATACCCTTGTACCAGGAATTGGCCATCTTGTATGGGAAAGGGGTAAGGGTTGTGGAAGAGCGGCAATTAGCTCTAAGAAAAAAACATCAGATCGCCCTACAGAATCGGGAAAAACTATCGATTGACGGAGTCTTGAATGTAGAAAGCTTTGATGATATGGAGATCGTGCTGGAGACCGATGCGGGTATCTTGGTAGTACGAGGTGAAGGCCTGCATATCAAGGAATTGAATATCGATAGTGCTAATCTCGCTGTGGTGGGACATATAACTATGATGGAATATACTGGTGAAGTAGGCGAAAGGAAAGGCAAAAGCCTTTTGGGCAGATTGTTTAAATAGGGGAGCAAGTTGGGCCCCATTTCCGTTGTAATGTTTTTCGATGGTCACGCACAACAGCCCCACTAAGGGCGTAGTATAGTCAAGTCGGTTCTATCAAGCAGTGGGAGGGTGAGGAATGGATACTCTGGCGGGCCAAGTATATGGTTTTGCGGCTACCATAGCGGCTGGCCTGAGCTTGGGATTGCTCTTTGATTTATATAGGCTCTGGCGCCGAGCGACTCGGCCACAAAAAGCCGTAACCGCTTTGTCGGACATCCTCTTCTGGACAGTAGCGACGCCGGTAACTTACTTCTATCTACTGATGGGCAACTGGGGCGAATTGCGTTTTTACGTGTTTCTCGGTCTATTGCTGGGACTTTTTCTCTATTTCAGTGTTTTTAGTGTGATTGTGATCAACTTCCTCATCACTGTAGGGTATTACATGGGGTCGATGTTGGTCGGGTTTGTCCAGGGCATCTGGCTCTTAGTAAGCCTCCCTTGGGAGGGCGTGGCCCGGTGGCGATCGGGTCGACGGTGGCGACTGGGCCGGGTACAGACCTGCAGGGTAGCCCGCTGGCGCCGGCCTCAACCAAGATGGCTAGGAGCAAGACGGCGCTTGTGGCCGAAGTTCGCATTTTTCAGGAAATAGTCCTAGCCACTCACCGCTTCGCAGGGATTTTCTAACGCAGTGACGAATAGTACCTCTGCCAAGGTCACATGTCCGGATATGGAAGAGCAAAGGGGGAGGCTAGTGGCAGAGGAAGTAATCTCGCTTGAAGCTCGTCGTAGGCAATCCAAGCGACCTCGGAAACGCTGGAGAATTACGCCCAGGTTCTTCCTTTTTTTGCTGGTTGTGATCTTGATCTGGGTAGGCGTTGGTTTTGCCAACCGATATTTACATATCGTTTTGTTGCAAGGCAAGATTGTCAAGGTGGAAAGGGAAATAGCTGCCATCAAGAGCCGGAATAAGGCCATCAGACAGCAGATCGAAGAGATGCAGAGTGATGCATATATCGAAAAGGTGGCCAGAGAGAAGTTGGGGTTAATCAAACCTGGCGAAACGGTGTACATCCCTATGCGCTCAGCGATGCCCGACGAGCCGGCGGATGTGCAAAAACGTTCCGATAAAGATGGACTAGCCGATGGAGGTTACTGATCCGAGATATCGGCGTCAGTGTCTATGCCAGCGTCTATTGACACTGAATTGCCGGTAATGTATACTATATCACAGCGGGGTAGGCCCCGTACATTCTATGAGGAGGCATTTATTTACGTATGACAATCGAAGTCGGCAGCATTGTCGAGGGGAGAGTCACCGGAATCACTAATTTTGGCGCTTTTGTGGAGCTAGCCGACGGCAAAACAGGCTTAGTTCATATTTCCGAAGTAGCCGATGCTTATGTGAAAGATATCAACGACTACCTGAAGCAGAATGATCGGATTAAGGTCAAAGTAATTAATATCAACGGCAATAAGATTGGTCTATCCATCAAGCAGGTTAATGGCACTAATACTAATAACCGTGTTAACCGGAGAATCTCCCGCCAGGATTTTGAGGATCGGCTCTCCAAGTTTCTAAAAGAGAGTGACCAAAGACAGCAGGATCTCAGGAAGAGTTTGGACTCTAAGCGGGGAGGCCGAGGGGGACCAGCCCGGTTTTAAGATATTACACATTACACATATTCATGAGACTAGGGGCGCCAATCGGCGCCTCGATCATTGCCAGGTGATCATATGCAGCATGCCGATTTAGCGAAAATCACCAGCCAGTTGGGTCGCCCACCTCGAGGAGTGGAGCGGGTCGCCAGGCGTTGCTTAGCCGGTCACCCTCAAGTAATCGTCACCTATCCCATCCAGTGGACAAGGGAAGAGCCCGCCATATTTCCCACTTTGTACTGGCTCACCTGTCCGGCCTTGAGGCAGAAGGTGGGCAGCTTGGAGACAGATGGCTGGATCAAGAGACTGCAGCATAGGATGGAAGCAGATATCAACATGGCAAAGCAGTGGGAAAAAGCGCATGACGAGTATGCCAGGCAACGCGTACAATTGGTACCCCAAGCAGAGCTGGTTTTGCTTAGGGAACAGTACCCCGCTCAAGCCCAAGTGTTGGAGGAAACCGGTATAGGTGGAGCCCGGGGGCGGGGCATCAAGTGCTTACACACAAATCTGGCTCATTATCTAGCAGAGCGTGGTAGGCAGATGGGAAAGGTCAACCCCATAGGTGAGGCTGTGGCTCAACTTCTGATTGAGCAAGAAATGAGATTGGATTTCTGCTATGATGATGAATTAGAGGAGTTCTGTCGGGGGTATGAAGAGGAAGACTAACATACGTCCGGTGAACACGGTGGTTGCGTGGCATTGACCAGGAACGAGAAGTAATGTATAATTATCTCGCTAACTGCCGGAGTGGCGAAACAGGCATACGCGACAGACTTAAAATCTGTTGATCTCTTATAAGGTCGTGCGGGTTCGAGTCCCGCCTCCGGCACCAAAGGCCGCCTTGATGCATTTCGAGGCGGTTTTGCTGTTAGAATGGCTTTGATTTGGGGTCTGCAGACTGCTAACATTTTAGAATGGCAGCTCGGGGCACTAGGCTATGATTCCAGGCGTTTAAGGCATGTTGACAGGGAATTCCGCCATGTTTGAAGAAAGGGACGGATGAGTAGGCTAAGATAATAGAGTCGGGGGTGAAACCCATGCTCATGTATGCTGACCGCCGTGAAGTACCGGGTTGGGGGACTTTTTGGGTGGGTGTAGTTGATAACAAAGTGGCTTTCCTGCAACTACCTTCGCGAAATCCCTTCCCCGCTTCCCTGAGTAATACGCATGCTATGCCTATGACGTTAGAGCAATTCGCCGACAAGTGGGGTTTGTCTCTTATTCCTAAAGCTACTGAATTTACTGAGAAAGTCTGGTTCGAGCTAAGTGAGTACCTAAGTGGAACCCGGAGGCAGTTTGATTTCTCTACACAGCTGTTTGGCACCGAATTTCAGGTAAGGGTGTGGCAGGCATTGCTTACCATCCCTCGGGGACAAGTCAGGACATATGGCGACATAGGTGCAATTTTGGGCAGCCGGAGTCTCGCACGTGCTATTGGGCAGGCCAACAGTCAAAATCCGATTCCCATAATAGTTCCCTGTCATAGAGTCGTGGCCACAGATGGGTTAGGTGGTTATACAGGGGGATTAGACATAAAGCGACGCTTACTGCAACTAGAAGGTGTAATCTAGGACTTAAGAGATGAACTAGAAAGGGTGGGGTCAGTTGCAACCGCGGGATCTGATCTGGCGGCTCTTGGAATACTATTCGCTTCAACTCCAGCTCGTGTTAGACACTATTGAAGAACTAGATCCGAAGAAACAGATAGATCTGATTAACGCCTTGGGTGAGTGTGAACAGCTTACCCGTACCCAGATGAACATTCTGCGGCGCGTGCAGCGTCGTTATGACGATGTCTACTGATTTGATGGCTCAGAAAGTCAATCTCGATGAAATGAAGCGGCTACTCGATGCCTATGCCCTTACCTGTGAGGTCTACGTTGCTGCTTTTGATACGGAGGGGGAAATACTGCTCACCTCCTTCCACCCGCCTACCCTGGTCTGTAGCTTGATTCAACAGGCTGACTCCGGGCAGGAGCTGTGCCAGTCATGTTTGTCCCATATAGGCAAGCAAGCGGTGATCTTGGGTGAGGGATATGTGCATAGATGCCCTGCAGGATTGATAATCTGGGCATCGCCACTTGTTTCTTCGGATCAGTATCTAGGTGGGCTGGTGGCGGGCCAGGTACTCATGTGGGAGATGGACGATCTGGCCAGGAGAGAGTTGACCCGGTTGGCCGGTGCTTGTGGCATAGCTCCCCACTCTTTGATCAATGCTGCAACGAGCTTACGTACCATGGGTACAAAACAGGTGCAGGCAGCTTCAGATCTGTTATTTGCCGTGGCGGCTTATTTAAGCATCCAGGAAGACATGCCCTTGATCCAACACCGAAGGGTCAGTTACCAGCAGGCCCGTCTAGCGGAAAGCATTATCGAAAAAAAGCAGTCCCTCGATCAGCAGTTGACGGGTTCCGGCAGGAGCCTATACCCGCTAGACAAGGAAAGGCAATTGCTGGGAATGGTGCGTTTGGGGGATCGGTCTGGGGCGAAGGAAATACTCAATCAGCTGTTGGGAGATATCCTGTTCAACTCTGCGGGGCGGCCGGAAGTCTTGAAAGCCAGACTCTTGGAGCTAAGTGTTGTTTTGTCCCGAGCCGCGGTAGAGGGTGGTGGCAGTCTGCAGCGGTTGCTGGGCTTGAACTTCGCCTATGTGCAAGAATTAGCTGATATTGAACCGATTGAGGAGATCTGTGCCTGGATTGTCAAAGTGTTGGATGCCTTTATAGATGAGGTGTATGCTACCCGGGAGACCCGTAATCTGCCGGTAATACGCCAAGCAGTCAGTTATATTAAGGCACATTTTAGGGAAGAGCTTACATTGGATGATGTAGCCAAAGCCGTACATTTTAGCCCTTATTACGTCTCCAGGTTATTCAAGGAAGAGTTGGGGTTGAATTTCATCGAATATGTAACGAGAACAAGGATAGACGAGGCAAAGCGGTTGCTCCTGGAAACAAACCAAACAATATCGGAGATCGCTCTCTCTGTAGGCTACCAGGATCCTAGCTACTTTACCAAGGTATTCAAGAAAATGGAGGGACGGACACCTACTCAATTCAGGCAGTAAACTAAGATTTGGGGAAGCACCGAGCTCGTCACCTTCATGGGCTGAGCGATTTCCGAGATGGGCGGGCCCTGGACAGCCCGCCCGGGCATAACCGTTTACCATGTTGAACCCTAGACGAGGGCTATGTTACTTGGCAGGGGGAATATTCACCGTGCTAGGATTGGTCGTTGTTGATAGCCCCTGCGCAAAGCCCTGGCGAACCCCGGCTACGGTCTGCTCGATGAGGGACTGCTCGGCAGCAGCAATCATCTTGCGGACCATGTTGCCACCGACTGCGCCACACTGGCGTGAAGGCAAATCACCCCAGTAGTCAGTTGGTGGGACCTGAATACCGAGCTCATTTGCGGTTTCGTATTTGAGCTGGTCTAGTGCTTTCATTGCATTAACATTAATCGGTGTGTTGGTTTTTTGGCCTGTGCCCATTTATGTCACCTCCTGTTGATGACTATTCATAGTTTGCGGCCTGGAAGTGGTCAATATGCTAGCATAGGTTGGGTACAGCCAATGCAAACGGCAGAAGTGTGAGATGTTGGGTGTAGTTGGAGAAGAAGCGGAAACTACCTGTAGAGATGGTGCAATCTCCATAGCTCTGCACCTGTTGCACCTGAGTTGGATTTGACAAGTGTGGTTGGTGTAGTATAATGTACAAGGACAGCAAGTCATATCAGTATTACTCATATTGCTTTAGTCGTCGCGGGGTGGAGCAGTCTGGTAGCTCGTCGGGCTCATAACCCGAAGGTTGTCGGTTCGAATCCGGCCCCCGCAACCATTTTTCCCCGCAGGTATCATATCTGCGGTTTTTGTATATTGTGGTTCTTTAGTCCAGGCCTTCTGCCTTCAGAAGGGTTTGTCTTGATAATAGCGAAAAATGTGTATAGGATTTACCGGCGATGGGTCTAGGAAAGATCGCTGTTAGGGGAGGTGAGAACCCATGAAGTGGCGAATTCTATATTACATAACCGTGATCGCATCGTTCGTAATCGCTTCTGGTGCCACCCATAAGTGGCGTTAGGACTAGTGATTGCCGCGTGCCGAAGTCCAGTAAACTGCCGGGCTTCGGCATACCTTGTGCTTGGGAGCGACAGCAGTGTCTCAAGAAATGCCACCGCTTGCCAGGATTTTTATCTTTTCCACAGTACTGGCCGGAGCAGTCAGTATAGCCTGGGCTCTTACTACCTTCCAGCCGATTCCTTTGCTGGGGCCCATCGTAGTCGGGATCTGTGCTCTGATTGCTGAGCTATATCCTGTACGTTTATCCGAAGAAGGGACAGTCTCCGTAGCTGCAGCCCTTGACTTTGCTGCTGTGATCCTGTTTCCACCCCAGGTTGCCATACTCTTGGCAGCAATTGCTGCAGGAGTTAGCGATATCTTGGGTAGAGTCCCCCGCATACGGGTCTTGTTTAATACAGCTCAACTAGCTGTTGCTGCTACTTTGTCATCGAAGGTCTACAGCCTGGGACCAGGAGGGCCGTTTTCCTTTCAGACCCATGCTTTTTGGGGCCTAATCGCCGGGTTCACGTTCCTCTTGACCAATAGTTTCCTAACCTGCACCGTCATCGCTCTCGTCCAGGGATATCGCCCCATTGAGGTATGGTTACAGGGCAATCGAGAAATGTTGCTCCATGATATGGCTCTCTATCCTATTGGTATGTTGGTGGCCCTTGTCTACACCCATGATGCACCGGCCCTTTTCCTTTTCTGCCTGCCTATGATGATTGTCTATGTTTCCTTTCGAAATAGTGTTCTCGTGCGTCAACAGGCAAAGGTAGTCTTGGAGACCTTAGCAGATATTATTGACCGTAGAGATCCCTATACTGCGGAACATTCCAGACGGGTGGCAGAGTATGCTACTGCCATTACCCGACAAATGGGTCTTTCGGAGCAAGAATGCTTATTGGTTCAATCAACTGCCAGAATTCACGACTTGGGCAAAGTCACGTGGAGAGATGACATCCTTTTCAAACCGGGTCGTCTGACTTCTGAAGAAATGGAAAGAGTTAGGGAACATCCTGTGACTGGGGCTCGGATCGTGGAAGGGTTGACTAGTTACCAAAAAGGTGTACCATTAATTCGGCACCATCACGAGTGGGTGGATGGTTCGGGATATCCTGATGGACTTGATCGGGAGAATATCCCGCTGGGAGCCCGGATCTTGGCAGTGGCTGATGCGTATGATGCGATGACTTCAGATCGGCCTTATCGCCGGGCCTTGTCCAAACAAGAGGCATTGCGTCGCCTACGAGAAGGCGCTGGGACCCAGTTCGATCCTACGGTAGTGGAAGCATTCCTAGCATGGGTCGACACCGAAGACGGAGCGCTGGTCACTGACAGAAGGGAAGTTGCTGCCACCGAGGAGTAACATTAGGATGTGAGAGAAGGTGTTTTTGCTTCTATTTCTAATATCGGGGTTTAGTTGGGGAATCATTCGAGGCGGTCATCTGCGCTCCTTGGCTAATCACCGGCTGCGTTGGCCGGGACTGGTCTTATTGGCACTTCTGTTACAGATAGTGGCCTTCTCGTCTTTGGATATTCAGTGGATATCTTTGGAATCAGCGACGCTCCATATCATCTCATATCTCTTGCTTATGATCTTCATGGTGGCCAATCTGCGAACTCCCGGGTTCTGCTTGATGGGGATGGGGCTTGTTAGTAACTTAGCCGTGATCTGGGCTAATGGTGGGTACATGCCTACCTTAGCAAGGCATTTAGCCTGGCTGGGTATAGCTGAAGATGGTATCCTGAACAACTCAACCTTGATTAAACCTGGCACTCCCCTTTGGTGGCTGGGAGACGTGTTTTTGCTACCTCTACCGGTTATTGCGAATGTGTTTAGTATCGGCGATCTATTTATTGGAGTCGGAGCTGCTTATTTTGCCTACCATGCCGTAGACCCACCTCCAGCAACGAAATGCAGAGCCTAGGTGTTTGCCAATAGTCATATTGGAAGCACAGGTGTGTTAACTTTTTCGAGGGGTTTGGTTTGACAAAACAGGAGGGAGCCGTCAGTTTGGCCGTACATAAGCTCTCGGATATTTATCTTACCAACCGGCAGGGCCAGACTCGACTCAGAGAAGAGGCCCAAAGTGCACTCAGATTTGTCTTGGTGCCGGGGGAAGAGATTCTCTATGCTTTTCTGGTAGACATGACCCTCGATGGTAGTTATGCTCCTGTTTGGGTAGTCTTAACTAGCCATCGCATGATCAATTTGCCTACCGGTGATAACAGTCTGGCAAGGGAAATTTGTCTAGGCAGTCTCCGCTCCATAGAAGTCACTCACCAAGTGGGCAATGGGTTCATCCATGTACTGACCGAAGACGCTAGAGTCGGTATTGCCAGATTTTCCCGCAAATGCTCTATGGAAGTGGAAGCTGCTGTCGAGGCAATGGAGGATATTATCTCTGATATGGAGTCAGTGCCACACTTCAGTCGGGCCACCGATCGGACGCGATTGATGCTAAGGCGGCGGCTAGAACGGGAAAGCAATCGCTGCCCCCAGTGTGGCCGCGTCATGCGTCGACAGGTATGTATGCATTGTCTGGAGAAACGAAAGCTGATCCGCCGCATCTTCCAGTATCTGAAGCCTTACTATCTTGCTGCGGTAGCATCTACTCTGCTCTTGATTGGCAATGGTGCCCTCTCCATGATACAGCCCTATTTGACCGGCAAACTGGTAGATGAGGTGCTCATGGAACATGATCTAGTCCGTTTGCGCCTGATGGTCATCCTACTGGGATTGGCTCATTTGTTCAACGCGGTATTTTCTGGTACTAGGACTTATCTGATTACCTGGTTGGGTCAGAGCATTGTCCGGGACATGCGGAGTGATGTTTTCGAGCATCTTCAGTATTTGCGAATGGAGTTCTACGATTCGGTGCGAACAGGAGCACTCATGTCTCGAGTGACTAACGATACTCAGACATTGCAGAATTTCATCGTCCAGAGTGCTCAGAATCTACTCTATGAAGTAGTCATGTGTATCGGGGTAGGGATAATACTCTTTCGATATGATTGGCGCCTGGCCGCCATGACCCTTGTTCCGATGCCGTTGATTGTGATCGGGACCAGGGTATTTTCCAAGAGAATCCATGGCACATACCGCCGAATCTGGGTGCGCCGTGCTTTGATGAATTCGGTCTTGGCAGATGCGATCCCGGGCATTCAGGTAGTAAAATCCTTTGTTCAGGAGCCCCGGGAGGTCGGTAAATTTGACCAAAGGAGTGATCAGCTCCTTGAACGTCACCTAGAGGCTGCCCGTCTGCGGGGAGTATTCATGCCCTTCCTTACTTTTGCCACTTCCCTGGGAACCTTGATTATCTGGGGCTATGGTGGCTATCTGGTGATTAGTGGTAGTGGGCTCACCGTGGGGGATCTGGTTGCCTTTTTATACTATCTCAACCAGTTCTATAATCCGTTGAGAAACCTGAGTGCTTTCAGTGATGTTGTGCAACAGGCGGCTACGGCGGCAGAGCGGATCTTTGAGGTCTTAGATACTGAGCCGGAGAGCCACAAGGGTGATGATGGCAGGCCAATTAGACCGAAAGCATTGCAGGGGGCTATCGAGTTTTGCGATGTCCACTTCTCCTATGACAATTCCGAGCAGGTGCTTACCGGAATCGATGTCAAAATCAAATCGGGAGAAATGATCGGTTTGGTGGGTGCCAGTGGTTCAGGTAAGACTACCATGGCCAACCTAATACCCCGCTTATATGAGCCGACAGCGGGGAAAATCACGATCGATGGCTATGACGTGAGGGAGCTGGATGTACGCTTTCTAAGAAGCCAGATCGGGGTGGTATTACAGGAACCATTGCTGTTCCACGGTACTATAGCCGACAACATTGCCTATGGTGTGCCCCAGGCCTCTCGGGAAGCCATTATTCGCGCAGCACAGGCCGCCAATGCTCATGACTTTATCATGGGTTTTGCTGATAAGTATGATACACATACCGGGGAACGGGGTCTCCGGCTTTCGGGGGGCCAGAAGCAGCGAATCGCCATTGCCCGTGCTATCTTGAAAAACCCTCGCATTCTGATCCTCGATGAGGCTACCTCCGCAGTAGATACTGAAACCGAAAAGCTTATTCAAGAGGCTATCGAGCGGCTGGTGGAAGACAGAACGACCATTGCCATTGCCCACCGTCTCTCCACCCTGAGGAATGCTGATCGGATTTTGGTTTTGGACAAAGGCGTTATTGCAGAGGAAGGGACCCATGAAGAGCTAATGGCTATGGATGGATTATTTGCCCGCCTGGTGAGAATGCAATCGGAACTCGGCAGCAATCTGGTGCTGTTCTAGAAGGTCAAATGAATGCAGTTGGCCAAAGGACATATGAGGAAGACTGTTGACCGAATCCTGAAGTAGATTGCCGGGATGGATGAGCCAAAGAGTGATTTGGCCAGATCATAGAGGGGAGGTATAGGGCCACTTGCTCATCTCTGCATCTAGAACAATTGGCCCGATCCCATGGAAGCAGCACCACTTAAGGTATTTGCCCCTCAGAGTGTCAGGTTTTGGAGAGATAGCTGGCAGAATGTATACATGGAGGTTGGCGACGAGAGATTAGGCCCGGTGAAGGCCAAACGAGCGTTTCCCCTCACGGCACCTCAGGCGATCATCATACTTGAAGACTCGGATGGTAGATTCCTTGGGATTATCAAGGGGTATGACAAGATGGATGCCGAGAGTGTACAGATTTTAGAGATGGAACTGGAAGCAGAATTCTTTCTCCCGCAGATTCTAAAAATCTATGACATCAGGGATCAGCTGGGCTTGCTTACCTGGTGGGTTGAAACCGATCGAGGGCCTCGTCAGTTTGAAGTGCGGAACCGCAGACGTGATATCCGTTGGTTTTCCGATACTCATGTGGTAATCCAGGATGCCGATGGCAATAAATACGAGATTGCGGATCTATCTCGCCTGGATATGGCTAGTCGCCAGAAGGTTGAGATGGAGGTTTAGGAATGTGCTATAATGGATGCTGATTGGAAGGGAGGCCTTTTCTGTGGCAAAGGGCAGTTTCACGCGCTCTTTTGGAAATACTAAACGGGAAAATCATGATTCTGCCGCCTTCTATGACAGCAGATTGTATGATCAGTTCGATCTTGTAGAGCTCGAGGATCTGACTGAAAGCGAGTTGCCTGAGGAGTGTATCGACCGCATTTTTCATAAAGACAGTCGTGATCTCAGCGAGCTGCCGGACAATAGCATACACCTAATGGTCACATCCCCTCCCTATAACGTAGGCAAGGACTATGATGGAGATCTATCTCTGGATGAATATCGGGCTTTGCTCCGGGGTGTATTTACCGAGACCTTTCGAGTTTTGGTCCCGGGTGGGCGTGCTTGCGTGAATATAGCCAATATCGGCCGGAAACCTTATGTTCCACTGCATGCCTTCATCATCAGTGATATGTTGGAGATAGGGTTTCGTATGCGGGGCGAGATCATCTGGAATAAGGCTGCCAGTTCTGGAGGATCCACTGCGTGGGGAAGCTGGATGTCTGCATCCAACCCTACCTTGCGAGATGTACATGAGTACATCATGGTTTTTTCTAAGGGTCCCTTTGGTCGTAAGGGGAAAGGGAAGACCAATACGATCGAGCGGGATGAGTTCTTGGAATTTACTCGCAGTGTGTGGGAATTCCCGGCTGAATCTGCTCGCAAGATAGGTCACCCGGCTCCTTTCCCCGTAGAATTGCCCTATCGGCTAATTCAGCTATATACCTTTGCCGGTGAGATGGTTCTCGATCCCTTCTGTGGCAGTGGCACCTCCTGTATTGCCGCCCTAAAGAGTGGCAGACACTTTGTGGGCTATGATCATATCAGGGAGTATGTGGATCTGAGTCTACGGCGGATAGAGGAGTTTCGTGCCCGGGACCTTAGTGCTGGTTGAGGTCGCTGACAGGGATATGCTAAGTCAACAGGTTAGCTAATAGCTTAAGTACCCACCTGTATGGTGGGACTGCATGGATGAGATACTTATTGGGGGTGGCAGTTTTGGGGCAAGGACATATTGTAGTTGTAGGCAGCATTAACATGGATCTGGTCGGAAAAACCGAACGTATGCCTAAGGGCGGGGAAACCCTGATGGGGTCAGATTTCCGCATGGTTCCGGGGGGTAAAGGAGCCAACCAGGCAGTAGCTGTTGCCCGTGCCGGTGGTCATGTAAAGATGCTAGGGCGGGTTGGAGCTGACGTATTCGGAGAGCAGCTGCTTGCCAATTTCCAGGACAACCGAATTGATACTCAGTTTGTACAGACTACTACTGGTGTACCCACCGGGGTTGCGATTATTCTGGTAGATAGCACTGGCGAGAATAGTATTGTGGTGGTGCCAGGAGCTAATGACAGTGTTACACCGGAGGATCTCAAGGCCGCTCAGGATGTCTTGGAGACAGCTGATGTCATATTGCTGCAGCTCGAGATTCCTTTGGAGACAGATGAAGCCGTCATCCGAATGGCTAAGGGAGCGGGAGTACCGGTAATCTTGGATCCGGGCCCTGCCCGCCCATTGAAACCGGAACTATTGGCACAGGTAGATATCATCACTCCCAATGAACATGAAGCCCAAGTGTTAGCAGGGGAAGAGATGCATAGTATGGATGATGCTTACCGGATCGCTGCCAAATTGGTGGGCTACGGCATCCGGACCGTATTGCTGAAACTGGGTGGAGATGGTGTAATCATTGCTACGGCGGAGGGGGTTGAGCATATTCCCGCGCATAAGGTTGCCGTAGAAGACACCACCGCGGCCGGAGATTCCTTTGCCGGAGGGTTGGCCGTAGCTTTGGCTGAAGGCTATCCACTGCGGGACGCTGTACTCTTCGCCAATGCGGTAGGGGCCTTGGCGGTAACTAGGCTAGGAGCTCAAGCGGCTATACCCACCAGGAGGGAAATTGAAGCCTTCATGCAAGAGCGGGGAGTTATTCTGACGAAATGACCGGCTGGGTGATATCCGTCCCGGTTAAGTTTGTGGAAAGAGCGTTATGTATCTAGAATAGATTTGGACTACCAGGAAGCAGAGGAATAGTGCTTTTTGCCCATGGCACTAGCACTGACTTGCTTCCTTTCCTTTTCCAACACATCATCGAGGATTCGCAGGAAGACATCCACAACCGCTGGATCTAGCTGGGTTCCCCTTACCCGCTTCAACTCGGTGATGGCATCGGGTATGCTTAAGGGTTCCTTGTAGCATCGGCGGCTGGTCATGGCATCCCAGGTGTCAGCTACTGCTACGATCCGAGCTTCCAGAGGGATTTGCTCTTTAGCCAACCCTTGGGGGTACCCTTTGCCATCCCAACGCTCGTGATGGTAAAGGACAATGTTGCGGATGATTTTCCGATTGCGCAAGGGGATGGGGATTTCTTCGATGAAGCAGGCACCTCTCTCGGGATGGGACTTAATGGTCTCGAATTGACGCTGGGTTAAACGGCCGGGCCATTTGAGGATCTCATCTTCTATCTCCAGTTTCCCTATGTCATGGAAATAACAAGCTTCGTCCAGGGCGCGTTGTTTCAAAGGTGAGTACCCATATTCACGGGCTAGTTCTCCACTGAAGAAGGCCACCCGTTCCATATGCTGCATTAGTTCGGGATCTTTAGCCCAAACTGCCCGTAAAAGTGATTTGATTAGAGCTAGCCGGTAGGTGGTGTCTAGCAAGCCGAACAGAGTCTTTGACCGTAGGGCGAGTAAGAACAGATAGGAGACGATTAAGCCATATACGGAAAAATACACGTATGTATAGTAGAAAACTGCACCTAGCGCTGCTGAAGGTACGAGTGTCTTGAGAGTCTCCAAAATATCATTTAGGAAACCGTCCCTTGTATCGGTCGTGTACATCTCCACTAGTTTGGCAGCGGCAAAAAAGGAAGTATTGATCACGAGATAGGCGAGAGCTGATCCGGCCACAGCAAGTGTAAAACCGTAATCAGCAAGAACGCTATGGAAGGCAATACCGCTAATCAAGGAGCTGAAGGCGATGGTGCCACGGTTGTGTATGACTACGGCGGGGGGTTGCTTGAGCTCCTCCAGTTCGATAATCCCAATCGTGGCGGTCAGGGCAGCCATTAGAGGTCCATGCATAGCCATGACCGGTAGCAATAGCGGGTAATTTAGGGAAAAAGCTCCTGATTCAGTTTCTATGGAGCGGCGATTATTGGCCAGCAAGAGTCCGATGAAAAACAATAATTCGACACTGGGATGATTAGCCGTAGCAATACCCAGCCTGTAGGTAAAGAAAGCACTGACTATCCCTGCTATGCAGAGGTAGATTTGGAGTACTGATTTTTTGTGCATCGATATCACCTCTGCAAGAAAAAAGTGCCCGGCCGAGTAGATTACGAACTTGCCTTAGCGCATTCTAAAACGGGCGGTATCGGCCAGCGCCACTACAGCATGACTTAAGGTCAGTGCTATGGTGAAGATGATGGCCATCACACGCTTTTTCATGAAGAACCCTCCCCATCAAATATAATGGGTCCGGTTCTATTCGGTTAAATTAGGTTCGGTTAGGCCGGGCAATTTCCAACATCAATTATCCGTACAAGCCAATCTTACGGTTCAGAGCACCCAAACAAGCCCTTACGGCGCAGAGGATTAGGTCCTGCTGAGATTCCGCTATACCCAAAAGCTCTGTTTCATTGCCCTTATTTGATCGGTAACGCACTTTCACTATCACCAAAGTGTCGTGTGATGGGCAGCTTGATATCTCGTAGGCGAAAACCAGACTGATCTGGCCTAGCTCCATCTGATGAAAGGCCTGGGAAAAGGCTTGTATCGCAGATTCTGTGGGATCTGCCGCATCATAGGGGGCCTGTCCGGAGTAGACTGAACTACCCAAATCAAGCTCCACCTTGACATGGGGCTCAGGAGAATACCTGATATATGCGGCGATGATGCGGATACGGGGTTCGCATATCGGTGGCTCCCGGCAACCGGTTTCCAGGGAGTCAACAATTTTGACTTTACGATAGTCGACATCCCATCCGTGTTCCAGAGCCAGAACACCAACTACGGACCGTACCAGGGATTTTATGTATTGAAGTCGTTCGGCGGGACGTTGAGTAGGGATATTGGCGGAAACATAGATCTGGTCCAACTCATCATCCTGGTAAATAATCCGACAGGCTTCGACCTCTGGGAGAGCTAGGATTGTTTTTTCTGCATCAACCGACATTCCTATGCCTCCTGGGACTAGTCTTTGCCAGTTTTCAGCGCCTGGCAATCAACCCCACTTGAGCAAATCCACAACAAAGAAGCATTTCGTTGCGGAAATCGTGATTCCTTCTTTAGAACAGTAGGATATAGCATATTCCTAGCTTGGTTCTCTTGTTAAGTACGCACCAAGGGTTGGAATACGAAGGTGCGACTCCCTGGATATGTGCTCTCGTGCCTCCTTGAAGGGGATCAGTCAATTGTGGGCGAAGGACTATGACGACGCGAACGAAGGCTCTGGTTGACTGATGGGGAGTGATCAGACAAGTTGGGTAGATGGAAAGAAGCCCACAGGATTCACGGGCTATTACGGGGAGTTGCATTTCCCTTTTTGGTTATAGGCCTCTGGTGGTGGGCGGCAAGTCACAGGCTGGGTGGTGGCATCTTACCTGGGCCAAAAGATACTCTAGACGCCTTTGCTCGGCTGTTATCCAGTGGAGAGCTGCAATCCCATGTGGGGATTAGTCTGCTTCGTATTATTCAGGGTTTCTTGCTGGCAGCCGCCCTGGCTATCCCGAGCGGAATCTTGGTCGCCAGTTTCCCTGGATTCGGACAGTTGGTGCTACCTACTTTGGAGTTCTTGCGTCAGATACCTCCAGTAGCCTGGATTCCGGTACTGATCATGGTTTTGGGCATAGGAGAAGCAACCAAGCTGGCAGTGATCATATATGCCGCCTTCTTCCCGATTTTTCTAAACACGATCTTGGGAATGACTCAGATCGATCATCAATTCTGGGAGGTGGCCCGGCTGCTTCAGTTTTCGCGCAAAGAAGTTCTGCGGGAATTGATTCTACCTGGGGCAGCTCCCAGTTTGATCGCAGGTTTGCGATTGGGTTTGTCCAATAGTTGGCGGGCTTTGGTGGCAGCAGAGATGTTGGCTGCCTTTACCGGCCTAGGTTACATGATTATGGCTGCCCGTTCCCTGGTGCGGATGGAGGAGATGTTCATTGGCATCGTCACCATCGGCCTTTTGGGCTTGCTCTTTGATTGGGGGTGGAAGGCAGTTGAAAAACATGTCCTCCGTTGGCGGACCCGTTGACGTAACTGATAGAGAACCGGCCTCCATAGAGGTGGTCAATGTCAGCAAGTGCTTTGGCGAGGGAGATCGTGGGGTGGAGGCGCTGGCGGACCTGACTCTGACGATTCCGGCGGGGGATTTCATAACCATTATTGGTCAGAGTGGATGTGGCAAAACTACGCTACTTAGACTAATAGCAGGGTTAGAATATCCCTCAAAAGGGTACATCAAAGTTGGAGGAGACACTGTAAAGGGAACAGGTTGGGACCGGGGGTTGATTTTCCAAGAGCCCAGGCTGTTTCCTTGGGCTACAGTGGCTCACAACGTTAGACTGGGGCTGCGGGATCGCGGCAGAAGCCAAGATCAGATCATGGCTTTATTGCAGCTGGTAGGGCTGGAGGATTTTGCTGCAGCTTACCCTCGGGAGCTATCAGGAGGTATGGCCCAAAGAGTGGCACTGGCAAGGGCACTTGCCGGCTCCCCTCAGGTATTGCTTTTGGATGAACCCTTAGGCGCCCTTGATGCTGTGACCCGGATGCGGATGCAGGATGAGCTTATGAGAATTTGGCAGGAGCGCTCACTGACCATGGTGGCTGTGACTCATGACCTAGATGAAGCGATCTTGCTTTCCACACAGATAGTAGTGCTAACCCAACGGCCTGGAACAGTGAGACGAGTTATTCCCGTAGACCTTCCCTATCCCCGGGATCGCACCAGTGCAGAATTCAACGTATTCCGGCAGGAGTTAGTGGGAATGTTGGCATAGTTAGCATCAGGTGAACGAGAAGAGAGGGGATTTCAATGAAACGAGAGAGACTATGGAGGCGTGGTATAGCCTCAGTGGCAATTATGGTTGTATTACTGACTCTTGGTAGTGGCCTGGTGATGGGGGCGGGGAGATTGACTGTGTCATATAATCCCATGCCTTTGAATGTACCGAGTGTTGTCATGAAAGAGAAGGGTCTTTTAGAGGAGGCTGTAGCTGATCTCGGGTTAGAGGTGGAATACAAGGCGTTTTTGGCTGGCTACCAAATGACTGAGGCGATGGCTGCCGGTGAATTGGATATAGCTGCTGTTATGGGAGGGACCTCTACCATAACCTCTTATGCCGGTGGTCGCGAAATCCAAATCTTTGCTGCATATGGCCAATCTCCCGCAGGTTTTGCACTGGTGACCAAGAGCGATAGCCCCTTGGCGGCCGTCGAGGACTTGACCGGTAAAACAGTCGGGGTGCCAGTAGGAACTGAAGCTCACTTTCTATTGGCGAAGGCCCTGGAGGAAGCAGGGCTCACCCTCAAGGATATTCAGGTGGCCAATATGCTGGTTCCCGATGCAGTTACTGCACTAATGGCCGGTCATGTCGAGGCAGCCGTGATAGTAGAACCAGTGCTATCTAGACTTCAGACACAGGGTAAGATAGCGGTGTTAAGAGATGGAGTCGGCTTAATGCCGGGCTTAACAGTTATGACTGTACGGCGGGAAGTAAAGGAGCAAAAGCCGGAAGTGGTGGCAGCCTTCCTCAAGGCCCATGTCCGTAGTCTACAGTTTATGGAAGAAGAGCCGGAAGCGACCGTTGAGTTAGTAGCAAAAGAGACGAAGCTTCCACCGGAACTAATCAAACAGATCATGACCAAATACACCTTTTCACCCTACATAGGGCCAGATTTGCTGGTGGGGCTGGAAGGCACTGCCTCGTTCTTACAGCAAGTGGGGGTTACTAAAGAAGCCATTGACATGGAGGGCCTAGTTGATACAACCATCCTCGATGAGCTGGAAGCCAGATAGGAGCCAGAACGGAAGATCAGGGGAGGGTAAGCAACTGCACTTCTTGGCCGACCTTAAGGGCTGTCAGCATCGACAGAGAAAAACCGTTTAGGTCTCTAATCTCCTAGGTGGAGTATCCTTGGTTCATCAAACGCCGAGCCAGGGATATTTCCCTATTCAAGCAGAAACCGGTGTTGCCCAACACCGGTTTCTGCATATTGTCTATCTTTTTCCGAAGAGGCGGCTTAAGAATCCGGGTTTCTTGTCGGGTTTTTCTGGCTCTATTTTGCTCAGCTTTGCTTTGAAAGCAGCACCACACTTTTTGCAGGTTTCCGCCGCGGTAATGTTATAGGTCCCGCATTCTGGGCACTGTATGGCCAAGCCAGATCACCTCCTTCCCTTTTTTGGGTCCGACTCGGGTTCTCACACGCGCCGCTGAACGTTTTCTCCACACTTTCATTATACACAGCATTTAGAGATACTGCACTATTCTTTCGATATTTACTATACTTGGTAGGTAAAAACCGGGAGAGTAATCGATAGTGATGTGTGTTGTAGGTTATGAAGCAGGCACATATATATGAATGAGAGTGATTGTGGGGGTGGCGGCCTTGACGAAAAAGTGGCTGCGTCAGGCGGTTTGTGACTATGGTTATGAATACGATTTTTGGCTTGTGCGCAAATGCAGGCTGACTAAGCAGTGTATAGAGCACCTGGCGAGTCTCTTGGCGTCATTGACCAATTCTTATCGTCTCATGGTCGGGGCTGCCGATGAGTTCAACCGGATCTCACTGGCTAAGCGTTCTGATGTGGAAGACGCCATTGATCGCGCCAGTGACCTAGGGGAGATCATTGACGATGTTCTAAAGAGGCTTGATGATGAGTTAGGTGATTATCTGGATGTTGTATGCAGATGTGATTTTGACATCCAGTTGCTAAGACCGGGCATTCCTCAACCCTCAGTAACATCAGAAGCCGAGGAAGAACTGGAATTCGAAGAATCAGCACCTACGGCCCATTTGTCCTCACAACCATATGAAGATAAACTAATGGATGACATACCTGGAACACCTGGTGACAGCTAGCTTCTACGTGTGGTCCAACCGATTTCAACCACATCACCATTGTCAATCGGTGAGGTGAAACCGGCAGGTTCTTCATTAATCAATATCTGTAGTATACCCCCTGGCTGATGCTTTGGTGTATTGAAGTCCGAAGCACGGAAAATGTCGCTAAGTATAAACCTAGGTTCCCCGGAGTCGATGACCGGGGTGATCGTGATCACATCACCCTCTTGGATGATCTCTGTCGGTGCTGCTGGGCGCCCCTGGCGTGTGTATTTCCAGACTGTATCCCGAGTCAAGGTCAGGGGCTCTCGGTTGAACGTTATGGAAATGGAGTCGTGTGTAGTGTCAGGGGTTAGCTTCTTTGCCCAAAGCTCATGAAGCTTGCCGATGGTCAGTTGCTCAGCCTCTGGTTCAATCTGCAAGATATCTCCGTTTGCTAGCTCCGTCTCATCGGTGGCCTGCACACCATTGACCGATACATATATTCCCCGCGTATAGACGGCTTTCTGACCATTCAACGTATAGTTGACGGAGTCACCACTGGTAATCTCCTCTATAATCTCCCCCTGGGCCTGCAGCCATTCGATGATATCACCTAGTCGCTTACAGGGGGTAATCTCGATTATGTCTCGGTCTGCGACCCTGTCTGTTGGTGACGCCATTTTCCCGTTGCGCAGGATTCTAGCGGGAACAGCGACTAGCCTCTCTCCCCAGTAAATGGGGAGGGGTGGGGGTAAGCTGGTAATCTCCTGCAAGATGGGAGTGGCATCTTGGCCGGGCTCAGGCGGTTCAATGATTAGATTGGCATGGCTTTCTATGGGCGTATCCGGTGTAGCAATCTGATCATCAATGCGAATCACGGCCGATTTTCCCATGGAACCAGGGATAACCTTCACTTCCCCATTGACGGTAATGGTAAGTGCAGCACCAGGCTTGCCTTTCAGTTCCTTAAGCCCGATGCCGGCTGCCAGTAAGGCCTCTTTGACCGTCGGTCTCGATACACTCAAAAGGCGAATACTCTTTCCGTTAACGGTAATGGGAATAAAGCTCGAACTGGCAGCTGTGCCCTTCATGGCAATGGCAATGGGAGTTATGGAATCAGGACCGGATAGAATGTCCTGAAAGCCCTCCACCTCAGGGATGGCCTCTCGACCTCGTACTGCAATACGATCGGTAGGAAGATCCAGACAGTTGGCCAGAGCTTCCGGGAAATGGGGAGTCAGACTCCCTCCCCCAATGCAGATCACTGCCTGGGGTGCTGAGCCTGCCAACCGGAGAATCTCTGCCGCGATTTTGGTGGATAATATGTCCACTGCCGGTTTGATCAGCTCTGCCACTTCTTCTGGCCTTGGCTGTAGTCTTTGTCCTAGCACATTTCTGACTCTCAACCGCTCTTTTCGCTG
Source organism: Bacillota bacterium (assembly GCA_012799135.1). Taxonomy (GTDB): domain Bacteria; phylum Bacillota; class Limnochordia; order DTU087; family DTU087; genus JAAZLW01. The sequence goes on along the minus strand of JAAZLW010000175.1, from coordinate 841 downwards.
AAACTGGCGCTTGAGCCGTTCTCCTTCGCTAAAGTCCAGGAGATAGTGTTGGCATATGACCTCTGTGATTTCATCACCGGCCACTGATACCATGCCATAGGCAAATACCATGCCATCTTTAGTCAATGCGATATCCGATGTGCCGGCCCCGACATCAACTAGGGCTAAGCTCAGACGGCGCATCGATGTAGGGATGGCGGCCTCTATGGCAGCAATAGGTTCCAAGGTTAAGGAGGCCATCTCTAAATCTGCAGCCCTGAGGGAGGCTGACAGAGAATCGATTACTACTCGGGGGAGAAAAGTGACTATTACATCCACCCCGATACTGGTGCCCCGATGGCCAATCAGGCTGCCGATCGGCTCATTGTCCAGGTAATAGCTCATGGGGCTGTAAGCCACGAAAATATACGCAGAAGCCCAGTTTCCCTGGGAGTATGGACTAGTCTCACCGTCATCGAGAGCATTGAGGCTTTCTCTGGCCCTTAGCACTGCCTGCATTTCCAAGGCCTGAACAGTTAGGGCATCAATGGGTTCTACCGGGGAAATAGGGTAAGTGGCACTTCCAATACCTGTCTTAAGGGTTCTACCGGCTGCGGCCACTGCTACCTGCCGAGGTATTACTCCCAGCCTCTTTTCCAGATCGGCACTGACCTGCCTGATCGTCCTGGCTACCCGATCTATATCATGGATCTGCCCATCTTGCATAGCACCAGGTTCTTGCTCTGCTATCTTGCCTGCCACGATCCGATAGGCAGAAGCTTGTCGCTCTAGCACAATACCGGCGATTGTCCTGGTCCCAATATCTAGAGCGTAGGTGAAAGACGGAGCTTGCTGCAATTAT
>JAAZLW010000174.1 GCA_012799135.1 Bacillota bacterium | reverse complement strand
TCCGATATGAAGGAGAACCACGGTCGCGAGTATGTCGATCCGCTCATGACCTACAGAGTCAGTGCGAAGAGAGACTTTGGTGCTGCTAATATCCTAGCAAGCTACCAGTATAGAACCGGCGGACCCAATGATGTGCAAGGGAAGCATGAAGGCGAGTATGCGGAAATCGATAAAATCACCGAGGTCAAGCTGACTTACCCAGTGGCGGAGGTAGCAGATCTCGAGTTGGGTTACCGCTTTGTAGACGTAGAAGCCTATGACGAACAGTTCGACTACAAGGCTACCGAACTGAATGCTGGTCTCAAGTTCGAGTTCTAGATATAGCTCTAGACTGAACTAGATTCCACAACCCCCGGGAGCACCTCCCGGGGGTGTTATCTATCTAGGGACCAATAAGGATGTGGCGGAATAACTATGGATAAGGCGAGGAAAGAATTTGACAATGTCATCGCCATTGATCCTGGTACCGAAAAATGTGGATTAGCAGTGGTGGGTATACATGGTGAAATACGCCTACAGGAGATAGTCCCTGTACCCAGACTATTGGGTAGGGTAGCAGCGCTGGCTAGGGAATATGGCCCAGCTGTCATTGTGGTGGGAGATCGTACAGGGGCGGTAAGGTTCATGGAGCTGATTGAGCTAGGGGGAGTTGCCGATCTGGTCGTAGGTGTCGAAACCGTCGATGAACACCTAACCAGTCAAGAGGCACGCAAGCGCTATCTAGAAGAGCGGCGGAGTAAAAAGCCATGGCCATATCGGATTATTCCTTTAGGTATGCAGGTCCCGGATCAGCCATATGATGACTATGTGGCTGTGATTTTGGCGGAGCGGTATCTTGGTAACACATACAAAGGCAGAGATTAGCTTAAGGCTGTGATGTCACACAAGACTGCTCCACAAATTGGTAGCAGAGCCCTAGGTGGGGTAAAAAAGGGTTTCCTGGTAAGAGTGGAGAAATATTTCTAGGTAACAGAGATCCTGTAGGTACTATCTAGGGGCAGGTAGAGATAGGTGGCCTTGTAAGGCAGTACAGGAGGGACGCCGATGCGCAGAGCCCCGCGGGTACAAAGACTATGGCTAATTTGCGTGATCACGGTCACAATGTTGGGCCTGGTCTGGTTTGGCGCGCCCGTACATGCCTCAGAACCGGAGAGCATGGATGTACCGCTGGGACACTGGAGTTACGCGGCTGTAGAGAGCCTTGCCCAGACTCCCCTGGTGGCGAAGTCCGATGTCCTCTTTGATAACCAAACCTTGATCACTCGCTACGAGATGGCATTGATCGTGGCGAAGATCCTGCGACGGCTAGATGATATGGGTATAGGCCTTTACGAAACAGAGGGTACTTTGCTATCGAGTGGGGTGGAGCAAGAAGTCTTAGATGAGCTATTTACTGCGGCGAAGCATTCAAACCCCGGGAAGGGCACGTTGACAGATGAGCACTTGGAGCTGATCAAACGCTTAGTCGAGGGTTTTAACAGTGAGCTGCGGGCATTGGGTCTGATCAAACCCTCACCGAGCGTAGCCGAGTTTGATCTGCGTTTTGATCCTAGCGTATATCGCATGGGGGGAGGGGAAGGCATCTCTCGGGGCAATGATGGGGAGGAGGATCCCTTCCGTCTGAGCGGATGGCGGAGTGTCATTAGCTCCGATAGTACCCTATGGAAGACCGATGGGTGGGAGCTAGGGGCAAGTGTCAGCAAGCTATTAGGTAAGGATTTTGATGAGGGCTACGACCCCTTTGAACCAGAAAGTCCACCTAAGCCGAAATCGGTGACTGCCTTAGAAGGGAAATTGCAGGTAACCCCCGGCGTGAAAGTGTTGGGAGAGTATGCCACAAACCCCGAATCAACCGATGATGCCAGCTCGATGAAGGTAGGCGCGCAGATGAAAGTAGGGGAAGTGGAAGTAGGCGCCAGTTACAAGAATGTTAGTCCCCAGTTCGATCCTTTGATTAAGACCGGTACGGAGGGGAAAGAGGCAACAGGCTATGAGGTGTCCTTGCAGTACAGGGATGTGATGCTCAGTACCGGTCGAGAGACGCAGACAGCCATAGGTGATCCAGATAAAGAACCGGAGACAGTGACTTCAGTCGGTCTTAAGTATGGGTTGCGTGAGGACCTGGTCTTGCGAGCTGATTACCGCTATATAGACATAGATGAACTAATCGATGATGAAGATACACATAGCACAAGGCGCAGCACCGTGGGAGTAGGGGTCAGTGTACCGAAGGGCAGTGCTAGCCTTGGCTTTATCTATGAGCAGGAAGCAGCCTCGGGGCGATTGTCGACAAAAGGTGCTAGTGCGGATATAGCTCATGAAGCCCCTTGGGATTCCGAATCCCTACTGCAAGCAGGCGTGTCTTTGGAGGATATGAATGAGAAGAAAAAGACGACTAGCCTTAGCTTGGGATATAACTATCGGAAGGAGGCAGCCTTAGTCTTTGGGTATAAGCTGATTGACTTCACCGAATCGGAAGACTCCGATGGCTCAGAAAATGTAGCCACTGCGGAGCTATCAATTAAGTTTTAGTAAGGGCAGCTCTCATAGTATGATAATTTGATCAAGTGAAGTCGGTGCCTATGATGGCTTACAAAGTCAGAGGGTGTGGGGAGGAGTTGGCTAGATGAGAAGAATGGTATCGATTAGCCTGGTTTTTTGCTTGCTTGCTTGCATGGCCCCGCCGGTATGGGCAAACCCCGGTACGCCGTTGGAGAGTCTCAAAGAGATCGAAATCATGCTCTACGGCAAGGCTCAGGTAGGTGCACTTATTGACCGTCTCGATCAACTGGAATACGATGTCTTTGGCGAAACCAAGACTGGGCCGATTTTGGTTCGTATTGAGAACTTGAATAGCTATTTAATGAGTGGGATGGGTACCCCGAATTCCCTGCAACTAAAGCTCAATGCGGTGGAATGGATGGTTTATCAGGAGATCAGTATGGGTGACCCACTCTATACGCGGCTGGATAGACTGGAAAATGCTATGTATGGCGCTGCCCAGGAGGGCTCGGTCATTTCCCGAGCAGATAGCCTTTTGCGGATGGTTTGGGCCTCAGATAAGCTGAATATTGATATAGTCACGGTACCTAAAGAGACCTTAGTCAAGATCAAACTACTCAATGATCTGGATAGTGGCAAGAACAAGGTGGGAGATAAGGTCCGATACCGGGTTTTGGATGATGTCATGATCAAGGATCGGTTGGTGATCGCTACCGGGACAGAAGGTGTAGGGAAGGTACAAGAGGTCAACACTGCCAAGCGTCTAGGTGTAGACGGAAGGCTTGTAGTGGACTTCGGGACATTACCTGCTATTGATGGTAGTCCGGTCTCCGTGATCATGGAAGAAAAGGCTACTGAGAAGAACAAATCGCTGGAACTAGCTGCCGGTGCCGGTATGGCCGGTGTGATTCTTCTAGGAGGCCCCATTGGGCTTGCGGGAGCCTGGTTTGTCAAGGGTAAGGATGTAGTAATTCCCATGGGTACGGGACTCTATGTGGAAGTCATGCGAGATGCCAGGGTATCTGGTCTATCAATGACGCCCGCAAGCTAGTGGACGATAGTCTTCGGATCCTAAAGATTGCCTAGCTAAGGCACAGTCGAGGGGATAGCCCACGGCTGGGCCTTTTTTCTTTATGACAGAAGACTGTGGATATCCACCTGGGCTATCTGAGTGCCCCCGCTTTCTGTGTAGGATATGCCTCGCCAGTGTGGAATAATGTAATCGTGATGCCTTGATAGTGGAGTTAAATA
>JAAZLW010000173.1 GCA_012799135.1 Bacillota bacterium | reverse complement strand
TGTCGTGGAGGCCCCTTGGTCAAATTCTCTCCTCTGGGCTATGATGTAATGCTTGGAGCCCGCTTCTACGGCATCGGTAACGAATATATGGGCATCCTCATCGGTGCCTCTTTGTTATCTGGCTTGGTGGTGCGCGAGCGCTGGCCCCGGGCAACCCCCATAGTGCTATTTTGGTTTTTGGCGGTGGTCTTCTTGCTGGCCTCGCCTGGGTTAGGGGCTAATGCCGGTGGTACTATTACGGCTTTGATAGCTTTTTCTTTGGCTTATGGATTACGAGGCCAAGGCAAGTGGACAATTGCCGCGCTAACACTCTCAAGCCTAGTGGTGGTGTTATTACTTAACCTATTTCCTTCAGTGGGGGCCGGGTCCCATGTCACCCAGGCCTTGAGGATGGCCATAGAGGGTGATTGGGTGGAGATAGGAGCGATTATTCAGCGGAAACTGGCAATGAATTGGAGGTTAATGCGCTATAGTATCTGGAGCAAAGGCCTTTTGGTTGCTTTGGGTGTTATGGGAATCCTGGTCTATCGGCCGACTCATGGGGTGCAAGCGGCTATGGGAGAGCACCCGCCAGTGAGGGGGATAGTCTTTTCCACAATCATAGCTAGTCTGGTGGCATTAGTGTTCAACGATTCTGGGGTGGTGGCTGGGGGGACTACCAGTGTATATGCCGCGGGATTGGTTTTGAGTATGATCATGGAGCAGCGAGCAAGAACCCCAGGGCCCTAAAGCGACTAGACGCTTAGTAGTCCAAGGTCTTCCCCTAGTTGTAGCCGCAGATGCGTCAGATAATGATCTTTACAACATGGGCGGCGCTTCTCGCCAAGTATTTCGTCCGGGGATTGCTGGCGAGGTCAATTAAGGGATAGCATACCAAGGTGGAGATCGGACATACACTATTTTGCTGTGGTCGGTAGACTAAGAAAGATCTCCCGGGCCAACTCACGATAGGCATCAGCACCAGGGAGATTACGCGCAAAGTGGATGATGGGTTCTCCGGCTGCTGCCGATTCAGCGAAACGGATACTTCTATATACTATGTATTCATATACCCGGATTTCCGGCTCAAAGGTTGCATGGAGTTCCTTAAGTACCTGGGCCGTGTGATTGGTCCGGCGGTCAAACATGGTGGGAAGTAAGCCAGCTATGGTCAATTGTCTGTTATAGTGGATCTGCACTTTCTTGACCAGTCTCAACAGCCCATTTATGGCCCGCTGGGCCAAATACTCACAGGCTACGGGGATAATCAGATAATCAGCTAGAGCCAAGGCATTAAGGGTAAGCAGGCCCAAAGACGGCTGGCAATCGATCAGGATTACATCATACTGGTCGCTAATAGGTGTAAGCACCATAGCCAAGCGCCGTTCGCGAGCCAGGCTACCAACCAGCTCCATCTCCGATAGGGCCAGATCTACATTGGCCGGCAATAGGTAAGCACCAAAATATGTCTTCAGAATATAGGGTTCGGCACTGCAGGAGCGCCGCAAGGCGTCGTAGATGGAAAACTCCAGGGAATCCGGCTCATGTCCACAAGATACGGTAAGTCCACCTTGGGGATCCAAATCGACCAGAAGCACCTTAGAACCCATTTCGACTAGGGCCGCCCCCAGGTTAAGTACAGTAGTTGATTTGCCGACTCCACCTTTTTGACTGGCAATGCCATAAATGACCGCCATGGCCCTTTCCCCCGATATTATGTGGTATAGGATCCAAACCCTGATCAATGGTCCGTATAGTTACAGAGATTCGTCAATGGTCTTAAGATCACCTTTCTCTCCACTAGATGGGGAGTATCACGGGGGTATCTAGGTATCTTGCAGGTTTTTTCCAGTTCTTTGCGAATACAATTGCTAGGCAAAGCTCAGAGAAAGGTGTAGTTCCACTGCAGAATGGTAGCAGATAACTTGCGGAGAGGGGGATTTGCCTTGAAAAACAGGCGTTTTGCTTTGGGCTTTGATTTTGGCACGAATTCTGTGCGAGCACTGGTAGTGGATATTGCCACCGGTGAAGAGATTGGCACCAGTGTATACAACTATAAGGCCGGGGTTGATGGGGTAATTGTCGATCCGGTTGACCCAAATGTAGCCCGGCAAGATCCACAGGATTATCTTGATGGGTTAGAGGCCTCTGGTCGTGGTGCTATAGCGAAGGCCAAGGCTAACTGCAAGGAGTTTAGTCCTGATCGAATCATTGGTATTGGTGTGGATACTACCGGTAGTACGCCAATGCCCGTGGATACCAACGGCGTACCGTTAGGTCTGGATCCAGGCTTCGCGGATAACCCAAATGCCATGGCTTGGCTATGGAAAGACCATACTTCCTATGAAGAGGCCGGAGCAATTACCGCGAAGGCTGCTAAGATAAGACCTCATTTCCTGGCCAAGTGTGGTGGTGCCTATTCATCTGAATGGTTCTGGTCCAAAATTTGGCATTGTCTGAAGGTGGACCCGGACGTATTTGATGCTGCGTACACATGGGTGGAACTAGGGGATGTGATTCCAGGTTTCCTGACAGGCACTTTGGCACCAGATAAGCTCAAACGAGGAGTTTGTGCGGCAGGACATAAAGCAATGTTCAACGCCGACTGGTCGGGTTATCCGGATAAGGAGTTTCTAGTTGTGCTGGAGCCGCGCCTAGGCAGGATTAGGGAATCATTGCCCAATGTAGCTCATACCGCAGGGGAGAGGGCCGGACTACTTACTGAGGAATGGGCCCAACGGCTTGGACTAAAGCCAGGTATAGCTGTCAGTGTTGGGGCCTTTGATGCCCATATGGGAGCAGTGGGGGCCGGAGTCAAGGAAGGCACTTTGGTGAAAATCATTGGAACATCTACATGTGATGTAGCTGTAGCTAGCCGAGAAACCGGTCTGCCGGATGTGCCGGGCGTATGCGGAATAGTTGATGGCTCAGTTCTTCCCGGATATATTGGACTGGAAGCCGGGCAATCAGCGGTAGGGGATATCTTTAACTGGTTTGTAAGGAATTGCGTCCCGGCCAGCTACAAGGAAGAGGCAACACAAAAGGGCATAGATATTCATCAGCTACTTACCGAAAAGGCAGATAAGCAGAAGCCAGGCGAGAGCGGGCTACTAGCCCTAGATTGGAATAATGGCAACCGCACCATTTTGGTTGATGTGCGGCTTAGTGGCCTTATGTTAGGTCAGACACTCCAGACCCGTCCGGAAGAGATGTATCGGGCTTTGATCGAAGGTACAGCCTATGGAGCTAGGGTGATCATCGATCGGCTGGATGAATATGGTGTTCATATTGAGGAAGTAGTCAATTGTGGCGGCATTGCTGAGAAGAATGCAATGCTGATGCAGATCTATGCTGATGTCACTAACCGGACCATGAAGATCTCGCGGTCTGCCCAGACCCCGGCCCTGGGAGCAGCGATGTTTGCCGCGGTGGCGGCAGGCCCGGAGAATGGCGGTTACGCTAATGTAGAAGCTGCTCAGGCAGCCATGGGTGGGTTAAAAGAGAGACAGTTTGAACCCATCCCGGCCAACGTGAAGACCTATGAGAAGCTCTTTGGTATGTACAAACAGCTGCATGACATATTCGGGACGAAGGACTATTCAGCTAACCTATATCACATCATGAAGGATCTGCTGGACCTCAGAGATGCTGTCAGGGAGGGGAAGGAAGTCTAGATAATCTGCCTATTTGCCTGTTAATCTACGGGTGTGATGCATAGAGGAGTAGCGCAGCTGCTCCTTGCTCAGTTGCCGATGAAGAGCTTAGGCCCCTGCAATGAGGAAATGCTCTCTCCTCTTGCGGGGGTCTCTGTGTCTAATGGCGGTGCCTAAATGTGCCGTTCCCATTATTCAACCGCAACAAACAGCTTTAGTATTACCTATCCTATCACGCTAACGGGAAATTTGTAAAATTTCTTACTAGACAAGAAGGAGTTTAAGAAGTAGCGCTGTATATATTAAGCAGGAGCTAATTAACATCTGATAATTTAACTAGCAGTGAATGCACAAGTTTAGGAGGTTGTAGCCTTGTCCCTTGGTAGTCAAATACGCACAACTAGGAACGAGAAAGGTTTGACCTTGGCTGAAGTCGCCGAAGCAACAGGGTTGACGGCTAGCTTACTGAGCCAGGTTGAAAGAGACATTACCTCACCTTCTGTCTCTACACTGAAGAAAATTGGTGATGCTTTGGGGGTTCCGGTGGGTCA
>JAAZLW010000017.1 GCA_012799135.1 Bacillota bacterium | reverse complement strand
TGGTCGTAGTGAGTAAGGCTCCTGGTAATCCCCGGGGTCTGGAGAGCCTCAACCAAGCAAGTACCGAGGGAGCAATATCATAGTTGGCCACGACACCGGGACGTCTGGTTGTTTTGCTGACCAGAAGCCCAGGTGCAATCCCTGGTCCGGCAGCAATAACTGGAGTTAACAGCCTTCCACCGGCGATCTCGCCTCCTGTAGGCATTGGACTGACAATCACTATCCATTCCCTATCTAGATCTGCGGTTTCGAGAAGCGCCTGCAAAAACGCATCAGCAACACTTAACGCTTTCTCTCGGTAGTTCCGATAAAGGGCGGCCACCAGCTGCTTTCTCTCCCCTTCCACCCTGTCCAGATCACCTAGATCCACTACAATGAACGGGACTTGAGGACGGATAGTAAGATAGGCTTGCCAGAGTGCCTCTGGGTCTGTGCGACGCCCGCTGGGAAAGGCCGGATCCTTAAGATTCATCTCGGCACCTATCCTACCCATAGTCACCTGACCTCTGCTATCCATGGCGATCAGAGCAGCCCACCTTTGATATTCATTACTATCAGCATTGCCGATCACGGCAGCGCCTGTTCCCGCCTCTCGGAGAGCCTCTCCGATTACTCCCACTCGGTCAATACCTATGGATGCCAGATTATTGTCCTTGATACCCTCGATCTCCAGCACAACTATGCGATCTTCTGTGACCTCCCATCCAGTGCGGCGATGGTAAATATCTCCTGCATACTCATCTTGATACTCACCAGACACAGGCAAAGCCAACTTGGCCCCGGCCGCCCCTACCAACCGAAAACCACCACCCAAAGTAGTATAGGCATTTTCCGAAGTGAGACCACCACCGGTACGCGTATTCATCAGGCCCACTCCACCCATGGCCGCCAGCTGCTCCAAGGAGGAACCCGCCATACCGATCAGATCATCCAGACATAGGCGGTTGAGCACGACCAAAGTAACCTGCCCCGTACTAGTGGGTGTGGTAAGCTCCTTTCCCGACTCTCCACTCTCAGCAAATAGCTTTTGGCTATCAGCAGCCAGGGGACCCGGACTGGGTACACGATGATTAGCTCCGGCCATACCGCAGCCCACGGAGTGAACCAAGATGAGAGTGAGTAGCGCAGCTGCCCAGATTCGCTGCATATTCCAGATATGTAGCATGCTTGGTTCTCGCCTACGCTTCATCACTTAGCCCACCCCTCCCCCCAAGCCCAAACCCTAAGCCCACCCCTCTGGCCGCAACTGCCGGTAGACCTTTTCCACCTGAGCTACCATGGCTCTTGCATCAAAATGCTCTCTGCCGTACTCAGCCGCCGCTTCACCCAATCGCCGCGCCCTAGACCGATCCCTGGCGAGAAGGATAAGGGCTTCAGTGAGGTCTCTTACCTGACCGGGCTGCACCAGAATACCTGTCTGTCCGGCTTCCACCATATGGGGAATCCCCCCTACCCGAGTAGCGATCACCGGCAGACCCATAACCATGGCTTCCATGATACTCAAGGGCCAACCCTCGGTTCGAGAGGGCAGCACAAAGGCATCGAATGCAGGAAAAAGATTCCGGGCTGTATCGCAAAAACCTAAGAAACGCACATGATCAGTTAGACCCATTTCCTCTACAACTCGCCTCAGCTTCTCTCCTTCAGGGCCAGCCCCGATGATCACAAACCGGAGTGCTTTTTCCACCCGCACTGCCTCTACAGCCGCGGCCAGCAAGATATCGATTCCCTTCTCTTCAGTCAGGCGGCAAGCGGTACCTACCACGAAAGTATCGGAGCTCTCGGGCCAATCCCACTGGGATCGCTGGGCTTTTCTGATTCCGACTGCACGATCCGGATCAACCAATTCCTGAAGGGAGATACCATTAGGGATGCAGCTAACTTTCTCCGGGGGACAGCCTATTACCTGAATAAGCTCTGCTTTGATGCTGGGGGAAACGGCGATGAAATGAGCAGTGTCTTTGGCCAGGCGTCTTTCTATGAAGCGACGCCATCTGCGTTTCTGGGAATGGCGGCTAACTGGCAAGATCTCATTGTGATAACTGACTACTACCGGATAGTGGAGTTTACTTCCGTAGCTAAGTGCCAAGCGGGTAATCAAGCCGGCTTTGGCGCCATGAGCATGGATGATCGCAAAAGATTGGCGGCGTAGAAAGCGGGCAAACCGGCGAATGACCAGCGGGTCAAGCCAGGGGCGGAGATCATCGCCGACATCCAGTGGCAAAACTCTGAAGACTTGGGCAGCTCTGACGCGTTGCATCAGGTTTTCGTCTATAGGGCAAGCAACGGTAGTATCGTAGCCGGCTTGGCTTAACCCAGCTAACAGCACCTCTACATGGGTGAGCATACCTCCGGCTGCGGGCCGAAGGACCTGCAGAATCTGGGAAATGGTGATCACTCCCCCTTCCAATGAGCAGTAGGTAAGATGGTCTACCTGCTATTTTTCCCTTACTCTAGAGTATCATCCCCGCTTCCTACCAAAAAAGAAAACCAAGGAGCTCCACAGCCGTTCCCTGGTCTCGTACACCAATAAAGCTATTTTTCCTTTTCGAACTTCTCCTTAGGAGCCCCACATTTGGGACACTCCTTCGGCCTACAGCGACCTTCCTTGGCCTCACCACATGCAGTACATTTCCATACAGCCATGGGTTTCACCTCCATCTGGGGATAGTGCTTAGCTTAGGGGGAACCAATGCACTTCCTGCCCTTGCTTTCATTCAACCCCGGTAGGAATGGCATCCCCCTCCCATAACCACTTGTAACTCGATACTAAAGGCATCCGCCAACCGCTGCCAAAGCCCCTCTTCGATACCCTCAATCCGGGGGCTGCTTGTCGCCGCTTGTATTCTGTTCGCAGCAGCAATCGAAGCACTTCATCGATGGTATCGATTGGATAGCCGGCTTCCCTGACTTCATTACGCGTTTTCCCCTCCTCGATGAATAACCGCAAGATACCATCGAGGATACCATAAGGAGGCAATGTATCTGTATCCTTTTGCTCGGGTCGCAATTCAGCCGACGGAGGCTTGGTCATCGTGGCCACCGGGATAATCTCCTGATCCCGGTTGATCCAGTTTGCCAAACGGTAGACATCGGATTTGTAGACATCACTGAGTACCGCCAAGCTCCCACACATATCACCATATAAAGTTGTATACCCTACGGCCAGCTCCGACTTATTGCTGGCATTTAGCAGTAACCAGCCATACTTGTTGGATACAGCCATCAAGATCAGACCCCGCAACCGAGCCTGGATATTCTCTTCGGCCAAATCCAGATTCACGGCAATAAAGCAATCAGCCAAGGTCTCCTTAACAGTGGCCAAGGCATCACAGATCGGGATAATCCGCAGGTCACAACCGAGATTCTCAGCTAAAGCCCGAGCATCAATAATCGACTCAGAGGATGAATACGGACTGGGCAAGGCAAGACCATGGACATGTTCCGACCCCAAAGCTTCCACCGCTAGGCACGCAACCACAGCGGAATCCAAGCCTCCTGACAACCCTAATACAACATCACTAAACCCGGACTTGGCCATGTAATCCCGAATACCGAGGACAAGGGCAGCATGTAGTGAGGCGATGGAGTTAGTGGTAATGGGCGGCATCTCTCCCAGGAACTTGTTGTCTTTCAACTCTACCACTAGGAGCTCTTCCTCAAAGGAACGACCCCTGGCACAGATATTACCTTCGGAGTCAATAGCCAGTGATTGTCCGGCGAAAATGGCCTCATCATTGGCACCTACCTGATTGACCCAAATTACCGGTTTGGCTACCTTGTGGGCCCTTTGGCTGAGCAATCCCTGAAGGGCAGTCTCCTGACCAAAGTAATAAGGGAAGCTCCCGATATTCACCAACAGATCGGCTCCGGCCTCCACCTGAGCCAGCATGGGGCTATCCGGTCCTTCCAGATCTTCTCCAATGGTCACTCCTACAGACAAACCGTCTATTGTAACACAGCCAGTGGTTTTTCCCTGACTAAGATAGCGCCTTTCATCTAATAGATCGTAATCCGCCAGTATCTGCTTATGCCAAGTGCTGATACCTCCTTGACCATCGAGCAAGAAAGCAGTATTGTATAGGGATTTCCCCTGACCATGGTCGTTGGGTAGATACTCTACTCCACCAACGATCACTGCAATATCCCGGATATTCTGAGCCAATGTCTCCAGGGCCCTGGTAGCAGCATTCATAAAGCCACTGCGAGTCAGCAGATCTCGGGCAGGGTAACCGGTAATAGCCATTTCCGGAAATATGACTAAACGGCATCCCTGATCCTTGGCATCCTGAGCATATTCCTGGATCCGCTGGATATTGCTCCACAGATCCCCGACCGTCAAATTCAGCTGTGCCAGTGCTATCTTCAAGCAATCACCTTCCCTCGCACAAGACAGTTCACATCTTTCTATTCTACCCCATTCTAACAGGGTTGCACGGCCGTGTGCAAGATGTAGGATTGACAGGCTGTCTTCGAAGTGTAGTATAATAACCAAAACAGACAGGCGGAAGTTGGCCCTTGCTCATCGAATAGAGCTATAGGTACAGATCAGATAAAAACGGACTCAGAGGATGAATGTCCATGCCCAAAAAACATCGGCGGGGTGGTGTCAAACAGCAACACTCCATTATTCCAGGTATACGCAGAAAACTGCAAAAGATCGCGGCCTGCCCCCATGTCCAGGCGGTCACGCCGGGGCGTATCTCCCCGGCTGTTGGCCCCCAGCAGCCGGTGATTGTGTTTCAGTACTTCCAGGCAACCGGAATGAAACTAAGTGGTAAGATCCCCGGGGCAGTACAAGAGATATTCGTAGTCAGTTCTGACAAAGAAGCTGCGCTTAACTGGCTGGTTGCTGCCGGTCTGGTTGTCTTGGAAGAAAACCGACCGGGCAAGCCTTACAGCCAAGGCCGCAAGCATAAGCCGGTGACCAACGAGATAGAACCCGGTCCTGAAGCGTCTTATGCCACGATTCAGCGATACGTGCAATCCGTCGGCTCCGACACAGGTTCCCTGCAAGTCTCTATCGGCGAACGAGTTAACGGCCAGATGCGCCGCCTCCAAAATAGCCTGGTCAAACACGCTAAGAAGCAACAGACAGCCCCCCAAACTAAGCGAAAGCCACCCGCCGAGCCCGGTACTGCCTCCACCGAACCCACCACCATGGAGGAATGGCTAAAGGCTGCCGATAGGCAGGATGCCCTTTACTGGCAAAAGATCAAGTCTGAGAAGGATTCATAAACTGCCTAAGTGCGCCTATCTCGGCCGATTTCGCTTGCTTCGCTGCAAGACAGCCTTCCTTAGGCGCAGGCTCTTTGGGGTGATCTCCACTAACTCATCCTCGGCTACAAAGGCCAGGGCTTCCTCTAGAGAGAGAGTACGGGGTTCATCGATTTTGGGCGCAATATCTGCCGTCGCTGATCGCATGTTAGTCACATGTTTTTTCTTGGCAATATTTACATCCAGATCCG
>JAAZLW010000172.1 GCA_012799135.1 Bacillota bacterium | reverse complement strand
GGAATGGGCGGGGAGATACGATCGAATACCCGGGGGGCTATCTGTATTTAAAGTCGTACATAGTGGTGGTCGGCAGGTTGTTCAAGCCTATGTCCAAACTTCTGAAGGTAAGACAATTTGTGAGGCACTGCAATCTCAAGCAGTAGAGAAGATGATCGCGACCATTAACATGGTAAAAAGACACCATAACTGTCAGCCCGGGGGTTCTTTTCTCCTTAATGAATATGGACAAGTTCTAGTGCCAACTCAAACGGGCCAACGATTCTGTGTTGGTCAAACTACGGGAATAATGCTACTGCGAAATCTAGATACTCAAGAGATCGTGGATCTTTCCGATGACACCGGATTGACAACGGGTGACCCCTGGGAGATGCCATATGTGGGAACCGTTTATCATCTCAGCCGTAGAAGCTATCTTTATTACTGGGATAAAACGACTAATTGTAGTATTCGGCCTCAATTTCAAGATAAGGATCTGATTTACAAGATCAGGAGTGTTCGACGTAGTGGATCGGTGAAACTTGTGGTTAATCCTTATGGTCTTGTGTTAGTGAAAGCTCCCAAAGGAGCCTTCAATTTTGATGAAGATCAATGGGGTCCGGTTTATGTAGGTCGTATTAATTATAGTAAGTGGTTTAAAAAGGAGGATGCTCGAGAATGTCGGACCGGTTCATGACGTTTGTTGGCAACTGCCCGGGTAATGTAAGTAAGGACGCGAAGTATTCGGTGCGTTTCGAAAAAGGGCAGCATGTTGTTGGCCTTTTTTACCGTTCTGCGGATGGCGAATTGTGGTATCCTACCAGCAGCTCACATCCGGAATTGGTGGAAAGGGTCAACGAAATCAAGATTCGTTTCAATGGGAGGCCTGGAGGGCCATTCTATATTAATGAGTACAAACAGGTCTTAGTTCCCGTCGGTGAAGATGCAGTATACTATTACGCCGGTGAATACTCAGCTTCGCTTACCTTCGAATTCGAAGGGCAAATAATCTCCGGTGAAGCTCTGGATCAAGATGGGAAGCCTTTGCAGCAAGGTGCTCCTTGGACAGGACCCCATCCGGGCATACCTTATGTGTTAACAGCTGGTGGCAAGGATGTCTATTACAGATATATGGTACGCCCAGGTGTTCAAAAAGAGATACGCTTATCTAAATGCATCGGGGTAGAGCAGGCCCAGGGGATTGGCCAAGAGCTGAGCAAACACAAGGGTTATCATGGGGGAAGGTTCTACGTCAATGAATTCGCAAACGCTTTTGCCCCGATACAGGGTCAATATGGACTGGAGAATGTGTTTCTAAAAAAGATCGATCTTGCTAACTGGTTCCCCAAACCAGAAATAGTGCAAGAGGAAACGGCGGCTACCGACTTAGGTACAATGTCTGACTGACAAATGACTGCTTCCCACCTGGGAACAGGGAAGCACATCTGTGGCAACAGGGAGCCAAATTCACCAAGACGGTGCTGTCCTGGAGAGCTGCCGATCCATCCCGGATCCCGAAGGATGCCAGCTGCAAGCTCGGCTTGGGTCATGCCAAGTAGCTCTCGGCGCAGGAGTACGCGCTGACCAATGGCCGGTAATGATTGGGGTTGAAGCCCGGCATAGGTCACTAACGGATACCAGGTAGACGCTGATTGGGGCTATGGCGAAAGACTACCCGGTCTGATCAGTAGTAGGGGTTCCCGGCACGAGTCGAGCACAGTAGGTGGGTACAAAGATCGAAGGTGGAGGCAAAGCTTTGCCAACTTTGAGCAGTCCTATACCTTGTTACGAGCGTCAAATCCGAATACAGTGTTTTCGGCAATATGAAAGCACAGGGAATGACAGTTAAGGACTCCTACTGTGGCAAAAAGCAGGGCCACTGCATAGCACTTTGAAAAAGGCCTCTGAGCGGCTTGAGTGAATAAGCGAACTAGAGGAGTGCTTACAGTGACCCAAACAGTTTACATCAAATATTTGAGCGCAATCACCTTGTCTTGGTCTCCAACTGAGATCAACGGGTCTATAGGAGCGCTACATTAGCTTAGTCTAAAGCGTCGTACGAGCTTCTGTAAGAGAGCCCCTAACGATGTGAGGTTTTGAGCTGAACTGGCAACTTCTTCGATGGATGCTGCTTGTTCCTCGGTGGCGCTAGCGACCTCATGGCCCATAGTATTGGTTTGTTCTAGTCCGGCCGAGATGGACTGTACTGCACCCACAATGTCCTCTACATCCTCGAGAATGCTCCGCAGTATTTCCCCACTTTCGTCAACGCGACTGGAAACTCGGGCAGTCTGTGTAGCACTATCATTCATCCCGGTGACGGCGGTAGTGATGCCCTCTTGAATTTGACTAATCAAAGAAGTTATTTCCGTTGTGGCGTTAGACGATTGTTCAGCCAGCCTTCTCACTTCATCGGCTACCACGGCAAAACCTCGCCCATGTTCACCGGCTCGGGCAGCTTCGATGGCCGCATTTAAAGCTAAGAGATTCGTTTGCTCGGCAATTTCATCAATGACATTAACAATACGTCCAATTTGATCAGAAAGGCTACCCAAACCCGAAATATCTGTAGCAAGTTTTGCGGTATTATCCTGCAAGACATTAACATCTTCAATGATCCCGGCAATGGCCCCTTCACCCTGGGAGGATTTGTTGAATATCCCCTGAACATCAGTGGCCATGGTTTGGGCATTCGTATTCATCATATCCAGGGTGCTGGCGAATTGATTTGTTGTATTGGCCACTTCTTCAATGGATGCACTCACTTCTTGAGAGGCTGCAGCCATCTCTGCGCTCGTGCCGGCTAGCTCATTGGTGGTCTCATTGACTAACGCCATGGCCTGACGAATACTGGCAATTGTAGTATTTAAAGCATCTGCCATCCGTCCTACTTCGTCTTGGGTTTTGATTTGGGCAGTCCTGGTCAGATCACCATCGGCCACCGTTTCAATAATCCCTTGAACTTCTTGGATTGGAGTAGCGATTTGCCTCGCCACGATTACAGCGGCAACTACGCCAAGGGCAACAAAAGCAATCGAAATCAAGAGTAAGGAGTTTCTCAGCCTATTCACGTTTTGCAGGACTGCACTTTCCACAGTTCCAATGCCAATAATCCATTCGGTGAAGGGAATGGGGGCCAAACCGATAACCCTAGTGGTTCCCTCAAACAAATAGCGAATCACACCGTTCTCGCCTACTCCCAGTTCTTGGATTGCTCGCCCGGCATCTGCCAGTTCGTCGCGATCGGTAAAAAAGTTCCTTTGATCCAAAACCAAATCGCGGTTGCTGTGAGCGTAGACCGTTCCATTTGGATGCAGTATATAGGCATAGCCACTGGCACCGAAACCCAATCGATCCGTGATCACACTCAGTTGGGTACTATCACTGCGGGCAAACAGAACACCAACTACTTGCTCATTATTCTCAATGGGCACTGCATACGCGAATCCTAAACTACCAGTAACACGGTCCTCCAGCAAATCTGAGACCACAGACTCCCCGGCAAGGGCCTGTTTAATACAATCCAGATCACTGATGTCTGCAGTGGAACCATCGCTATAGCGGGCGAATCCTTGGTCGTTCACAACAGCTAGTGCTTCAAACTCCGTCATGCGGTTGAGTTCTGTCTGAATCATATAACGTTGTATTTCCCAAATCATGCTTTGCATTTCTGGTCGTCCCGCGATGGACTCTAGGGTCGATAATTGAACTTCAAATCTACTTTCTATGTATCTAGCCGCCTCTTCGGCCTGCTGAACTAAGGCCTGTTCCACCTCTGCCAGGACTGCTTTGGAACCGTTGCTATAAGCAAGGAAACCCAGACTAGCACAAACAATAAGTACCAACAAGCCTACATATAGTGATATTTTTGTGCCTATGCTCTTCACCTTGCCATCACTCCTTTCACTATTTGTTGTTCGCTCTTCTTCAGCAGATGGCGATTCCTGCAAGCGGTCTTTCTTCAATTGGATGGCTTACATGGCGCAAGAAGGGCTTGTTCCTTTATCGATAGTAATGCACTATCCTAGAACAGCCCAAACAATCTTGCTTTTACAGTTACTTTTGATGCTCACCTTCTCCTTTCACGCTGTTTACATATTTTACTATTATATATTTCATTGGAAATTCCTGCTCAATAGTTCAGAATGTCACATTGGAGGGGAGTCTGCAGCAGCCCCCGCCTTAATAAGGTCTTGGAGCTAACTCAAGGTCTGCTTGTTGAGGTGCAGGAGGCAGCCGAATACCTATGGTATAGATTTGTAGAAGAACCTGGAACAAAGAGCTCGATAAATGCCTATGTTTGGACAAAGGGGTAAGAGAGGATAGGGGATTTTTCCCGGTATATAGGATATAAAAAACGGTATTAGAAGGAGTCGGCTTTTCCCTTCGGCTGTTCGTATAGAGCTGCAATACTGGAGGACCTTCCCATGGCTACCCCAAGCACAGAGATAGCAATTCCACAAGTAATGAGGAAATACGCCGTGGGAATAATATCCACCAGTACTCCGAACAATGCCATCGAGACTGGGACCAGCATCTGCACTAAGCTCCCGAGTAAACCGAATACCCTTCCCCGATAGTTATCGGGAACGCTTTCCTGTAGGGTTACATTCAAAGGAACGTTAACTTGGACGTTGAGGAACCCGAGAAATAGC
>JAAZLW010000171.1 GCA_012799135.1 Bacillota bacterium | reverse complement strand
TTCATTGATCAACACAGCAGCACCTTTGGCAAAGGCCGTGCCTAGGGTTTGGCTGCCAGTGGCCGAGACTATCGCCTCGGTTTCGATCACAGCCTTCACCGATTTGAGGGGTAAGACCGGCAAGCTGCCGGTTTCGACTTCGGCAGATTCGGAGCCCACACCGAGTATCTGAACATTTTGCTGGTAAGATAGTAGCCCCGGAGTAATCACCACTGTTACCTTCGGCACCAGGGCATAGTATAGGATGCCCACCGCCACGGCCGCGATCAGCAAGACAAGCCATTGCTGGAGGCCGGGACGGCGCACTCCTACATGGGCAATGGGTTCTCGATCGCCGTTCTCTACTGCATCCCGCCCACCCTTCTTGTGAGTATCACCTTTACCGGCGGCATCTCGCGCCTTGGTCAGAACTCCTAGGGCATCGGCTAACTCATATTCACTAGGATACCAGTCGATGCCTTGCTCTTCTGCCAAGGATTGGACAATAGGATCCTCGGTGATTAGCACCAACTGTCGCCTTGCCTCTCTGGCATAGCTCTGTAGTAGTCTTAGATTGACAGCATTTTTCAAAACCGAAGCCTCGGCGTGGTCCACGAAAATAGCTAGGGGGTCCTCTGTTTTCTGTAAAGCCGAAATCAGCTCTTGTACATCATCGCCGGGCTCCAATCGATAGATTGGTCTTTCCTCAAACCCCAGTCTTGCCACCCCCTTTGGACCAACTGATCTACTCTTCATGTGCAGTTGCTTGGTCTTGGAGCTACCCTGCTTGGTCTTACACCGATCACCCGTAACCGGCCAATCATCAACCCGTGCGGGTGTGAGAACGCCTCGCTCGTATATAGCCCCGCACCAACTCAGAGAGCAGTTCATCCCTTTCCACAGTACGGATTAACGTCCGTGCTTCGCGGTGGGATGTGATATACGTGGGGTCTCCCGACATCAGATAGCCCACTAGTTGAGCCACCGGATCATATCCTCTTTCCTCCAGAGCGGCATATACCTGTTCCAGTACCAGAGCCGCTCGATTGCGGAAATGTCCACATTTATATAGGGCCGTTTCCTCATGGGAACTATGCATAGTAACACCCCCCATGTTTCTACCCACCATACATTGAATATTCTGGGAGCGGGACAACTTTCCTGCCGCCCCCCAAAAAAGCAAACGGGACACCCTGTGTCCCGTGTAATCGCCCATTGTGGACCTAGACGATAGCCAGTTGCTCTCTAATGCTTTGTGATGCCAACTCCAAAGCTACCTCAATCTTTTCTGGTTCCCGGCCCCCGGCTTGAGCCATATCCGCTCGACCACCACCACCGCCACCGGTAGCCTGAGCTGCAACTTTAACTATGTCTCCGGCCTTGATTCCCTTGCTGACCACATCAGGTGTTACCATAGCGAGAAACAGGGCTTTCCCTTCGTAAACAGAACCTAGAAGTATCACACCACTGACCAACTTATCCCGCAACCGATCTCCCAGGGAACGCAAAGCTGCAGCATCCAATCCTTCCACCTTGGTGGCCAGCACTCGAATATCCCCGATCTCCACCGTCTGTTCCAGCAACTCTTCACTTTGGGTGCCAGCCAGCTTAGCCTTGAGTCGCTCCAGCTCCCGGCTGAGCTCCCGCTGCTCCTGAAGCAACTTATCGACCTTGTCCGGTAATTCACTAGGGGTAGCCTGCAGCTGACGGCCAAGTTGGCGGAGCAGGGCTTCTTCAGAAGCTACATGTTTGACTGCTGCCTTACCGGTCAGGGCCTCAATTCGCCGGACTCCGGCTGCAACTGCCGTCTCACTGATAATCTTGAAAAGGCCCAACTCACCTGTGCGCTGTACATGGGTTCCGCCACATAATTCTTTGCTGTAGTCACCTATACTTACAACCCGCACTTGCTCACCATACTTCTCATCAAACAGAGCCACTGCGCCTCGGGCTTCAGCCTCATGTAAACTCATTTCATCGGCAGTGACCGGTAGATTACCACGGATCACATCATTTACCAGCTTCTCGACCCGATCCAGTTCCTCCTGAGATAATGCACTAAAATGGGTGAAGTCAAAGCGCAGGCGATCGGGTTCTACCAAAGAACCGGCCTGGTTTACATGTTCACCGACAACTGCCTTTAAAGCCCGATGCAGTAAGTGGGTAGCTGTATGGTGGCAAGCTGCCCCCTGGCGATTTCTGCCGTACACTGTGGCCATGACAGTATCCTCTGTATATATTGAGCCTGAAGTTACCCGTCCTTTGTGGACAATCAACCCACTGACCGGCTGCTCAACATTGGTAATCGCAATGGCTCCTTGAGGACCGGTCACCGTACCGGTATCGGCTACCTGTCCACCACTAGCAGCATAGAAAGGAGTCTGGGCAAGCACGATCTCTACATCCTGGCCCCTTTGGGCCTTGTCTACGATTTGCCCTTCCACCAATACGGCCTTGATAGCGGTCTCAATCTCTAACTGCTCATAGCCAACGAATTCGGTATCATGCTGTTTATGCATCTCAACATAGAGGCTATCATCATGCCCTAGATACCCTGTCTGCTCCCGAGCGGCCCGGGCCCGTTGTCTTTGCTCTTCCATTTTCTCGGTGAACTCCGCCTCATCCACATCCATACCGTGTTCTGCTAAGATCTCTTTGGTTAACTCTAGGGGAAAGCCAAAGGTATCGTATAGCCGAAAAGCATCTTCACCGGACAAACGGCACTGCCTCTTGCGCTCCAGATTATCCACAAGTTCCTGCAAGATCCCAAGCCCTTGATCCAAAGTCGCTTGAAATCTCTCTTCTTCGATTTGGATGATCTTGAGGATATACTCACGGCGCTCATCCAGCTCCGGATATGCCATATGCATAGCGCTGATCACCCTTGCGGCTACTTGTGGCAGAAAGCTATCTTTGATGCCGAGCAATCGCCCATAGCGAGCCGCACGGCGCAGCAGGCGCCTCAGCACATAGCCACGACCTTCATTGCCCGGCACAACCCCATCTGATACCAGGAAAGTGACACTACGCACATGATCAGCGATCACCCTCAGTGCCACAGTTTCCTCGGCATTTTCTTTGCCGGTAAGCCCGGCAACCTTACGCACCTCATCAACCACACAGCTTACTCCGTCAGTATCGAAAATACTATCAACACCCTGGAGGATGGCCGCGGTCCGATCCAGCCCCATACCGGTATCGATCCCGGTTTTCTCCAAAGGTGTCAGATTACCAGCATCATCTTGGTGAAACTGAATAAAAACGAGATTCCAAAACTCCAAATACCTTTCACAATCATCACAACCAGGTTTGCATTGCCGATCTTTGCATCCGTATTCGGCGCCCCGATCTATATACAATTCTGAGCAAGGACCACAGGGACCGACCCCGATCTCCCAAAAGTTGTCTTCACGACCAAGGCGTACAATACGCTCCTTCGGGACCCCAATCTCCTCATGCCAGATCGCAAAAGCTTCATCATCATCTAGATAGATAGTAACCCATAACCGATCCTCAGGAAGCTGCAAATGTTCTGTCGAGAACTCCCAGGCCCACCTGATCGCTTCCTGTTTGAAATAATCACCAAAGGAAAAGTTCCCCAGCATCTCAAAAAAGGTCCCATGGCGATCTGTCTTGCCGACATTATCAATATCGGCTGTACGTAAACAACGCTGACAAGTGGTGATCCGAGTAGCCGGGGAAACCTCCTTGCCTAAGAAATACGGTTTGAAAGGCACCATACCCGCGCCTGTCAAAAGCAAGGTGGGATCACCATGGGGAACAAGCGAGGCGCTAGGTAGGCGTTTGTGGCCTTTACTTTCAAAGAATTGCAGAAAACTTTCCCGCAGTTCGTGTGTATTCATGAACTTCATTCGTTCTGGGCGGTGCCCACAGGGCTAGATTATTGCAACAAAAAAAGCCGCCCGCTCCCTCCCTTATACACTGTGCCTAGCATAGTGAGCAGACTCGACCTCTACACATCGGGCACAACCATCCACGATCGGCCTTTGTACCCATTATTTACAGTTCGATCATATCCAACAGGCATCTTTTTGTCAACCACAGACCTTCAGCACTCGGCCGACAAACGTAAGGATTACCCGCAGTGTAGCAGCTACCGGTACCGCCAGCAATACTCCGGCCACCCCAAATAGATGGCCACCGGCTAATAGGGCAAAAATGATGACTACGGGGTGCAGCCCAACCCGTCCTCCCACAATCCGAGGAGACAAGATAACTGCTTCTACCTGATTGACTGCAACGAACAGGATCATCACCCACAGGGCCTTCCATGGTGATGACAAGAAACCGAAAATCATGGCCGGGACAGCCCCCAGAATCGGTCCCAAATAGGGAATTAGGTCGAATACGCCGGCAATCAGACCCAACAGAGTGGCAAACTGAATCTCCAAGGCCACCAAACCCAGCGTGATCACTAGACCAACTATGGCAGAAACCATCAACCGACCCACAACAAAACCACTTAGCACCCCGTCGATCTCCTGCGTGAGGAGCAGAAATGCCAGTCGATAGGCGTCAGGAACAGCTTCCAGACACCGTTTCCCAATCTCATCCCAATCCAGCAGAATATAGTAAGCTAGAACCGGGGCCAACCAAAACCAAAAGAGCCTAGAGAAAACCCCTACCAGAAAATCTACCAGCTTCCTCGCAAACCCCTGCACCAGCTGCTCAGAGCGCTGAATTACGTCATTGATTGCTTCCTGTAGATTCACCGGCAGAGGTAAGCGCTTTAGATCACCTACCGCTCCCCGGGTAATATCCTCGAGCTTACCGGTTTGACGAGGTAGCCGGGCAAGCACCTGATTGAGCTCAGCCGTGAGACTGGGAATAAATGTATAGAGAAATAGGCTGACCACTACAGCAAATCCCAAGTAAACCAGGAGAATGGCTGCCGACCTAGGCACCTGGCGTTTTTCCAGCTTTGTCACCAAGGGATTGGCCAAATAGGCTGTTGCCGCTCCTAAGATGAAGGGACCCAGAATCCCCCTAACCCAATAGAGGAAAAGTAAACCTAGAATAAGGCCTACTCCGTATAGGATAACCTTGAAGCGTCGCATTACCACTCCACCAAGGGAGGCTTAGTCCCTTAAGGCTTGCCAACCAGCTTTGACAGCACCTTTACCAGACTGCCAAGCAGAACCCATTTTCCGAGCCCCGTCTCGAAAAGCCACCGCGGTACGCCGGGCTGATTGCCGTACCTGCCGGTCTCGTTCCAGAAACATCTGTTCAGTGGAGCGATCGGTCTTCAGCATCCAATAAGCACCAATCGCTGCACCGATCAGACCGCCATAGAGTAGTCCCTTGGCAAAACGAGAGTTCATGCTATCTCCTCCTTGTTGTGCGCTGCTACTTTAGGACATACCAGATGAGGCTGGATTCTGCGCCAATATCCAGGATGGTCTTGATTAACACATAGTCCCTCACCCAACAGTATTATGTCCTGAGCAAGAGCGAACCATAGAAGGAAGAACTGCACAACTAGGAAGGAAAAGACAGCTTTGCTTCAATCACCCCACCGCCGATCACCACATCTTGCTGGTACCAGACAACAGCCTGACCAGGGGTGACGGCCCGTTGGGGTTTACTGAAGACCGTATCTACACTCCCCTCTTCACCAGGGCGAATCACTGCTGAGGCAGGTCGGATATTATACCGGATCTTGGCCTGCACCGGCAGCTCTTCCGCGAGAACTTGAATGGCGATCCAATTTACTGCCAAGGCCTTGAGGCCTTGAGCGTAGACATCCTTGTTTCTGCCAACCACCACCTGATTGTCGGCCACATCCAATCTTACAACATACAGCGGCTCCCGACTGGATATTCCCAAGCCTTTCCGCTGCCCTATAGTATAAAAAGCTAGTCCCGCATGCTCTCCGAGAACATTGCCATCCAGATCAACGATCTTGCCGGGACGATAGCTCTCCGGTGCATTCTCCCGCAGAAACTGGCGGTAATCATTATCAGGAACAAAGCAAATCTCCTGGCTATCGGGCTTGTCCGCTACATCCAGTCCCAAGTCAGCGGCTATGGATCTGACTTCCTCTTTCTGCAGATCACCCAAGGGAAAAATCGTGCGGGCCAGCTGCTCCTGGGTCATATTATACAGAGCATAAGACTGATCCTTATCCTCATCTATTCCCCGACGCAAAAGGTACCTACCAGTTCGCTTATCCAACTCTATGCGGGAATAATGACCGGTTGCCACATAGGCGGCATCCAACTGCTGTGCCTTATGCCACAGTGAGCCGAATTTGATCCGATCATTACAGAGAATACAAGGATTGGGAGTACGACCCCGCAAATACTCCCTGGCAAAGGGATGGATAACTGCTTCTGTAAAGGCCTCCTGCAGATTAACCACATAGTAGGGGATATCCAGCTTGGCTGCTACCCTTCTGGCGTCCTCCACAGCCACCAGGGAACAGCATCCGCCCTCAGTGGCTTTCGCACTATCCGGCCAGATCTGCATGGTAATCCCAATGACTTCATACCCCTTTTGCTTGAGCAAAGCAGCAGCTACCGAGCTATCTACACCGCCACTCATAGCCACAACTACTCGCTTAGCTGATCTGTTATCCATTATTCTCCATCTACACCCTCTTGCTTGGATAGATAATCATCAATTGCTTTGCCGAGAGCGTCAGCCGCCAAATTCGAGCAATGCATCTTGACCGGAGGCAGACCATCAAGGGCATCAGCCACGGCTTGGTTGCTAATCTGTTTGGCTTCTTCCAGGGTCTTCCCTTTCACCATCTCTGTGATGATACTACTAGTAGCTATGGCAGCACCACACCCAAAGGTCTTAAATCTGGCATCGACGATACGGCCATTTTCGACTTTAATCCACAGTTTCATTATGTCCCCACACACGGGATTCCCTTCAACTCCAACTCCATCGGCATCGGCAATCTCGCCGACGTTACGAGGATTGGTAAAATGGTCCATCACCTTTTCACTATACATAGCTCGCTCTCCCCTCCCACTAATCTATCACCTTACTGACTGCGCTTTGCGCATAGCCTCGGCGTCGTACAAAGGTGACATCTGCCGCAGCTTATCTACAATCCCGGGAAGAACATCAATAACCGCTTGGATGTCTGGTACCGATGTATCTCTCCCCAAAGTCAACCTTAGGGACCCATGCGCTATTGCATGAGGCAATCCCAGAGCTAGCAACACATGGGAGGGCTCAAGTGATCCCGAGGTACACGCAGATCCACTGGAAGCTGCAATCCCTTTCATGTCCAAGTTTAGCAAGAGAGATTCACCTTCGATAAACTCAAAACAAAGATTTACATTCCCTGGCAGGCGCTGCTTAGGGTGCCCGTTTAGCCGCGTATGAGGTATATTTCTCAGAATCCCCTCAATCAGCATATCTCTCAGTTCCTGCTGCCGCCGGGCTTCGCCCTCCATCTCTTCCATGGCCAGTCCCAGGGCGGTAGTCATCCCGACAATACCGGCCACGTTTTCCGTCCCGGCTCGGCGATTACGCTCTTGGGCACCACCGTGGATTAGTGGATCTAATCTGGTGCCACGGCGAACATACAGAGCGCCAACTCCCTTAGGTCCATAGAATTTATGAGCCGAAAGGCTGAGTAGATCGACCCCCAATTGATCGACATTGACTGGAATATGCCCTACTGTCTGAACGGCATCAGTGTGAAATAAGATGGAACGCTTCCGCAAGATCTCCCCTATCTCGGCTATCGGCTGGATCGTGCCAATCTCATTGTTGGCATGCATAATGCTCACTAGAATGGTATCAGAAGTCAAGGCTGAGGCCACCGCCGCCGGATCTACCAGCCCATCCGCATCTACCGGTAACACAGTCAGCCTAAACCCGTTCTTCTCCAGATACTTGCATGTATGGTAAACGGCATGGTGTTCGATCGCAGAAGTAATTATATGATTGCCCTTACTGCGCAGAGCGTAAGCTACGCCCTTAATTGCTAGATTATCTGCCTCTGAGCCCCCGGAAGTAAAGACTATCTCCCTGGGATTGGCCCCGATCAGCTCCGCCGCTTTGTCTCTGGCCTGATCCAGGGCCTTTTGCGCCCCCCTACCTGTTTGGTAGATACTCGAGGGATTGCCATACTGATCCCGGAAAAAGGGCATCATGGCCTCTAGAACCTCTGGACGCATCGGCGTTGTTGCTGCATGATCTAGATATATCCGGTTCACACATATTCACTCCCTACTGTTACTATGACTCTGGCCTTAGTTCATCTGAGGCTTGGCTTTCCGGGGCTTGTTGACACAAGTCAGCTAAAGTAGTAGAGTCCAATACCTCTGTCATGCTATCTCGAAGTCTTTCCCACAGACCCCTGGTAGGACAATGGGCATGGCGATCACATTCATTGCCCCCATCATGATCCACACAACTCACCGGAGATATCGGCCCTTCTAAAGCCCGGATCACATCCCCGACACGGATCGCCTCTGGAGGCATGGTCAGCTCATACCCACCTCGGGCACCCCGTACCCCATTGACCAATCCAGCCCTGCGTAATGTACCCATCAATTGCTCCAGGTAATTCTCAGAGATGGCCTGTCTTTCAGCCACAATCTTCAGTGGTACAGGGCCCTGACCATGGGCCTTAGCCAGCTCGAACATAGCCCTAATCCCATATCCGCCTTTAGTAGTAATCCGCACTGCTATAGTACCCCCTAAGTTAATTCCGACCAACTCACTAGGAATTACAGACACATAATAACATCGGCGCTACTGGGTGTCAATACGTTTTCCTGGATTTAATCAAAAGGTTACTCGTGGCTACTTATTTCACTTCGAGCTGCACACAAACAGGCAATCTGTGCCTCGTAGCCTTGATCAGAGGGTCGATAAAAGATCGCTTCCTTGAGCTCATCAGGCAGGTACTGCTGCTCTACCCAATGATCTGGAAAATCGTGGGGATACCGGTATTCGGTGCCGTGCCCGAGCTTCTTGGCTCCAGGGTAATGGGTGTCCCTCAGATGCCTGGGAGGCTGAACCGTACCGGTTTTCTCAGCCATCTCCCAAGCCTGGCTGATCCCCAGGTACGCGGAATTACTCTTAGGAGCAGTCGCCAGGTAAACCACAGCTTCAGCCAATATGATCCGGGCTTCCGGCATTCCGACTCGCTCTGTGGCCTGGGCGGCTGCGTTCGCTACCACCAAACCTTGGGGATCGGCCAACCCCACATCTTCTGCGGCTGAAATAACCAGACGCCGTGCAATAAAGCCCAGATCCTCTCCTCCCAAGAGCATCCTGGCCAGCCAGTAAAGGGCTGCCTGGGGATCGGAACCCCTAATACTCTTAATAAGGCACGAAGCCAGGTCGTAGTGCCCGTCCCCTGCCCGATCATAGCTCACCAACCGGGTCTGAAGCGCTTCGCTTAGAAGCTTTCGATCAATGATTCGCCGGCCCGCGGGATCTGGCTCTGCCACCTCGACCGCCAGATCCAGAGCATTTAGGGCCACCCTAGCATCTCCTCCGGCGGCTTCAGCCAACCAGCTCAAGTCACCATCCTCAATACTCACGGAGTATCGCCCTAACCCCCGCACCTCATCCGCCAGGGCCCTTTGCAGAATTCGCATGATACTCTCTACTGATAGAGGCTCTAACTGAACTACTCGAGATCGGGATAATAAGGCTTGATTAATCGTGAAAAACGGGTTTTCCGTCGTTGCCCCAATTAATACCAAAAGCCCTTCTTCTACGAAGGGCAAGAGGGCATCTTGCTGAGCTTTATTAAAACGATGAATCTCATCAAGGAATAGCTTGGTACCCTGATTATATAGTCGAAGCCGCTCCTTAGCCTGTTCCACCACTGTCCGAATATCCTTCACTGTGGCCATGACGGCATTTAGACGTACAAAATAGGATTCAGTCATATTGGCAACAACGGCAGCTAAGGCGGTTTTTCCCGTACCGGGAGGCCCATAGAGGATCAGTGATTGCAGTTGATCGCGTAGAATAGCCCGGCGCAACATGCTGCTTGGCCCTAGAATCTTCTCCTGTCCTTCAAATTCCTCCAGAGAACGAGGCCGCATGCGTACCGCCAGAGGAGCTCTTGCCCTCTTCGTCTCTTGGCTGGCGTGTTCAAACAGATCCACACTGATCGCCTCCTTATACTACTCACCGGGTCTTGGTTGCTCACCATTCACCAGGGTTCTAGTCTGCCGAATTGGCCTCCAGCAAGTCCCTTACTGCTACCCCAGCTAGGATCAACCCAGCCACAGCTGGGACAAAGGCTATAGTCCCTGGTGGCTGTCGATCCTTTGCCGTGTTACATCCTTGTCCACCTTCAAGAATGGGCAACTCCGGAGAGAAAACCACCTTCACACCCTTATTAATCCCCATATCCCGTAAACGCCTTCGCACCGCTCGAGCTAGGGGATCATTATACGTTTCTGAGATGTCTACTACTTGAAAGCCGGTAGGATCCAATTTGCCTGCGGCCCCCATAGCCGAGACTATGCGGATGCCCCGCTCCAGGCAGCCACTGATCAGCCCTACTTTGGATGGAACCGAATCGATCGCATCTATGACATAATCATAGCCTTTAGCCAGCCAGTCTGCTCCCCGGTCTGGCTCGAAAAACTCTCGCCTAACCTCAACGCAGCAATGGGGGTTAATGTCCCTGATCCTTGCTTGCATCACATCTACTTTATACATGCCTACCGTACTATCTAATGCATGTATCTGCCGATTCAGGTTAGTAAGATCAACTCGATCATGGTCAACTAAAGTAAGGAAACCGATCCCCGAGCGGGCTAAGGCTTCTACGGTATAGGAACCCACGCCACCAATACCCAAAACCGCCACTTTCGACCCAGCTAAAGCCGCCAATCCTGCTTCCCCGATCAGGAGCTCTGTTCGACTGAATCTATGTATCATGGGCATCTCCTAACCTTTCCTCCATATACAGATAAGGCTAGGCTTCCCACCCGCCAGCATATCTGACCGATGAAAACCCTAGCCTTGAAGATCCCCACCATGCCGCTATTCCCTGACCGTTGATGAACCTGCCCCAGGCAGGTGGGTGCCCTCCTGACTGCTTTATGTGTCCTCCCCTAGAGGCATACATGCCACAGCCAGAGATCAGGCTCCCTTTGTTATGGTGTTGGCTCATAACATAGTCAGATTGACCACGCACACAGTAGGGCATTACCCTAAGGTACCGGTGAGGGCTTCTTGAACCGGCCCCCAATCGCAAGCTCATAATACCATAGAATAGCACTCCACGCAAGCCAGGATTTTCTCAAAAACCCCAAGGGAATCCCCTTTTTATGGGATCTGTGGAACTCTTTCCCACTTCTGGGTGGGAGAAAACCTATCTTTCTGAACTAGAGACTTGCACTGGCTCAATTCGCTTCTCCGCTTCTGGGGTCAGTCGCACATGGAGCTCCCTTAGCTGCCCATCCATGGCCGGGGATGGAGCCCCGGTCATCAAATCCTGAGCACTGGCCGTCTTGGGAAAAGCAATTACGTCTCGCAGCCAGTCCTTCCTGGCAAGCAGCATGATCAGGCGATCAAAGCCCCAGGCAATCCCGCCATGGGGGGGAGTGCCATAATCAAAGGCATCTAGGAAGAAACCAAACCGACTTTCTGCTTCCTCCTTGGTCATGCCTAAGGCAGCAAACATCCGCTCCTGCACCTCACGGCGGTGAATCCGGATACTACCACCGCCAACTTCGGTACCGTTCAGTACCAAATCATAGGCCTGTGCCCGCACCCGTGCAGGGTCTTTGCCCAAAAGCTCGACATCTTCCGGTAGAGGTGCAGTAAAGGGATGGTGGGCCGCCTCCCAACGCCCTTCAGCTTCGCTGTATTCGAACAAGGGCCAATCAACTACCCACAGAAGATCCCAAGCATCATGATCAATTAATTCCAGCTTCTCCCCTAAGTATAGCCGCAGTCTTCCCAATACATCGGCACAGACTTGGGGCTTATCAGCAACGAAGATCAACAGATCACCGGGCTTAGCCTTCATGGCCGTCACTAGTTGGGATAGCTCCTCGGGGTTGAAGAACTTGGTGATACCACCCTTACTCCCATCATCGGTCACGATCAGCCACAGCATACCCTTAGAACCGTAACTGACCGCCAACTCCCCTAACTCATCTATCTCCCGCCGAGCAAACTTAAGGCCGGCTCCCTCCACATTGATCCCCTTAACCTGGCCACCCGATCGGACTGTCTGAGAAAACACCCGAAAACCGGTATTCTCCACCACCGCTGACACATCCTGAATCTCCAGGCCAAACCGGGTATCCGGCTTATCAGAGCCATATCGAGCCATAGCCTCAGCCCAAGATAGGCGGCGCAAAGGCAGCTCTATCTTTTCACCCAATGTCTCCTGGAAAACAAAAGCCACCAGCTCCTCGATCAAAGCCATGATATCATCTCGGTCTACGAAGGCCATTTCAATATCCAGTTGGGTAAATTCCGGTTGACGATCTGCCCTTAGGTCCTCATCCCGAAAGCATCGAACGATTTGAAAATACCGATCGATACCCCCCATCATCAAAAGCTGTTTGAACAACTGTGGTGATTGGGGCAGTGCATAAAACTCACCCGGTTGCACTCTACTTGGTACTAGAAAATCGCGGGCTCCTTCAGGAGTACTCTTGGTCAACATCGGTGTCTCTATCTCCCAGAACCCCTGCCCATCGAGGAAATCCCGAATCAGCTTTGCCACTCGGTGGCGCAAGGCTAGGGTCTCCTGTATTTCAAATCGCCTAAGATCCAGGTAACGATATTTCAACCGCAAGGCCTCATCGACACCTGTATGGGCGTCTATAGCAAAAGGCGGCGTTCTAGCTTCATTCAGCAACTCCAGGGCTGTGGCATAGATCTCGATGGCACCTGTCGCTAGATTGGGATTTTCCATACCAGCGAGTCGCCTACGGACCGTACCCCTCACCCGAATCACGTATTCATTGCGCAGTCTCTCTGCTTCAGTAAACTGCTCCTTTGGGACAAATTCAGGATTAAAGACAATCTGGACAAGACCGGTTCGATCCCGCAAATCTATAAAAATAACTCCACCATGATCCCGGCGTCGATGCACCCAACCACAGACCACAGCTTCTTGATCGACATGATCAGCCCGTAATTCCCCACAGTAATGTGTTCGCTGAAAACTCATGCTGTCACTCCTTCGTTCCCTGGCAGCCCGTATCCTTTGCTTTCCTCAAATAGACTTCCATATTGGCCAAAGGCACCAGCTCTTGACGACCACTGGCCATGTGGCGGACAACTGCCTGTGCGTGTCTTAGCTCATCTTCTCCAACAATAATGGTCCACGCAGCATTAAGCCGGTGTGCTGCTTTCATCTGGGCCCTAAGGCTTCTGTCGCCATAGTCCATCTCAGTAGCCCAACCTGCCCTTCGCAGACGAAAAGCCAACTCCACCACAGCAGACCGAGTCTCGCCCACACCCGCGATGAAGACATCGATGGCGCCAGCAATTGGCGGCTCCCACCCGATGTGCTCAAGGGTGAGAATCAGCCGCTCCATCCCAGCGGCAAATCCCACCGCCGGCACTGATGGCCCTCCACACTCCTCGATCAATCCATCATAGCGACCCCCACCGGCAATGGCAGACTGGGCTCCTAGCTCTGAGTAGATGATTTCAAAAACGGTTTTAGTATAATAATCAAAACCCCGCACGAGATTGTGGTTGATCACATAAGGAATCCGGAGCAAGTCCAGATAGGCCTGCACCTGCCCAAAATGGTCGCTACATTCCCGGCACAGAAACTCCACAATGGGTCTTAGGCCTACCTTGGCCATATTGCAGGTTTCATTCTTGCAGTCCAGAACCCGCAAAGGATTCCTCTGCAATCTTCTTTGACAATCACTGCAGAGCTGCTCCATTCTAGGTTCTAAGGTAGCGATCAGGTAATCACGATACTCGCCACGACACTCTGGGCATCCAATGCTATTAATTTCCACCTGTAAGGCATGAAGCCCCAGTCGATGATACAGCTCCACCGGAATCGCGATCATCTCCGCGTCAGTGGCTGGATCTTGAGTACCCAAAGCTTCTGCTCCATATTGATGGAACTGCCTTGAGCGACCGGCCTGGGGCCTTTCGTAGCGAAACATCGGTCCCAAGTAGTAGACCTTTACCGGCTGTGGCTCACCATAAAGCTTATGCTGCAGATAAGATCTGACTACCGGAGCAGTCCCCTCTGGTCTTAGGGTCAAACTTCGACCTGCTCGATCGTCAAAAGTGTACATTTCTTTTTCCACTATATCCGTGGCTTCTCCAATACCTCGCTGAAAAAGCTCCGTCTCCTCGAACATCGGGGTACGGATTTCTTTATAGCCAAATAAAGAGAATATGTCGGCTAACTGCCCTTCGATATACTGCCAGATCCTACTTTGCTTTGGTAGGATATCCTCAGTGCCCCGAGGTGTTTTCGCCAGCAACTACAACACATCCCTTTCACAGCACAATCGCTTCCCGTATTTTTCCCCTACACACCAATTACAACTATGTATAGGAAGAGTGGCGGTCGCCCGCCACTCCGGCTAGCATTCAGTTCATCCAAATCTACTCACTGGATTCATTCGGGTCAGCAGTTGTCGTCTCATCCGAGACCGCACTTTCCTCGGCCGATGGAGCCGTTTCTGCTTCTGCGCCCGGTTCTTCTTCGCCGGCAGATGCTTCCGTATTCTCGGCTGCTTCCTTCTGTTCCTGCTCTCTTTGCAGATCATCCAAGGCCCGCTGCCGCTCTTCATAGGCATCTTTGATAGCTACAACCTTGCCTTCCTCGACCTTGGCCAAATCTTCTTCACCTAGTTGCTCATAGATATTCATTAGCTGCAGGTGCAAGAGCAAGTTCATGGGAGCTGCATCAGATGCCTGCCGATATGCAGCCACAGCTTTCTCTTTGTTGTCCCGCTCATGATGCATCATACCCACTGCTAACCACAACTCGGCATCAGTACCGGCCTTCTCAGCAGCCAGTTCATACTGCTCAAGGGCCAGATCCGCCTCATCTAGCTGCTGATAGGCCTGAGCCAGGGATGAGTGCAGGTAAGGATCGGTATCATTGACCAAGATGGCTGCCTGGAATGCGTCAGCTGCTTCCTGCCATGAGCCCTCCAGCATCAACTTATAACCTAACATAGCAGGGTCTCTGATCTCAATTACTGCTGTTTCTTTGAGCTCACTAAACCACCCGGTCAGCTTGTCGCGGCGCTTGTCCCCTAATAGCTTGTCCCGTAGCTCGGCTTTGGCCTCTTCGAATTCTTCACCGGTTGCCTTTTTGCGATCCATCACTTGTATGATATGATACCCGAACTGACTTTCCACAGGACCGACTATTTCGCCGACTTCGGCAACAAAGGCAGCATTTTCAAAGGGTTCCACCATCTGTCCGCGACCAAACCAGCCCAGATCGCCGCCGTTGTCCTTACTGCCGGTATCAGCTGAATGCTCCCTGGCTACGGTGGCAAATTCCGCACCACCGACCAGTTCCTGCACTAGCTGTTCCGCTTGTTCTAGGGCGTTTTTCTGAGCATCCTCCCCGTCACCCTCAGGTCGAACAAGAATATGACGGGCATTGACCTCCTCGTAGGCCGACCGGAGCTCTTCATCCGATACCTGAAGTCCTTCAATTAACCCCTCTTGTAGCTTCTCGATCTTCATATTATTGCGAAGAAGCGTCTTCAGCTCTTTCGGGGTCAAACCCGAGTTCTTCAGGTCCTCTTCAAACATAGCCTTAGAGGGATAGTTGTCTTGAATGACTTGATAACGTTCATTCACCAGTCGTTCTTCGACTTTGATCTTGGCATTCTCCGCTGCCTGGATCAGTAACGCTTGATTCACCAATTGATCCAAAGCGTAATACTGCACTTGACCGACCATTTGCCCGGTAATGGGCTGACCATACATCTCTTGCTGCTGTACAATACTATAGTAGGCTTGATAGAAATCCGCATAAGAGATATTGGTTCCGTTTACGGTAGCCACTGAGGCGGCATTGACGGTGCTGCCCCTGCCACTAAAGAGACTCACCCCACCGGCGTACAGCAGCGTGCCCACAAAGGCCACGGAAACGATGATAACAATTACCTTCATGCGTTGACGCATTTTACCAAATATCACTCTACTCCCCCCCGGCTCTTTTCCCACAAAAAAGAATAAAAGACCAGATTTATTGTATGTCATCCCCTACCCAGTGTCAACCAAACCGATAGCCAATAATACCACGGTCTACCATCGTAGGAAAGGATTATGTTGTTTCTCTGTCCTTAGTGTACTGGCTGGACCATGGCCTGGATATATCGTCAGCTCTGAAGCTAAGGGTAGAATCACATGACGTATAGAATCCATCAATTGCTCACCGGAAGCCTCAGGAAAATCCACCCGGCCTACAGATCCGGCGAAGAGAGTATCACCGGTAAACAGCATGTCTCCCGCCTTCAAACAGATGCTCCCCGGGCTA
>JAAZLW010000170.1 GCA_012799135.1 Bacillota bacterium | reverse complement strand
GAAGAGAATAGCTGACGCCCTAGACAAAGCCCAAGAGCTCATCGACAGACGGAAACAGCAGATAGAGATGCTGGATGAGTTTCTGCAGAGCGTGTTCTTGGATATGTTTGGTGACCTAGCAGAGAATACAAAGCAATGGGATGTTAAGCGTCTAGGGAGTGTGGCTAGACTTCAAGGGGGATATGCGTTCAAGAGCAGTGATTATCAAAGTGCGGGTATTAAATTGGTCAAGATTGCTAACGTCCATCGTGAGTCCTTGGATTGGTCTGAAATCAGCTACCTACCTTCAGAGTATCTTGATGAGTACAGTGCGTATAGGCTTAACGAAGGTGACGTACTGATGGCAATGACCCGTCCTATTATCAAGTCATTGGCATCTGTCAAAGTGGTTAGGGCAAGACAGGATGACTTACCATGCCTGCTAAATCAGCGAGTAGGCAGGTTCCAAATAGTTGATCCGGAGTTGTCACACGAGTATTTGTATCAGTTTTGCTTAAGCAATTATTTTAGGAATGAGGTTGAGAAGCTCAGCTCAGTATCTCTACAGCCTAATGTTAGCAGCAGACAGATTTCTGGCATACCGATACCGTTGCCACCACGGGAAATGCAGATGAAATTCAAAAAGTTAGCTGTTAGGCTGGAGCCACAGAAAGAGCTAATGAGACAAAGCTTGCTCGAAATGGAAAACGCCTTCAACAGCATCATGCAAAGAGCCTTCAAGGGGGAGCTCTTCAACTAGAGGAGGAGGGGCATGGCTTCAAACT
Source organism: Bacillota bacterium (assembly GCA_012799135.1). Taxonomy (GTDB): domain Bacteria; phylum Bacillota; class Limnochordia; order DTU087; family DTU087; genus JAAZLW01. The sequence continues at coordinate 1,125 of JAAZLW010000170.1, read as the reverse complement.
TTGCATTTCTTAAGAAAAACCCACAGTTCAATAGCTTCGCGGATGCATGCCTAGAAGCTGAGAGAAGCATAGCAGTAAGTCCTGCTACCGCGGCTATCCTGTCTCGCCGTGCCCTGGAACTCGCTGTAAAGTGGCTATATAGCTCAGATAGCGACCTCACGGTACCCTACCAGGATAACCTATCTAGCTTAATCCATGATTCAACATTCCGGGCAGTAATCGAGCCTGGTCTATTCCCCTTAATCAAGTATGTGGTCAAGCTGGGGAACGTGGCTGCCCACTCCAATAGAACCATTGACCGAGATGAAGTGATTGTCTCCCTACACAACCTTCATCAGTTCGTCTCATGGCTGGACTACTGCTATTCTCCTGAGTATGGTGAACAGGAGTTCAGAGAAGACATTCTTCCGACGGGAGAAGAAGCGAGGACAACGACGGCTGAGCTCAAGCAGCTTTACAATAGACTTGGAGCTAAGGACCGTGAACTAAAGAGTATCGTTGAGGAAAACGAAGCGCTTAGGGAACGTCTTAAGGCGGTTAGGGAGCAGAATATCCAGAGACATGATTTCAGTGTCGATGAGATAACAGAGTTCCAGACTAGAAAGCACTACATAGATGTCGAGCTTAAAGATGCCGGGTGGGCATTCGGAGAGGACTGTATCGAAGAGTATGAACTTCAGGGTATGCCTTTTGGTACCGGTACAGGCTATGCTGATTATGTTCTTCTTGGAGATAACGGGAAGCCACTGGCAGTGGTGGAAGCCAAACGGGCCAGCATCAGTCCCGAAAAGGGTAAGCATCAAGCTTGCCTATATGCTGACTGCCTAGAAAGGAAATTCAAACAGCGGCCCATTATCTTCTACACCAATGGTTTTGAAACACATATCTGGGATGATACTTTTTATCCTGACCGCCTTGTCTCAGGGTTTTACTCCAAAGAGGGGCTGCAACTGCGTATTGATAGGCGAAGACATCGAATACCCCTAGATGACATCAATATAAGTGACGCCATAACTAATCGATACTATCAGAAAGAAGCCATCAAAGCGGTATGTGAGACTTTCTCTAGCGGTGCTAGGGAAGCCCTCTTGGTAATGGCCACCGGCAGTGGCAAAACCCGAGTAG
>JAAZLW010000169.1 GCA_012799135.1 Bacillota bacterium | reverse complement strand
CGACATTGAGAATCTTGCCTCGCAATGGCATGATTGCCTGAAAACGTCGATCTCTTCCCTGTTTAGCCGAACCGCCGGCCGAATCCCCCTCTACGATGAAAATCTCACAAAGTGCTGGATCCGTCCACGTACAGTCAGCTAGCTTGCCCGGTAGAGAGGACACTTCTAAGGCGTTTTTTCTGCGAGTCAATTCCCGTGCCTTTCTGGCCGCTTCTCGGGCACGAGCCGCGGCTAGTGACTTCTCAATTATACGCTTAGCATCTCCAGGATGCTCTTCTAGATAAGCCCCTAGATGCTCTGCGACAATTGATTCGACTATACCTCTAATATCGCTATTGCCGAGCTTCGTCTTGGTCTGCCCCTCAAATTGCGGCTCCGGAACCTTGACACTAATCACCGCTGTACAGCCTTCCCGTACATCCTCACCTGTCAGGTTTTCCTCATTATCCTTGAGAATCTTGGCCCGGCGAGCATAGTCATTAAAGGTTCTAGTTAAACCAGACCGAAAGCCACTCAGATGAGTACCACCCTCTTGTGTATGGATATTATTGGCGTAGCTATAAATGTTTTCCACAAAGCCATCAGTGTATTGGATAGCTACCTCTACTAGGCAGTTATCAACAGCTCCTTCGAAATAGATCACATCTTTGTGAAGCACCTCTTTGTTCTTGTTTAAGTGCTCCACGAAGGAGACGATGCCCCCTTCATATTGATAGGTATGAGAACGACCCGAACGCTCATCTAGAAACTCTAGCTTGACACCCTTATTCAGAAAAGCCATTTCCCGCATACGATAGGCGATAGTATCGATATTGAATTCGGTTGTCTCGAAAACCTCTGCATCTGGTTTGAAGCTTATGGATGTCCCGGTATCCTCAGCTTCGCCAACTACCTCCAGATCAGTCACCGGTTTACCTCTCTTGTATCTTTGCCGGTGAATCTGGTTATTACGTTTGACCTCAACTTCCAACCATTCAGACAAAGCGTTTACACAAGCTACTCCAACTCCGTGCAGTCCTCCCGAGACCTTGTACCCACTGCCTTCTCCACCAAACTTACCCCCGGCATGAAGACGAGTCAGCACAGTCTCCACAGCCGACCTGCCGGTCTTGGGATGAATTCCGACCGGGATTCCACTACCGTTATCAGCAACGGTCATACTGCCATCCCCATGGATAATCACCCTAATGGTGTCACACCGGCCCTGCATGGCTTCATCAATACTGTTGTCCACAACTTCGTTGAATAGCTGATGAAGACCCCGAGCATCTGTGCTGCCTATATACATGCTAGGTCGACGCCTGACAGCTTCCAAACCCTCGAGAACCTGTATCTGTTCAGCCTCATAGGCTTGTTGTTTGCTATCCATCTGCAAATCCCCCCGTTCCACTGCAGAATGCTCGGTTTCGTAATTCACCTCACTACTCCCAAGCCAAATAATGTGGGTTTTCCGCCCGTTTTTTCAGAGTTGTGCTGGAGACTGTAGACAAATATACTGTATCGGTGGTAATGACCACAGAATGGGGCTGCCCCTCAGCAATATCCTGTATGCATTGGTTCTCCTTGGCCCGCTCCAAATAACGCTGATTAATCTCAGAAGCCCGCAAGGTATCCCAATCAATGATCGCTACAACAAGGTCAGAACGAATCACAGCATTCTTGCCCAGGTGAACGAACAAACACCTCACCCCTCCAAGGCCAATTGGCCATCCCTAATTGCGTATTGGCGCGAGTTTGGCAGGTTATCGCGCTGGAAATCACCTCGATCGGTAGTAGTCAGTAACGTCTGGACCTTGTTACCGATGGTCTCCAGAAAAAGTGACCGACGAGAGAAATCTAGTTCCGAAAGCACATCATCTAAAAGTAGTGTGGGGTATTCGCCCACTTCTTCCCGCATAAACTCCAGCTCAGCCAGCTTCATGGCTAACACCACTGTTCGTTGCTGGCCCTGTGATGCAAATTGACGGGCGTCTTTCTCATCTATGCGAAAAAGGATATCATCCCTTTGGGGACCCACCAATGTAGTTCCCCTTCTTAGTTCTTGCCAGCGACTGGATTCCAACTCCTTAGCAAAATCTCCGGCGATCTCCTCAGCCGAAAACTGCCCGGCCCCTTCAATGCTCTCCTCTTCCTGGAGATAAAAAGGTAGATAGTGAACAGCCAATACTTCCTCTCCACCACTAATTCCCTGGTGGCTCGCTTCGGCAAAACTCGCTATCCGCTCTATGGCTTTGGCTCGACAATACATAATTCGGCTACCATATTGAACCAACTGTTCATCCCAAAGATGGAGCTCTTCGGGCCTGGCTTTGCGCTCTGCTATATCTTTCAACAGGCTGTTGCGTTGCTGCAGCACCTTATTATAGTTTACCAGATCGTGTCGATATACCCTGCTTACCTGTGCCAGCCCCAGATCAATGAAATGGCGCCTCATGCTAGGGCTTCCCTTCACCAACTGCAGATCATCAGGGGAAAATAAGACCACATTGAGGAATCCGAGGAGTTCCGATTGGCGACGTAACTCCTCCCCTCCGATCCAAAACCGCTTGCGTCGATGGCGGGAAAGGATGACTCTCATCGAAAAGCCACCCATTCTGGTGGACACTTGGGCCCTGATCTGAGCCTCGCTTTCATGCCAGTTGATCAAATCAGTATCCCTAAAAGTACGGTGCGACCGACCTGTAGCTAATAGATAGATAGATTCTATAAGATTCGTCTTTCCCTGTGCATTATCCCCCACAAAAATATTGAGATTGGGATCCAGCTCCATGCTGAGATTCCGATAATTCCGGTAGTGGCTTAACTCCAATGCCTGTACGTGCAAAATTTGGCACTCCCAACTTTACCCCTGGACAACCCGTAGCCGTCCCCTTCCTTTTACCTCCACCAAATCACCGGCTCTAAGCTGTCGTCCCCGACGCCTTTCGTCCAAGCCATTGACTAATACCTCTCCTGCTTGAATAAGCAGCTTAGCTTGGCCACCAGTACCGGTGACGCCGGCCAACTTGAGTAGCTGCTCTAGCTTGATGGTCTCGGTGCTGATGGTTATGTGCTCTTCCATTGTCATATAACACCCTCATTCTGTCAAATAAGACTCTTCCAAAATCCCGGAATTGATTCTGCCGGTGGCCTTTAGCAATAGTTCGATCAGACAGTTCTAACGGGCATGATCACATATACGTAATCATCATCATCTGAAGGTCGAATGATACCCGGGTTTAGTCCACTGGACAACCCTATCTTCGCTTTATCGCTGGAAACAGTCTTGAGCATGTCCAGCACAAACCGAGCCTGGAAAGCAGTACTTACCTCAGGCCCATGTTGTTCAACAGATAGCGATTCTTTCGATTCGCCTAGTTCTACATCCCGGGACTCTAATTTCAGTATACCCTCTTGAGCATCAAAGGTAACAATGGCTGGAGCCTTTTTGCTCATCAGATTCGCCCGTTCTAAGGCAGCAGTCAATTCCTGACAAGAGACAACCAATTCTGTCTCTGTAGCAGCCGGGATCACTCGATCATAGTCGGGATACTGTCCCTCCAAGAGACGAGACGCCATGATCACGTCTTCCAGGCGAAACAGAACCTGGTTACCCATGAGCGATAGCTCCACCATAGCCTCGGAATCAGTGGGAAGAATTCGCTGTAGCTCGCTACAAGTGCGGGCAGGCAGGATGATCTGGAAATCCTCTCCCCCGGGCTGTGCCTGTCGATTAAAGCATAAACGACTGGTATCGGTAGCCACGAGTCTGAGTTCGCCACCGACATACTCCATTAACACCCCAGCAAACACGCTATGACCCTGGTCCTTGCGGGTAGCATATACCGTCTGCCGAATCATTCTTCCCAAAAGTTGAGTGGACATACGGAGCAACGGCTGCTCGTCAGCAACGGTGAGGCTCGGAAATTGATCAGCAACCATCGTCTGCAAACGAAAGCTGCCACTACCGGCACTGATCTCCAGCATTTGCTGTTCCTTAAGCTCCCTAAAGATTATCTCCCCAGGAGGTAATCGCCGGACCAGAGGGACAAAGAACTTGGCTTCCAGGACCACACTCCCCGGTTCAAGAGTCTCTACTTTGGCATATGCCTCCATACCAATTTCCGTGTCAGTAGCTCGTAAAGTAAGTCGCCCATCCTCACACTTAAGATAGATACCAGTTAAGAGCGGATTAGTATCCCGAGTTGCTACTGCCTTATCTACCATCTCAAGACAACGTAGCATTTCGCCCTGGCTGCCTGTAAACTGCATCGCCGTATTCCTCCTGTTGAAAAAGTTGTGCATGGAGCCTGAATGAATTGTGGATCAGTCGTCTACCCCTATTTTTGTGTGCATATGTGGAAAAACCTTGCTTCACCATCCACATCTTGCTAACATCAATAAGCCCATTCTAACAGGCGTTTAGCCTCTTTTCCACATTTCCACAAGCCCTACTACTATGACTACGATCTTAGATCTATCTAGATCTAGACCAGAAAATCTCCAATCCTATCCACAGACCGAGAAAAAAGCACAGAAAATTATCCCAGCGGCGCTACTCTAGGAATTCCGCAGTTCCTGTGCAAGCTGGCTGATTTCCCTTTGCAGGCTGGGATTTTTCTGTAGCATACGCTGGATCTTATCATAGGCGTGTAAGACTGTGGTATGATCCCGACCGCCAAACTCCTCACCTATACGGGGTAAAGAGGCATCTGTCAACTCCCGGGCCAGATACATAGCTATCTGGCGGGGAAACGTGACTACTCGGGTGCGCTTCTTGCTGCGCATGTCTGTCACCTTAATTGAGTAGTGGTTGGCCACCAGATTCTGGATCATGTCAATCGTAACCTGTCTTTGTCGAGCAGATCCGACAATATCTTTAAGGGCCTCTTCTGCCGCTTCGACACAGATGTTGCGACGGCTCAAAGAAGCCACGGCAACAACACGGTTTAGTGCTCCTTCCAGTTCCCGAATATTGGAATGAATTCGATTTGCAATATAACTAAGCACTTCTTCCGGGACCTCAAGGTGATCACCGGCTGCTTTCTTGCGGAGGATAGCGATCCGAGTCTCAAGATCCGGTGGCTGAATATCTGTCGTTAGCCCCCATTCAAACCGTGAGCGTAACCTCTCCTCTAGAGTAGGGATCTCTTTAGGTGGCCGGTCACTGGACATCACAATTTGCTTATTGG
>JAAZLW010000168.1 GCA_012799135.1 Bacillota bacterium | reverse complement strand
CTCTTCCGTCCGGAAGGGGATTTTTTTAAGCAGTTGGTCTAAGTCATAGGGGGTGGGGATAGTTGATTGAAATTCGCCACTTAACCAAGATATACACCGATGGCCAGAGAGAGATCCGGGCTCTAGACGATGTCAGCCTTGAGGTAAAGTCTGGAGAGATCTTTGGCATCATTGGCCTGAGTGGTGCTGGTAAGAGTACTTTAGTTCGCTGCATTAACATGCTGGAAAAGCCCCAGGAGGGGACGGTGTTGGTTAATGGCATCGATATGACAGCATTAGGTAAGCGGGAGCTAAGGGCAGCTCGCCAACATATCGGTATGATCTTTCAGCATTTTAACCTCTTATCTTCCCGGACGGTGTTTGGCAATGTCGCTTTTCCTCTGGAGATCACCGGTGTTCCTATAGGGGAGATCAAGGAGCGAGTACTAGAGCTTCTGCGATTGGTAGGTCTGGAGGATAAGGCCAGTAGCTACCCGGCTCAACTAAGTGGTGGCCAAAAGCAGAGGGTAGGTATAGCCCGGGCTTTGGCCAATCGCCCCGAGGTGCTCCTTTGTGATGAAGCAACCTCGGCCCTGGACCCGGAGACGACTACAGCAGTTTTGGATCTGTTGCAGAATATCAATCGCAAGATGGGACTTACCATTTTACTTATTACCCATGAAATGCCTGTAATTCAGCAGATCTGTGATCGGGTGGCGGTAATCGAGAATGGCCGCATCGTGGAGAACGGACCGGTTCTTGAAGTCTTTACCCGTCCCAAGACCGATCAAGCCCGGCGTTTAGTGCGGGGTGTGATCGATATCGATATACCACCAGACCTCTTGGAGCGGCACTCCAATGGGGACAGTACACTACTTAAGATCTCCTTTATCGGGGCTTCGGCAGGTAGGCCGATCATGGCCGCTCTCATGCAGCGCTATCCTGTGGTTGTCAATATCCTCTTTGGACGGATCGATCAGATCAAAGAGACCCCCTTCGGGACTTTGGTAGTGGAACTAGCCGGTGAAAGTACCGCACTAGATGAAGCTACAGACTTTCTCGCTAGGCAGGATCTGCAGGTGGAGGTGTTACGGGATGTTTAACCCCATAATTTGGCGCTTGCTCTGGCAGGCTACTGGTGAGACTCTTTACATGGTGGGGGTAGCAGTAGTACTAGCAGAGCTAGTGGGCCTGCCTTTAGGAATCATCCTGGTTACTACTGAACGGGGCCATATACTGGAGAATGCACCCCTAAACCGGGTTCTCGCCACGATTATCAACATCGGGCGTTCGGTGCCTTTTATCATTTTGATGGTAGCCATTATCCCTTTCACCAGGAAGGTAGTAGGTACTTCTATCGGCACAACGGCAGCCATGGTGCCCTTGACGGTAGCGGCCATCCCTTTTGTAGCTCGGCTCGTTGAGACGGCTTTCAAGGAAGTGGATGGAGGCGTGGTGGAGGCAGCTTTAGCGATTGGCGCTTCACCCTTTCAGATTATCTGGAAAGTACTTATTCCCGAAGCACTACCATCTTTGGTATTGGGATTGACCATTACAGCTGTTAATCTAATTGGCTATTCTGCCATGGCGGGGGCTGTAGGAGGAGGTGGACTGGGCGATCTGGCCGTTCGCTACGGATACCAGCGCTTCCGGACAGATATTATGCTGCTGACGGTGATCATTCTCATCGTACTGGTACAAGCAATGCAGATGTTGGGAGACTGGGCGGCCAACCGTTTGTCGAAGAAATAATCAATTTGGGAGGTTTAGTTACATGAAAAAAATCATTGTAGTCACACTGGTAGTGAGTCTGTTGCTCTTAGGCGGCACGCTCCAAGCAGCAGCCCAGACCCTCAAGGTAGGGGCTACACCTCGGCCTCACGCTGAAATCCTTAATCTGATCAAGCCGGATTTAGAGAAGGTGGGGATTGAGCTAAAGGTCATCGAGTTCACTGACTATGTGCAGCCCAATCTGGCGTTAGCAGAAGGAGAGCTTGATGCCAACTATTTTCAGCACATCCCTTACCTGGAGACATTCAGTCAGGATCACAGGCTTGATCTGACCTATATTGCCAAGGTCCATATTGAACCGATGGGTGCCTATTCTCAGAAGATCAAACAGATCGATGAGATAGGCAAAGGTGCTCGCATCGCCATCCCCAACGATTCCGTCAATGGGGGTCGGGCCTTGATGCTCTTAGCAGAGAATGGACTGATTGAGCTAGACCCTGCGGCTGGGATTACAGCCACTGTGCTGGATATCACTTCTAACCCGAAGGGCCTTAAGTTCAGCGAACTGGAGGCAGCCCAGTTGCCGCGGGTATTGCCTGATGTAGAACTGGCCATCATCAATACCAACTATGCTTTGGAGGCTGATCTAGCGCCACTTAAAGATGCTTTGTTTATCGAGGGCAGTGAGTCACCCTATGTTAATGTCCTGGCAGTTCGCCAGAGTGATACCCAGCGCCAGGATCTGGCCAAGCTTACCGAGGCACTACTTTCAGACAAGGTAAGGGACTTCTTGCTGGAAGAATACGGAGGTGCCGTGGTTCCTGCCTTCTAGCTAGGAGATTGATGGTCTTTGGGCGAATAAATGGGTGGTAGGGTGATTACCACCCATTTCGCTATTTAGCGGCTGGTAAAGGAGGTCATATATTTGACGCATCAGGCAGATATCGGGATTTTCGGAGGATCGGGTTTCTATGAGTTTCTTCCCGACGTAGAGGAAGTCTGGGTTGAGACTCCCTATGGACCACCTAGTGATCAGATTGCCTTAGCTAATATCGACGGCAAACGGGTGGCTTTTCTACCCCGCCATGGGAAGGATCACCGTTTCCCTCCCCACAAGATCAACTACCGCGCCAATCTGTGGGCCATGCGGGAGCTAGGGGTGACTCGGCTGATTGGGCCCTGTGCAGCAGGCAGTCTCCAGGCCCGGATCAAACCGGGGGATTTTGTAGTAACTGATCAGTTTGTCAACAGGACCTGGGGACGGGAGGACACCTTCTTTGATGGTCCGATCACGACCCACATAAGCGCTGCCGATCCATATTGTGAAGAACTGAGGCAAATCGCCATCAGTGAAGGCAAGAAACTGGGGATCCCCATCCATGAAAAGGGAACGGTAGTAGTGATCTCAGGGCCACGCTTTTCGACTCGGGCAGAAAGCCGTGTGTTTCAAAGTCATGGCTGGGAAGTTATCAACATGACTCAATACCCGGAAGGGATGCTAGCCCGAGAACTGGGAATTTGTTATGTAAACATAGCCTTGATCACCGATTACGATGCCGGTTTGGAGGATGATCCATCCATAGAACCGGTTAGTCATGAAGCAGTACTAAAGGTCTTTGAGGAAAATAACCATAAACTTAAAGATCTTCTGTACAAGATGATCGCTGCCATACCTTTAGAGCGGGGTAGCCACTGTGGGTGTGCTGATGCTTTGAAGACAGCCAGAGGTTAGCAATAAGTACCAAGCGGGTGGGGCGGCAGATTGAAGCTGCCTCCCATGGGTTTTGTCGATCCAGGTCGATAACGGGGCAGGACCCACTGGCCCTGATATCGAATGACTGTGGGAAGGTTTTACGGTAGACAAAGGAGAGCGGTTTAGATGATCCGCAAACCGGGACTGGATATGAAAGGAATCGATCGGATCTTTCAGCAGACTGTAGCGGCCTTGCGCAGTGGCAGAGACGAGATCTCTGGCATCGCACAAGCGGCACAGGCCGAGTATGAACGGCTGCGGATCCAATCAGAAGAGATTCGCCAAGAAGCAGCAGTTTGTGTAAAACAGGTGGACTTCTTGGAGAAGCAACTGCAGAAAGCCAAGACCCGCTTGGCGGTTGTCAATAGGGATTTTGAACGCTATGGAGAAGAAGAAATCAAACAAGCCTATCAGGAGGCCCAAGCTCTCCAGGTTGAGGTTGCTGTTGCTCGAGAAAGAGAGGCAGCCTTGCGGCGGAAGCGTGATGAGTTGGATCGGAGTCTCCGCAATCTAGCTAAACTGGTGGCCAAGGCTGAAGGTATGGTAAAACAGGTGGGCGCGGCTATGAACATTCTGGCTGGCAACCTGGAGGATGCCTTAGTCCAGATCGAAGGACTCCAGGAGAAATCAATCCTGGCCACTCGGATTATCCAAGCCCAGGAGGATGAGCGGCGCCGTGTAGCCAGAGATATCCATGACGGACCGGCCCAGTCGATGGCGAATGTGGTCCTCAGGGCAGAGATTTGTGAACGGTTACTGGATGCCGAGCGAAATGAGTTAGCCCAGGAGCTGGCGGAGCTTAAGACTATGGTCAAGAAAACCTTGGTGGATGTTCGCCGCATTATCTTTAACCTGCGTCCCATGGCCCTAGACGATCTAGGCCTTGCTCCAACTCTACGTCGTTTTATGGAATCGGTTAGGGAAGAGACGGGTATTGCCGCCGACCTCATTGTTCTAGGAAAGGAACAACGTCTACCCCAGACGGTGGAGGTCACCGTCTTTCGCCTGATTCAGGAGGCTGTCAACAATGCTCGTAAGCATGCCAAATCCACTCGGATCTTGGTTCGACTGGAATTCACCGATAACCAGATCAACACGCAAGTGGAGGATAACGGTATCGGTTTCAATATGGAGGAGGCCCGAGAGAAAGCCAGAAATGCCGACAGTTTCGGATTGATGTCCATGAGTGAACGGGTGGATCTCCTCGGTGGGGAGCTGCGTATAGTCTCAACTCCGGGCATTGGCACTACGGTATCTGCCTGTATACCACTGGCTTCTATAGAAGAATGACAATACTGCAAGAAGGAGGGTGGCTTGTTGGAACGAATAAAAGTACTTATTGCTGATGATCATGCATTACTAAGGCAGGGTCTATGCCGTATCCTCGAATTAGAAGAGGATATTGAAGTGGTGGCTCAAGCTGCCGATGGCGAAGAGGCAGTGGCCCTAGCTAAGGAGCTTCATCCTGATGTGATCCTGATGGATATCAACATGCCGGGCCTCAATGGTCTGGAAGCCACTCGGATGATCAAAAAGGTGGCTCCTGAGAGTAAGGTCCTTGTACTTACTATTCATGACGATGATGAATATGTGTTTAAGGTGATCCAGGCGGGGGCCGGCGGCTACGTACTAAAGGACGTAGATCCATCTAACCTGGCCGAGGCCATTCGAACGGTTAACCAGGGTCATGCTTACCTAAGATCTCCCTTACTGGAGAAAGTGCTGGAGGAGTTTGGCAGACTTTCCCAGGCTCAGGAGGAGGTCGCGGCCACTTCCAACTGGCAAGAATCGGTGTACACTGAAGTTCCCAGAACCGACGAAGAGTCTGAGAATGATCCGGGGCTACTATCTCGCCTGACAGTCAGGGAAAGGGAGATTCTGGAGTGTATCGTAGGTGGCCAAAGCAACAAAGAAATCGCGGCCACATTAGTGATTAGTGAGAAGACCGTCAAGAATCATGTGAGCAATATTTTGAGGAAACTGGAGTTAGCTGATCGCACCCAGGCAGCTGTCTATGCCTTGAAGAGGGGAGTAACTGGCCGACGCTTACAAAGCTAAGGCCCTAGGTAAAGGCACCCCCGCCCCCTGCCTTTACATCTCTCTAGCAAGGTTCTTCTATCCCCAAGTGTTTGTCTTCCTGCCAACAGCCCTGGGCCAAGAGCAATAGGCCAAAAGTCCCGTTGACAGATATTTCTGCCAATAAAATCAGATAATTAGGTCTTCTTTCCCTCCCCAATTGAGCCCTTCGCGGGATTCTTTTCCATTGTCCCTTATGAGAAGATGAACCTAACAAGAAAACCTAGCTTCCGATAAAGGCAAACCCTTCGAAAGAAGGGGACGCAAAGCTTCGAATCTAAGGCAGTTATTCTGTGCCGCAGAACTGCTACGATGGTCGGGCCGCCGAAGAACGGGAAAATCACCCGGTTGTGGGTGGAGTCTTCACCCGTATCCACCCAGTAAGCAACCCGTTTGTCGAGGCCGCCGCCCAGCAAACGGGTTTTTCTTTTGAGAAGGGTTTGCCTTTCAGGAGGTGAGGGGCTTGCGGCTTTACATAAAAGGAGGTTAACAAAGGATGTTATCAACACTATGGTTCTACCTAAAGACCCGGTTCATGTTGGATGAGGAAGGGCAGGGCATGGTGGAGTATGGGTTGATCTTGGCGTTAGTGGCGCTGCTAGCTATTGGAGCGCTGAGTGCCTTAGGTGGGGGCTTGGATACTATCTTGACAAATGTCAAAAACGCCCTGTTTGACAACACTCCAGCTGGCTCCTAGTAGAGTACGCAGCGGCAACATGGATACGGTTGTTATTTCAATTACTTGCTTCAACCCTAACACTAACTGGTGGGTTTAGCATGACTGAAAGATTTTGGGGGCGGAGTGATGAGGGCCAGGCCCTAGTGGAACTGGCCCTTGTCCTCACAATTCTACTAACACTACTGTT
>JAAZLW010000167.1 GCA_012799135.1 Bacillota bacterium | reverse complement strand
TGAACAACGAAGCATCCATTATATTGGGCAACGACTTCATTGAGGCCAATAAGCTCCTGGGTGGCAGCATAAGTACAAGGGGCGTAGGCAAGGGCAGTAGATAAACCAACTGCCCCATCTGACAGCGCCTTAGCGCAGGCTTGCTGCATAATAGCCAATTCTCGTTTGGTCGGTGGTCGATCATCCATGCCCATAGCTTCTAGACGGAGCGCCCCATGGGGAACGAGATAGGCAACATTTACTGATGCGTGAAACTGTTCTAAGAACTGTTTAACACTTTCGCCTTGTAGTTCTACTTTTGGATTACCATTTAATCCAGACAAATAATGACGCATGAACTCCAAACTTCCAGCTGATAGCGGCGCATATGACAACCCATCTTGACCCAATATTTCTGTAGTCACACCTTGGCGAAGCTTCGCCTCATTAATCGGATCTGCCAAGAGCACTAAGTCCGAATGAGTGTGAACATCTATGAAACCTGGACATACCACCAGCTCTTCGGCATCGATGACTCTCTTGGCAATCTCGTCAGATAGCCCACCGATCTCTACGACGACGCCATCCTTAATAGCTACATCTCCGCGATACCGGGGATTTCCGGTTCCATCGATGATACATCCGTGTTCAATAAGCAGATCTACGGCTGTCATATGCCACCCTCTGTCACGCGTCTTTCAGTGTGACAATCATTTCTACCTCAACTGGCTGGTTCTTCGGCAAATTACTAGTTCCGATGGCAGATCGAGCATGGATCCCCTTCTCTGGGCCAAATAGCTCTACCAGTAAGTCAGTAAAGCCATGCATTACCTCAGGTTGACGATGGAAGTCTTCATCACTATTGACAAAGCCCAGGACTTTGACGATTTCATCAACCCTTTCCAGATTCCCGATAACAGCCTTAAGGCCCCCAAGAGCGTTAATAGCACACAATTTGGCCGCTTCATAGGCCTCTTCTAGCGATACATCTGTACCTACCCGCCCTCGATACTTTAGGTTGCCATCTTCATCAGAACAACCATGACCCGATACAAAGACCAGATTACCTACCACCTTGGCCGGAACGATCTTGCTTCCAACCCTGGGCTTTGGTAGCTGATAACCCATGTCGATAAGTTTCTGTTCTATCTTATCCATCAAAAGACCCCCTCTATCTGTTTGGCAATATTATGGAAAATGCCTCAATGCAAAGTCTCTAAAATGCGCTTATACGTCATGCGCAGATGCTTTCGCATGGCTTCTTCACTATCCCGCATATCAGATCTTTGTAATGCATCTATGATAGCTAGATGTTCTGTATATGAATGTTGTTCGATCTCTATGCTAGACTGTGTCAAACTCCTAACTAGAGCTGCCTGAGCACTTACTTCTATGTACGATTTATATAGGAGGCTATTACCAGAACTTGATGCGATAAAATCATGCAGCGATTTACCGACTTTCACACCTTCGGCGGCATCTATAGGGCTGTGGTTGACATCTAGAGCTAATAGCTTCAGTCTAATCTCTTGAATAGTGCTCTTATCTTCATACTGGCTGGCCAACCGTGAAGCCATTCCTTCGATAGCTTCCCGTAACTGGAATATGTCTGATAGATCCTTAGGGGTTAACGTCTTTACAAATGCGCCCTTATTGGGGTACATGTCCACCAATCCCTCATGGGATAGGCGATGAAGTATTTCGCGAATAGGCGTCCGACTAATGTCATACTTCTCGCTCAATTCATGCTCCACCAAGGGCATTCCCGCGGTCAGCTCCCCTGTAATGATCTGGTGCTTAAGCTGACTATAGGCGATTTCTTTGCGACTCGATCTAGTTTTTCTACCAACCTGTTGCACACTATCTACTCCTATGGTACCGGATTGTATACTCTTTGTATACTATAATACATCTACTTGCTGACGTTGTCAAACCCTACATGTAAAAACAGTTCTCCATTAGGAAGGGGCTTTTCGAGATAACGGTTGACTATACCAAAGCTGTTGATGGTGCAGGTTATTTATTCGAGAGGGAAGACTCTGGACTTAGTTGGGGAAAGTGGCTGTGGTAAGACCGCAACCGGTCGCTCCATACTCAGATTGATTGAGCCAGCGGCTGGGAGTATCAAGTCCCGAGAAAACACCCCATCCTGGTGTTTCACCCCCATGTCTCACATTCTACTTGGCGCAGAACCGCTCCCATATGCCGTAAACGCGCAAGGTGGGCAGATATCTGCCCACCTTAAACCTCCAAATCCATCACTTGCCTAGAACTCTGGTTCAATCAACCCATAATCACCACTACGCCTTTTGTATACTACATTTACCTCATTGGTAACCGCATTTCCAAAGACAAAGAAATCGTGACCCAGAAGATCCATCTGCAATACAGCTTCTTCTACAGACATGGGTTTCACTGCAAACCGTTTAGTGCGAACAATGCGTGGCGGAGTGACTTCACTCTTTCGACCTCCCTGCGCCTGTAAAGCCCCATTACCGGCGAGTTCCCCTATCCCAGGTCCTTGCTGACGCTTCTGAAAGCGGGTCTTGTGCTTTCGAATCTGGCGTTCGATTCGATCGATAGCTTCATCCAAAGATGCATACATGTCTTCTGTTCTGCCCTCACCCCGAACCAATAAACCACCAACTTGCAGGGTGATCTCTGCTATTTGGAGTTCCCGCTCAAGCTTCAAGACTACCTCAGCTAAGGGTTCGTGTGGCTCGTCAAAGAACTTTGCTGTCTTCCTAACCTTCTTTTGCGCATACTCCCGCAGTGCCGGAGTAATCTCGAGGTTCTTGCCTTTGACTACTACCCGGATATCGTCTACAGCCACTCTCACCAACTCCTTTGAGTTTGGATTGACCCACCACTACTATTATATTTCCGTAGCGTACCAGAAAACTCCTGCAGGGACAATGGTCACCAAAAAAGGGGCTCTAGTACTACTTAATATGTACCCCGATTGCTGCCGAGATACACCCTTTTGTGATGGTCAAATTAAAAACTCCGCGGGATGTGCCCCGCGGAGTGCCTAAGAACCAATTTAGAATTGAACCCTCACACTTTTACGACGTTAGCAGCCTGTGGGCCCCTTTCGCCCTCAACGATGTCAAACTCGACTTCCTGCCCCTCATCCAAGGCCTTGAAACCTTGCTCCTGGATAGCGGAAAAGTGAACAAATACGTCGCCACCGTCTTCCCTTTCAATGAAGCCGTAGCCCTTCTCCGCGTTAAACCACTTAACTCTGCCTAGCATTACTACGCATTCCTCCTAAAGATTTCTCCAACTCTTAAGGTGAAGCAAACAAGGCCAAGAACAAGGGGGCTTTGAGTAGGCCCGATGTTGCCTGGTAGCAACAACGCCTAAGAGTTTCCAACTTTCGAACTAATGGTATCACACCCAGCTTGAGCCTGTCAAGAGGCTAAACCAGTTCCATTTCCTCTCCCTGGTTATAGCGCAACCGGCGTAGATCCCCCATTAGGGTACCTATTGCTAGTACTGCCCTGTAGCCACTAGGTCTAAACACCCAAGCAACTGTAGTTTTATGGGAGGTCTCCCTTGCCACGAATCCATGAAAAGTGAAGACTCCCATCGGCATTTCCCCGGTGCTATGCTGACAGGAGTCTTGTCTTTATGCTCTTAGATTCAAGATGAGCCTAACCACGATGACTGGCGAAACAATCGCGGCAGTACACCGGTCTGTCCAATTGTGGCTTAAATGGCACTTCAGTTTCTACCCCACAGTCGGCGCAGATAGCCTTAAACATCTCCCGCTGGCGTGAACGGGATGGAGCGTTTCGCTGCTGTTTCCGATTCCGGCGACACGCAGGGCACCGGGTCGGCTCATTCACAAACCCCTTTTCCTCGTAGAAAGCTTGTTCCCCAGCGGAAAAAGTAAACTCCGAACCACAATCACGGCAGACTAGAACCTTGTCAACAAAGGCACCCATTAATCTGATCCCCTTCTTTGATCGGTAATCACAACCCAGCGCGGGCCTACCTTTGCCTCATTCCCTCCACCCCGCCGGGGAAGTGTCTTATGGACACTGCTGGGGATCAAGACGTGGCCTCAGGGTTTGGTCTCACTGCCGTGGCAATGTGATGCGCGGCACACCGACCGCTAGGGCCCACACTATCAATAGTATTATATCTT
Organism: Bacillota bacterium; assembly: GCA_012799135.1. Classification (GTDB taxonomy): domain Bacteria; phylum Bacillota; class Limnochordia; order DTU087; family DTU087; genus JAAZLW01. Next base: position 21,163 of record JAAZLW010000167.1, on the reverse strand, counting down.
GCCCATGCAAATAAAACAACGCCCTCCGTATTCTCCCTGCGATTATTAAAGATCCTTGTAGACCTTCCTACATAATCAATTCGCCTTCCTCATTAACAAAAGCTCTTATCCGCCGCCCCATATCCCTGAACCCCCGGCTCTCGCCTTGAATGGAAAGAATGACATTGGGGTATACAGTCTGAGCTATGATGACCCCACTTCCGACTACAGTCACCTCAGTGCTTATGCCTCCGGGACCACCTAGCTCCTTGAACTCGACATTGCCTTCATTGACTACCACCTTACCACCTCTCAGCAATCCCCGGGGAGCCTTCACTCCCTTACCTGCCAAGATTGTTGAGTAGTAGCAGCCTGTACCGTTGATCACCACTTTCCCACTAGCTTCCAGTACCGCATTCTGCAGGCTCTTGACTTCAATATCTGCATCAGCAGCCTGCATCGCTTCTAGATATAGAGCAAAATCCTGCAAGGAACTGATAAGGGGTTGGAGCTCCCAGCGAGATGCAATAGAAGTAGGCCCCAAACCCATCAACTTATTCCTCAGGATCGTTGTTAACTGTGGAACTTCCTGGAATAAATTGGGGGAAGCAGCCGCGTAGTCTTCAAGTTCCACCACACGTTTGGGAATCTCATTAAAGCGGCTTTCCAGAAGCTGCTTAACCACTTGGCCATCAGATAGCTTGAGTTGCTGCATTCTCGGATCCCGCTGTAACTGCTGCAAAGCCTTCAGCAACTCTTCCAGGCGGAGAATCAATACTCTGACCACCGACAAAATCATCTTAGACTCTGCCGATATGCCCCCTGCCCGAATCTGTCCACCAATCACACCCTTACGCACTACTACTCCCTGTTGACCCATGACTCTAGCATGGGAAACAAGACCAGAGACTTCGACCACACCTCCGGAGATAACCTCAACTCGGTCCAAAACATCCCCATTGACCATAACATCTCCGGAAAAACGGATATGCCCTGTACTGGCATCAGCATCTTTGGGTACCAGATAGGTTGGAATGACTTTGATAGTCTTACCATCTAGGATGGGTCTTCCTTCTCTGGTAGCTACAGCTTGACGACCTTCGTCCCGTAGCTCTACTCCCTCTCCTACTGAAAGTACCGGATTCCGGTAGTTGCGGGGCCGAATCGCCTCCCCGTACACATTAGTCCCTGGCTCACCTGCCTGAGGATCAGTCTTGTCCGCTAGGACGTCTCGGGGCTGAACCCAAGGAATTGTATGTCGATCATATAGATCAATCCTAGTTGCATTGGGATCTATGTCCTTTTCCGCCAACTCAGTAAATAAATAGCGGATCATCCCATCTACGGGCTCACCTGGTGGCCGACCTTCGGCCACCACCACCGGTGTTGTGCCAAACCCTTTGACCAATCCCTCAACAGCCTCTTGGTCGATCCCAAAAACTACTCCTGCCTCAGCTAGCTTCTCCATTACGTCTTCTACAGTGGGCTCTGGTGGAGTAGTCACCTCTATAAGCTCTGCTGTTACATAGGCAAAAGGACCTTCTGGTATGTCCCTCACCCGGAACGTTTTACCCGCCTGGCGATGGAAGGAGGCCAAGGCCTGCATTTTCGTAGAGCTGACGATAACCTTGACTTCACAGATCGCCTCCTCATCGGCTGGTAGAACCTCGATTACATCATCAGCAGAGATGGTATATTTGTCCATAACCTCCCTGCCATTGACCTTGACGATTACATTGGTACCAGGTTTGATAACAGGCCATCGCCCACCCTCCACCGGCGGTTTGATTGTTACTTTACCATCTTGAATGGAGATTTGACCATCGACGATGTTTGGGTTCACGTCTTCGATTGTCTCTAGAGTGTCCTTCTGGCCTGTGGTCTCCTGTGGAAAGACATTGCCTTCTTCTGCCCTTGCCTGTTCATCAAAAGCCATGGGCTTGACCCCCTAGAAGCTTGATCATCAAGCTGGCCTCACGATCTTCCCATCAATTTCTGAATCTCGCCTACCACAACAGGGACAATAGAAAGCCCAATCACCAAGTCCCAGTGCACCAAATCCAATGGTACAACCCCAAAAACCCTTTGTAAGGCTGGTATCAACATTACCATTAACTGCAAACTCGCCGACCCAGCTAGGGCCAAAACCATATACTTGTTGCTAAACAGTCCTACCCTAAACAATGACTCGGTTGACCTGGCATTAAGAGCCTGAAATAGCTGAGAAAAGGCCAATGTGGCAAAAGCCATACTTCGAGCCATGGCCACCGGTGCTCCTCGCTGTATTCCCAGGTAGTAGGCTACCAGTCCTAAAAGACCTATTAGACATCCGTATAACATAATCCTGTAGGACATCCCACCGGCAAAAACACTCTCCCGACTGCTACGGGGCTTTTGATGCATCACCCCTGTCTCCGAGGGCTCCACTCCTAGAGCCAGAGCCGGTAAGCCATCAGTGACCAAGTTGATCCATAGAATCTGAATTGCGGTAAGAGGTCTTCCCCAACCTAACATGATGGACATGAAAATCGTAAATATCTCACCCACATTGCAGGATAGCAGGTAATAGATAGCTTTGCGGATATTGGAGTAAATTGTCCGTCCTTCCGCAACCGCAGCCACTATAGTGGCGAAATTATCGTCAGCTAGCACCATCTCGGAGGCCTCTTTGGCTACATCTGTACCAGTGATCCCCATTGAGGCTCCAATATCTGCCCGCTTCAGGGCCGGTGCGTCATTGACACCATCACCGGTCATGGCTACCACATGGCCCTTGCCCTTGAGGGCATCGACAATCCTAACCTTGTGTTCTGGAGATACCCGGGCAAAGACCCGCACTCCTTCGATCATTTCCTGGAGTTCTGAATCAGTGAGTCTCTCCAGTTCCGGTCCGGAAACCACCAGCTGGTCTTCTCTCTCCAAAATACCCAATTCCCGGGCAATGGCTGTAGCCGTTAGCTTATGGTCTCCCGTGACCATCACAGTTCTGATTCCAGCCTCCTTGGCAACCTCAACTGCAGCCTTTACCTCAGGCCTAGGAGGATCGATCATACCCGCGAAACCCACAAAGACCAGATCTTCCTCCACTGTTTCCGGGGAAATGGCATCCGGCATCTTTTCCCAGCAGCGAAAAGCTAGAGCTAGGACTCTCAAGGCTTTCTGTCCTAAGGTAGCATTGACTTCTAACAGTTGCTCCCGCTTGGCGTCACTTAGTGTTCTGACCTCACCTTGGGTGTATATATGGGTGCAAAGAGACAGAAGCACATCAGGTGCACCTTTTGAAAAAGAGACCAGACTTGTGCCCAAGGCTTCATTGCCCGACAACGTCCCATTGTTCCCGACCTTGTGGAAAGTGGTCATTCGTTTTCTCCGTGAATCAAAGGGGAGCTCTTCTATCCGAGGGTAGATCCCTTCATCATCTACGGAAATACCAGCCTTGGCGGCGGCTACAACTAAAGCTCCCTCAGTAGGATCACCGATGATGTCATATCCGTCACTATTGGCATCAAACTGAGCATCATTGGCTAACGAAAACCCATGTAGAAGCACATTGAGATGCTGATCAGCCAGAGGCTCCTCCTTGGGTTGACCATCTGGCCCAAGGAACTTACCCTTCGGTTCATATCCTTGCCCTGTCACTCCAAGCAGCTCATCATTGATATACAGATGGGTAACTGTCATCTCATTCTGAGTCAAGGTTCCAGTCTTATCAGAGGCGATAACGGTGGCTGTCCCCAAAGTCTCTACGGCCGGCAATTTCCGGATAATGGCTTGACGTTTGATCATCCGCTGTACGCCCAAAGCCAGTACTATGGTGACAATGGCCGGTAAGCCCTCGGGAATAGCTGCTACCGCTAGACTGATTGCTGTCATAAACATCTCAAAGGCAGGCTCTCCTCGTAATAGTCCCGCCAAAAAGACTAATACAACCAATACCAAAGCGACTGCGCCCAAGCTTTTGCCCAGCTCTTCCAGTTTGAGCTGGAGTGGAGTGGGCTCTTGTGGTGCTGCTTGGATCATGCTGGCAATCCTGCCAATCTGGGTTTGCATCCCGGTTTCTACCACCAAGGCTTTACCACGACCGTAAACTGTGGTTGTTCCGCAAAAAACCATATTCGCCCAGTCGCCAATCCCAGCATCTTTGTCTTCCAGAGCACCCACAGTTTTCTCCACCGGTACCGACTCCCCGGTCAGAGCCGCCTCTTCACATCTGAGGTTAGCTGCTTCCACCAACCTGGCATCAGCAGGGATATTTGTTCCTGCATCCAACACAATCAAATCACCAGGCACCAGCTCCCGGGCAGCGATTTGCTGTGGTTTACCTCCCCGGATAACAGTAGCCATCGGAGCTGATAATTTCTTCAATGCTGCCAGGGAATTCTCTGCTTTGCTTTCCTGAACTACTCCTAGAATCGCATTGAGAACCACAATGAGCAAGATAATAATGGTGTCTTCGACTTCTCCTACCAAACCAGAGATGATCGCTGCCCCAATAAGCATCAACACCATCACTTCTCTAAACTGATCCAAGAGCATAGACCATATGGTCCTGCCAGGCTGGGCCTGCAACTCATTTGGCCCGTACTGTCTGATTCTCTTGGCAGCTTCCTCAGGGGATAGCCCTGTGTGCATGTCTGTGGTAAGGGTAGTTGCAGCTTCTTCCCTGCTCATTCTATACCAATATTGCTCTCGTTCTTCATCCATCGTCTAGTTATGTCCCCCCGTGATCGTATAAGACCTTTCCAAGCTCTCCTTGGCTTCACTTCTTCTCATCTACAAATCGGGCTTCACCATAGCTCCCTGGCCCAGGTGAATACGCTTTTGCGGCCCGTTTGCTCCGAGTAAAATCTTTTATCTGATCTTGAACACCCGCAACTAGTTTCCGCAGCATGTCTTCATTATTCTTTTCCCATTTCTGCAGTTCCTCAATCACATCCATCAACTGATCAATAGTGTTATTGAATTTGGTGACAGATGGATGAGCTGGAAGCGCACTTAGGGAGAATTCATCCAGCCCCAGCTCTTGTCGTATCTTTTCCCGTAACTGACTAAGTTCGGCTTCCCTGACATCAATCTTATCCATGATCACCTGTTTTTCACCTAGCTGCTTATCTATCCCCTCCCATTGGCCCGTTTCCAGACCTTTGGCTATGGACTGTGCCAGAACCGATAGCTGCTGATACAGTTCCACAACTTCTAGATATCCCGCATCGAGTTGAGCAATCAAGTGGTCCATCTTTGTTCACCACCTAAGGTTTGATCCGTACCGGGAAGCAATAAGCCCAAACGTAATAAACTTCGTCGAAGAGGAAAAAACTCCTACCAGAAGGAATCTTACCTTGAGGGTGTTACCCTTGGCTTTTTGACACAACAGATTGGGAGGCTGCACTTGCCCATGGACATATATGGTATTAGTGACTTACATCTCCCCGGTGGAGAAGATAAACCCATGGATGTTTTCGGATCGGAATGGTCAGATCACATAACTCGAGTCGCCACCACCTGGAAGGCGACAGTAGATCACGGAGACCTGGTGCTTTCTCCAGGAGATCTCTCCTGGGCAATGAAGCTGGCTGCCGCGGTTCCAGATCTGGCTTTTCTTGGTACCCTGCCTGGTACTATCTTACTGGTGAAGGGCAATCATGATTTGTGGTGGAAGAGCATCACTCAGCTCAGGCAGTTACTCCCCAACAATGTATTTGCCCTGCAAAATAATTTTTACCCACTGCCTGGCAATTTGGCAGTCTGTGGCAGCAGAGGTTGGAAATGCCCTAACGCGGCGGACTTTACTGCAGAAGATGAAAAGATCTACCTCCGAGAGCTGGAAAGACTACGTCTTTCCCTTAAGTCAGCCACAGATAGCGGTTATAGACCATATATCATCATGCTCCACTATCCCCCTACCAATGAAAGTGGAGCACCTTCTGGCTTCACTGAGATTATGGAAGCCGCGAACGTCGAGCACTGTGTCTATGGTCATCTCCACGGACCAGCGCAAGGACAAGCCCTTACCGGACTACACCAGGGCATTCATTACCACCTTGTCGCCTGTGATGCTATTGGATTTAAGCCTCTGTATATTGCCAGCCTCCCGTAAATGGCTCCACCCCGCAGCGATCGGCCCGCTTGCGTTCTTCCTCGTCGCGGTGCTTGTTTAGCTTAGGAGCAAGATGAAGCCGGGTATACCCGGCTTTTTGCTATAGTAGACCTATTTTCTTTGCTTCGAATGTCAATACATCTCGGAATTTGGGGTGGGCCAACCCTATAAGTAGCCGAGCCCTTTCTCGCAGTGATTTGCCCTTTAGCTGAACAACCCCATATTCAGTAACTACATAGTGTACATCGGTTCGAGGAGTAGTCACTACCGCTCCAGGACTCAAGGTTGGTACGATTCGGGAGAACTCCCCTTTCTTAGCAGTAGAGTTAAATGCAAGAATGGCCTTACCCCCCGGTGAATCAAAGGCTCCCCGGGTAAAATCCAACTGACCTCCAGTTCCGCTATACTGCTGTACACCAAAGGATTCAGCACAGCATTGGCCGGTTAGATCAACCTGTAAGGCAGCATTAATAGCTATTTGCTTGTGATTTCTGGCGATTACGGTCGGATTGTTGACATATTGCACTGGATGAGCCTCAATCAGGGGATTATCATCGAGAAAGTCATATAGGCGCCGAGTACCAGTGGCAAAAGCGATTATTGCTTTGTAGGGATGTAATGTCTTATGACGACCTGTTGCCACCCCGGCAAGAATCAGCTCCATAAGGCCATCACTGAGCATCTCCGTATGAATGCCCAGATCTCGATGGTCCATCAGATACTTGATAACTGCACTGGGAATGCCGCCTATTCCCAATTGCAGAGTAGCTCCATCGGGGATCATCTCCGCAACAAGCTGGCCGATTTTCTCCTCTTCAGGCCCAAAGGTAGGTGGTGGCAACTCTGGAAGCGGTGCTTCATTTTCCACAATTGCATCGACCTCATCAATATGCAAGAACCCAGCTCCATGGGTCCGGGGCATATTGGGGTTAACTTCCACGATTACCTGGCGAGCTTTGCGGCAAACCTCTAGGTTATAATCTACGGAAACGCCCAAACTAAAGCAGCCATGGCGGTCCATGGGCGAAACAGCTGTGATTGCCGTATCGACCTGACGAAATTCCGAAAAGATCCGAGGTGCCTGATAAAAAAGGTTAGGTGTATATGTCGCCCTTCCCTCTTTGTAGGCTTTCCGATCTACCCCACTAAAAAAATAGGATTCCCAGTTAATCTCCTTCGGTAGATCAGGACGCAACACTGTCTGCAACGTATTCGCCAATGGTAACATAGCGTGCATTGTTATTTTCCGCAAATCCCCAGCTTTTACCGCATTGGCAATAGCTTCAAGTATTGCCGGGGGCTCGCCGGCACCCAATGGTTGAATCACCGTGGAGCCACTCTTGATCCTGGATACCGCTTCCTCTGGTGTCATTAGTTTGTTTTTATACTTCTGCTCCACGCTTTTAGTCATAGTGAGCAAAACATGACCTCCTCCCAGGCCGCCGGCAAGATCCCATCTAGGACACCCCAGTGATTAGCTCACATCACTCCAGGGCACTTAACATAAACCGGTGGCTCATCTCTAGGCGGACACATATCCTGCGAATTCTTTAGCTTCTATGGATCTAGGGTTCCACCTTTTACCCCTCTCCAATACTACATAAGGACTCACAATCCTGCTTTTCCAAGGCTCGGCAATTGGCATCTAGACTGGAAACCAAGTCAAGGTCCTCCAGAGCCCGCCTGCAATATGATGCATGACTCCAATACTGAACGGGCAACCTAGATTTGTGAAACTTTGAGAAAGGAGTTGAGCCCATGCAACTAATCCACGGAGTCTCGATTGAGCCTAGTAATCCCTATCAGAATCAAGATATCACCATAAACTACGATGGCCTCCTTCGCAAGAGTGGTGCAGATCAGATCTACCTACACTACGGAGTTGATGGCTGGGGAGACCCTGCTACGATACCAATGATGCGGAATCAAGTGGGTTCCTTTTACTCCATGGTTAGGGCATCTGCCCGACATGAAGTAAATTTCTGTTTCCACGACAGTGCTATGAACTGGGACAATAACAATGGATTAGACTGGACCATCCGAGTGCATTAGAGTACACCAAACACCGATACCTCATAGTCTAATAAGGGAGGGCGAAACCTTGGGTTGTATTAGGTTTCGCCCCATCTCTCATAACGACACAACCAGCCTACTTCCGATGTCCAGGAAATTGCGGGAGGTAAGAGAATGGCAAACTACGTCTGTATGAAATGTGGCCAAGAAACTAACAATCCTCACTTTGACCTAGTCTCCGGTGTAGTGCGCTGCCCGACATGCATAGAACAAGAAGCCGGTCTCTTGAGCAAACTCCGGGGAAACGAGGAAAACGATGTCACAGACTTCCCAGTTCAATGACCATAGCATCGTTCTCCAGGCAGGAATCCCATCCTTCATCAAGAAACTGTATGATCACTGTAGTCTGCATTGCAGCAGAATGATGGGATGAGACGCCATGTATGAACTGCTTAACCAAGGCACCTGGACCCGCCCCACCGACAAGATGGCTATATATACTGAAATAGCCCCAGGCCAAGCCTGGGGAATTAGAGTGACTCTCTATCAAGATACTGCTCAAGTAGAAGCCATCGATGGACCCAAATGCGCCCGGTACAAAGCATCACCACGGTTATCAGCTCAAGTCACCCCACCGAACTTCTGGGAGAGACTGCAGGGTATTTCCTTCCGCGATAAGCTCATGGAGGAAGTAGCCAACAAGCGTGCTGTGGCAGAAGCGGAAAATAGTAGACTCAAACTAAAGAACACGCCCAGGGCTGGTTCTAATGAGACCAGTCGGTGACCAGCCAATCCTAAGCATCCTGACTTCTGCCCCTTATTTACCGGATTGAGCTTCTTGAATCACCAGAAGGGCTGCATTCTTGCCTGATTGCATGGCTCCACTTATACTGCCGGAATGGACTTGCCAGTGCCCACACTGCAAAAGACCAGGGAGTAAAGTTTTTTCTCTCTTGATATGGCCCATGGTCTCCACCGTCGGCAACCAGCCCCTGCGGGCACCCTTCCAATTCCCAGTATAGCGCCGATAGGTTATGGGTGTAGCCACATCTGCCACCCTGATACGGGCCTGCAACCCCGGCAATAGTCTCTCAGCAGAGGTAAGAAGATTCGCAGCCACCTCTTCCTTTAAGGCTGTATATTCAGGGCCTCGCATTTCACCGATGGTCTGCCACCGCTGCCGATACTCAAAGGATACTTGAGCCCCCAACGCTACACTGCGGTAGCCATTGGGTGCATGCAAGGTGTCAGCAAAGCTGTTATCTGTTATATCAAGCATCCAATGGGTCGGGTCCTCACTTTCCATAGCATCCATCAGCGTCGGACAATATGTTATATGATGATGCCAGGAGGCCAGATCGGTAATACCATCATCAACCCCTAAGGAGATCAGAAAATACGACGGCCAGGGCTCCAAATGGTTCAGATCCTCTGGTACATATTCCGGAACAGCACCCTTGGGGACCAGCTTACTATAGAGTTTCATGGCATCACAGGCTGCCAGGACAAAATCACTGCGAATCTCTTCTCGATCCGCCAGTACTACACCGATGGCCCGCTCATTTTCTACTAATATACCCTCCACTGAAGTGCCACAACGGATCTGCCCGCCATTGGTTTCGGTGATCTGACACAGACTATCAATAATAGCCTGTCCACCTCCAACGGGATAGTGTAGATATCGATCTTTGACCCAGCCAATAGTAGTTAGAAGTAACATTGCTGAGGCTCCACCCACGGGACATAAGGAGTAGAAAAAGGTCCGCAATTGAGGATCTTTAAATTCCTGTAGTAGCAGATCTTGGATGTTGAGATCTGCGTACTTCCTGTATAGCTTCATGTTCCGGAGAGCAGCGAGCCCAATCCTTAGCTGTTCCCATTTGGTCATCATCTCTTGGGGCTTCTTGGGAATATCCGGAAGTCGCCGAAATAGCTTCAGCGCGTCAGCCACCAACCGTCGAATGCCTTCGGCCTCCTTGGGAAACAATCGACACAGCTCGTCTGTCCACTGACCCACATTGGAGGAAAGTAGAATATCAAAGCCAGGCCCAATCTGACGGCTACAAGGATCAAGCTGCTTGAAACTCAAGTTAAGGCCTAACTCTTCCCTACATGTATTGAGTGTCCCACCTGGGTGGCAACCCACAATCCAACGCAAAGACTGCTCAAACAAATAATCCCTTCGGGGAAAAGCCCCTGCCAATCCCCCGGGTTTATGCTGCTGCTCCAGCACACAGACACTCATCCCTACCTGTGACAAATAAGCAGCTGCTGTCAAGCCGGCGACACCGGCACCAATAACTACTACATCTAGATCCTTTGGCATTATGCTACTCCTTTTACCCTTGTCCGGTAACCCTTGATGCCTATTGTAAACCACTTTGCTTTAGCAGACGAATAAACTGTAGTAGAAATTCGAATTCCTTTTCGGTCATGTCACAAACCATTCGTAGGACCAGCTGTATCCGAGGTTCCTGTAGCAACTCCCTTAGGTCTGGATTAAGTAGACGGATCATCTCCTCAGCACTATCATCTTCCAAGATTAGATAACACGTAGAAACACCTAGACACTGGGATATGCGCCTAAGTGTCGGTAATGAAGCCTGAGTCTTGTTATTCTCTAATTGAGCGATGAAACCCGGTGTTACATCAGCCATCTGGGCCAGCTCTGCCCGGGATAATCCCAAACGCTCCCGCAGCATTCTCACCTTATCTCCAAGGGTACCACACTGAAAAGCTTGGGATAGAGGCAAGGCCACTACCTCTGCCAGTTGACGCAATGTATCTACCGCCGGTAGAGCCTGGCCCCGCTCAATCTCACCCAAATAGCCCGGGGATATACCCACAGATTCAGCTACTTCTGTCACCGACATTCCTTCCCGCTCCCGGGCTAATTTGAGTCGATCTCCCAATCTTATTTCTGCCTCCGTCGGCTCTGGCAAGAGCACCTCCAGAGAAACGTTCAAGGCTCCTGCTATCGCCTCTAAAGCCTTGATAGAAGGTTTTTTCTTCCCGTTTTCAATCTCGCTCAAATATGAACGTGACAGTCCACTACGAGTGGCCACATCCTGTAACGTCAGGCCTCTTTGCTGTCTTAGAATTCGAAACATCTCTTCATCCATACCTAGACGGCGTTGCAGCAACGCCCAGCCTCCCTGTGCTTCCCCTAACCTCGCATCAGATCCCTTACTCAATTAGCTGCAGCCGAGCTTGACCGGCTGACCAGTCCGTGCAGATTCATAGGCCCCTAAGGCCACTTCCAAGGCCCGAATACCGTCTAGTGCCGTTATGCTTGGCTCCCGATCCTCGCGGATGATATCGACAAACTCCTTGACCAGATGATAATCACTGTTATCTCCCCAAAACTCCCATTGGTAGTTAGGCTCATCAAGGCTAATTCGCTCTAAGCTTTGACGCATCATATCTACTTCTGTAACCTTTTCTGTTGCTACCACTTGCATATAAAGATCGCCCCAGGTGTAGAAGCAATCTGGTCTAGACCAACTGGGGTCCAAAGTCATGAAAGCCCCATTGCTCAACTCTAGTGTCAAAAGACCGCAATCTTCAGTGGGAATATCATGGAAGTGACGACCCATCTCACAATAAACTTCCCGAAATTCCGTCTGGAAAACCCAGCGAACCAAATCCACCAAATGTACGGTATGATCAATGACAGCTCCACCACCAGCAGCTTCAGGGTCAATAAAGAACCCACCAGGCATACGTCCCCGGTTAGTACCACGAATAGCCAATATCCGCCCCAGTTCGCCACATTCATACTGACTCTTTAACCTTTGCACAGCCGGAATATAGCGACAAGGAAAGGCCATCTGGAACTTGACACCGGCCTCCCGGGTGACTTTTTCCATGATTCTAGCATCTTCCAAAGAGGTGGCAATGGGCTTCTCGCATAGAATGTGTTTCCCCGCGCCAGCTGCCATCTCCGTCAACTCTCGGTGATCACGATTAGTCGCCGTGATAATCACACTATCTATATCGGCTTCAAGCAATTTCTCGTAGGATTGATAGTACTGGGTATTAAAGCGGTTAGCCGCCTGTCTTCCCCTATCCTCATCCATATCAGCTATTCCCACAAGTTCTACACCAGGCAGTTTCCCAACGACATCTGCGTAACTATAGGCATGCAAATGAGCAAAACTCATAATTCCCAGCTTCATTGCCTTTACCTCCTCTCCGACTCTACCGTGACCGGCTTCCCAGTCTTAATGGATTCCAGAGCGGCTACTGCTATGTCAACTGCCTTCAGAGCCTCTTCGCCATTGATTAACGGTTCTTTACCTTCTGTGAGGCACTGAATGAAATGCTCTAGTTCTAGCGTATAAGGGTCCCTAGCTAACGGGCTTTCCGGTACAGCCACCCCTGGACCACTCGCTTCGGGACTGCTTTTATGCTGGTAACTACGAAAGGCAGAAGCAACCTTTGAGTCATGGGTCAAAAGCCCTTTCTCACAGGCGAACTCGAACTTCGTGCCAAACCCACCGATGTTGAGCCACGTACCCTCTACGTTGCCAATAACTCCACTTTTGAACCGCAAGCTAACAAATACATGCTCCAGACGGTTGTAATCACGGCCGAAAGTGCTTTTAGCATAAACCCGGTCCACCTCACCAAGGGTCCAACGCAGAAAGTCAAAATCGTGGATGATCATATCCAGGGTAAGGCCACCACTCCACGGGTAATTGGCATACCAGTCCTGCCAAGCCGTGGGGAATCCTCCCCCACCCCGATAGGTATACACAGTACCAACATTGCCTAGCTGTCTGCTTTCTATGATCTCCTTAGCCCGTCGATACTCCGGAAAGAATCTCACCACATGGCCAACACCCAAGGTCACACCAGCTTTATGACAAGCTTCGACCATGGCGTGACCCTCTGTTCGATTCCGGGCCAAAGGTTTCTCACAAAAAACATGCTTACCAGCAGCAGCAGCCATTTCTACATGTTCACGATGTAGATGAGTCGGCAGACACACATCGATTACATCCAATGTCTCTGCAGCCAACATATCGGCAAGAGTAGCATAGCTCCTCACCCCATAGCGTTCTACCATAGCTCTACGCCGCTCTGGTTGAATATCAGCTACAGCTACCAACTCACAACCGGCAATATCCCGGTACCCAGCTGCATGAGTGGTACCCATAGTACCTAGTCCGACTATTCCAACTCTCACTGTCCCTCACCTCCGCAAAAGTTGCCTGGGGCTTTTTGGAATCCTTGCAGGATCAGATTATCACTCACCCTGTCTCTATTCTTCTTATTCTTTGATAGGTATTTGTTTCCTTCCCCAATTCAGCCCATCATCCCTCAATGCCGGTGTTTTCCTTAATGGCTTGCTTGGCTAAGTAGTCACACCGGTTGTTGAGCTCATCATCGGAATGACCTTCCACTTTGATCCATCTCACTTGATGTTTCTCCGTTAAAGCCACTAGACGTTTCCATAAATCCTGATTTTCCACCGGCTGTTTCTTGACATTTAGCCACCCATTATGCTGCCATTTCTCTATCCACTTCCGCTGAAAAGCATTGATCAAGTAAGCACTATCGCTATGTAGCTTCACTGAACATGGCCGCTTAAGAGCCTCTAAACCTTTGATGGCACCCATCAACTCCATACGCTGGTTAGTAGTGTGGGCTTCATAGCCAGTTAGCTCCTTCCTATGGGGGCCATACCTGAGCAGAGCAGCCCAGCCACCGGGCCCAGGATTCCCGGAGCAAGCTCCATCAGTATAGATGACAACCTCTGGTAAACTCACCTAACTCATTCCCTTCTTCTACCTACGCCCACCGTAACACAAAAGGGGAGATGGCGTCCAGTCTCCCCTTAGCATGAGCGGTCTGCTATCATGAATAGGTATTCTGCGTTTCTGCATCATTAGGCGGGACTACCTTTCGGCAGCCCCGCGAACATCTAGAACGACATTGTCTTCGCCGTACTCACCATTTGGTCAAATCCCAAGTGTCCTTGTTCTGGAGATATACCTCGTCAGCCGCCTTTTCATACCATTCCTGCATCCGATTGGCCGCTTCATCGAGCGTAATGTCATTCAGGACATATTCGACTATGATTCTTGCCCAGTTATTCCATAGCTCCGATGTGATCATCTGGCTATTTAGGGTATGCCAGTAATAGTCTGGCTCAGCTATATCCATTGTCTCCTTAAATCCCTGCAGATGGGGAGCAGCTTCGACTCCCTTGACACCTGGCAGGTTAAAGCCATATTCATTCACATATTGTTTCAGGTTCTCCGGAGCCGTTAGGAACATTAGGAAGTCCACACACTTGTCGATACTCCCATCTTTCACAGCGGTGTTGGTGATCTGCCAAGTGGTGGTGTAGCCAGCCGAACCTTTACCTGACATGATACCACCACCAAACTGAGAATCTGCTTCTGTCATATCAGGATAGCCAAATGTTCGCAGTTCAAAGGTGCGTTTGTCATCCTCCATGGCCCGGACAATATGGCCACCCAGGCCCTCTAACATTACTGTCTTACCCTGAACAAAAAGCGAGTAGGGATCAATACCCCCTGCAGCCCATCCCTTGGGATAGTGATCAGCAATCAGCTTATTCCATCGCAAGAACTCGAGATTTCTTTCATCCGTAGCACTAAAAATCCCCAGCCTTATTGCCCTAACCAACTCTTCAGTGTCAATGATATTATCGGGGCGTAGCACATCCATCTCCGGGATCTTATCAGACCACATGACTGACTCCAAGGGATGCATAAACCAGGTGGCACCAGAAGTAGCACCCCCGGTACCGGCGGCTTTCATGGTGCCAAGTGCAACATATCCTGCTTCCTCAATCTTCTCGATGACAGCCAGGAACTCCCCAAAGGTCTTCGGTGGTTCCAATCCCAATTCAGCAAAGATATCAGCATTGTACATATAGCCGATAGGAATCATGTCTACACCAATCCAGTAGAAATTACCATCGGCAGATTTCAGGGATTGCATCCAGGTCTCATAAAACAGGTCTGCCCACCGCTGATTACCCTCCACATAGGGATTGGGCTTCTCCAGGTATGGGGTCATATTCACGACCCAGCCCTTTCCATAATCAGAATCCTTGTGTATGCCCATATTCTGATAGATTATGTGTGGTGCAGTCTCACCGGCGAACTGAGCCACCATCCAGTCTCGCTCGCCTGATTGAGGTATGGTAGGGAATTTGATTGTATAACCAGGGTTTAGCTTTTCCCATTCTTTGGCTAACTCTTCCAATACTTTAGTTGGATACGGGTTGGCGGGTGTACGAATCTGAACCTTGGTGGGATTATAGTTGAACTGGTCTCCTCCAGCATGGAAGATGATCTCTTTTGGCGCACCAAATGCCAAAGTGCTCATACCCACAAGCAGACTAATTGACACCAAAATCAGCACCATCAATCTTACTCTTCTCATTTAATACCTTCCCCTCTCCAAGATAATAACTTGCCGACAATCCAGACAAAATCCTATTCAGTTGCTCTAGCCCGGATCACCCCTTTCCGCAAATAATAGGCGGTATCTTCAACAAGTCGGATAGCATATCAAGACGCTCTACACCTTTAGGGCTCCACTGGTCAGGCCCTGGACAAATAGACGACTAGCCAAGGCAAATAGGACAATCAAAGGGATGGATGCCATCACATAGCCTGCCATCAATGGACCCCACACTGTATAAAACAATTGTCTAAACTGCATTAGTCCGACAGTAAGAGGAAAAAGACCATCATCGGACAGCACAACCCTGGGCCAGATAATGTTGTTCCAGGTGCCTAGGATGTTGATCACAACTAATGTACCGATGATCGGTTTAGATAAGGGAACCCCTATATAGAAAAAACAACGAATACTATCAGCACCATCCACCCGTGCAGCCTCAAACAGTTCCTCTGGCAAGCCTTCAAAAAATGCTTTCAGAAGAAATATCCCGAAGACCTGACCTCCCGCAACCATGGGCAAAATCATGGCCCAACGTGTACCTAGCAACCCCAAGTTTTTTACCAACACGAACTGGGGGATCAAAGTAACAGCAGGGGGAACCATGAGAAGGCTAATTACCATGAGATAAAGGAAATTACGTCCTGGAAACTCAAACCTTGCAAACACGAAGGCGGATATACATGCCAAGACCACTGTCCCCAGGGCGATAGATACGGCATAGATAACGGTATTGAGCAAATACCCCGAGATCATAGGCCATACTGCAGTATAATTCTCTGCTTGAAAAGGTTGCTCCACTCCCCAAGGGTTATGATCAAACTGTGTATCACTCTTGAAGGAGATATTCACCATCTCAAAAACCGGTACAAAAATCATTAGCAAAAATGCAACTAAGATAATATGGATAGGTAGCTGTATTCTCCGTATATGCCCGAGCATAGGCTAT
Organism: Bacillota bacterium; assembly: GCA_012799135.1. Lineage (GTDB taxonomy): Bacteria > Bacillota > Limnochordia > DTU087 > DTU087 > JAAZLW01. The sequence goes on along the minus strand of JAAZLW010000167.1, from coordinate 4,679 downwards.
ACCCCCTAAACATCTACATTTGGCCTGATGAATGTCATGTTTACCCAAGTTAGGATCAAAGTGACAGCAAAGAGCACCATGCCGATAGCACACGCATAACCCAATCTTCCATAGCTAAAAGCAACCTGATACATGTGAAGCCCCGGTACCATTGTGGCGATTCCAGGCCCTCCGTTAGTTAACACAAATTGTGTTTCATAGCTTTGTACTTCTGAAATCAAGCTAAGGATTAGAAGCAATCGCACTTGGCCTAAGATCATGGGTAAGTCTATCCTCCAGAACCGTTGAAAGATGTTACATCCTTCTAGGATGGCACTCTCAATTACAGACATAGGTATCCCTTGTAGCCCTGCCAGATAGATAAGGGTATTAGTACCTACTATCCAGGGAAAGCCAATAAACATCAAGGCTTTCAAAGCTGTCGTGGATTCTCCGAGCCACGCGTGCTGAAAGTGTCCAAGACCTAAACCTTCTAAGAAAGCATTCAGTAAACCAAATTGACCATCGTAAATGAATTGCCAGAGAAATAGAGAAACAATCGTGGGAACTACCATGGGTATCAAAAAGGCTACCTGGTAGAAGCGACGTGCCTTATCACTTTTTAGATTGAACAAAAGCTCTGCCACTAGAAGTGACATTATGTTTATGGCCAGTATGCGAAACAATGAAAGCTTCGCTACGTTACCCACCGCTCTCAGGAAAATCTTGTCTTTTAGGAGCTCCAGATAGTTGCCAATGCCAATAAAGATCGCCTGTGCTCCATTCCAGTCGAAAAACGATCGCCAAAGAGCCATTACTGGTGGATAGTAGCTAAAAACTACCAGGAAGACAAGCATCGGTAATAGAGCCAGATAGCAGTAACGACTTGCCACGATGCGACTCCAAAGAGAATCATCACTGCCTTTTGGGCGGTGTACAACCTTCGAAGGCGCTACTGACATTATTTTCACCCCTTCCATAAACTTACAATTCACTCATATGCCAGCTGAACGGTGGCATTTCCTGCTGCAATGTTGAGCTTTACATAGGCAGAACCTTCTATGTCCTTGATGCAATAGTTGTCGGCACTGAGGATCTGACCATTGCAGATTACATGTGTTGGGGTTACCTCTTGAGGGAGCAAAAGTTCAAGATGAATACTGTCTGCTAAAGAGGTGATCTTAAGTAAGTATTTCCGTTTTTCGAGGACGTGTTCCCATTCATATGCCACATAGGCCGGTGAAGCACCATAGCATACCCTTACCTGGGCTTGCCTAACTGTGGCAATATCCCATCTGGGAGCGATCTTAACCTTTTGAAATCTTGCATAAAGATCCACAACTCCGCAAAGCCCTTCTATAAAGGCATAGAGCATTGCTGAAGAGCCCCATCCATCGGTTGGCAGGGCTTCTGGGCTAGTACTAGTCTCTTTCGAAGAGGGTTCACCTGTAGGGAAGTACCAAAGATACGTCTCGCCTGTCTTCTCGATCATGTTTCTATAACGGCGAAGGATATCAACACCATACTTTTCGAAACCATGGTCAAAAGTGGCTCTAGCCAATTCGCCTCCAACCAGTGGCATGATGCCACCATTTACATATGCCCCAGGAATTAACCTTTTATGGCCAAATGCCCCTTCGGGAAAGGGTGGATCGATACTAAACCACTCCGCAAAAGCATCAGTTGTTTCCCGTCGCTCCATATATTCCCTGATAATCGACACACATCGCTGGTGGTCTACTACCCCACGATTCATCCCATAGGTATTGCTTAGGCTTAACTGCCTACTCTCATCCACACCCTTGACCTCTACCGGGTCGATATGTACTTGATGAGTATAGAACTTTCCATTCCAGCAGTGTTTGTTTAGGTTTTCAATAACCTTGGAGCTCACTTCTCTCCAATACTCGGCTTTTTCGACCTGGTTACATTCCTCATATAATGCTGCTAGCATGTTACAAGCCTGGGCAAACCCAGTGTTATCTCCATGCATGATACAGAAAGGTTCATTATCCCGTATCTGACCTGTGGCCGGCTCCTTACCACCTGTATAAGCAAAATCCCAAGTATCAATGGTAAAAGCACGCTTAACAAGCCCGTAGTCCTCTGCCCAACGAAGTGGAGAGGTCATAGTATACCTTAGGGCAGCATCCAGTCGGGGCAAGTATTTTTCTACCCACTCCAGATCGCCTGTGATCTGCCACACACGAAATGCAGCTTCGACAACCAGATACTCTACATCTGCTTCTACCTCTACTCGTTTGCAGCTACCATCCTTGCCCACAAAATCATAGATGCTCCCATCTGGCATCTGGTGATCCAGGAAAAACTCAACTGCACTGACCACATCTTCCTCAAAGTATCTAAAACCTTTCATCTGGTGGGCATGATCTCTAATCCAAATCATGGGTGAGTCAGGACTTCTATAGCCATACACCCGCTTCCCATCTATGTCTATGCCGAGGGTGTCATAGGCCATAAACCCTTTGATCTGTGGATAGAGACCATCAAATTCCCCGGTATCGGTTCTTATCGACATTTCGCAATCGAGTTGGAAACATGCTTGTATCTCCAGGTTGGTATCATAGATGATATGCACAATATGTTCTCCTAGCGCCCCTTCGGGATGTAGCAATATCTGGGTCGCAAATGAATCGGAGGGATCACGCTCTAGGGTGATCTGGCAGTACTGAGCCCCTTCCCCGTCACTCACCAGCATCTGTAGCGAACTAGCTCCTTCAGGCCATTCAATGGTAACCTCTAAATCCTCCAATACTTGAACGGTTTCCCTGTCCAACGAAATGGAGCAACCATGCATGTATCATTCACTTCCTTTTCTTGGGTGTGTGGCTGGATGTTGAATCTCTTACCACCAGCTCAGGTTTTAGACTCACCATTAGGTTTTGACGCTCCTTAGTTCTTGCCCCACTAACGAGAATCTCCACAGCCAACTCCCCGACAGCCGAAATATCCTGCTTTACAGTAGTAAGGGCGGGCTCAGTAATTCTCGCATAGATCTGATCATCATAGCCAGCAACACTCAGCTCATCTGGCACCTGGATACCCAACTCTTCGGCAGCTCTTAATACCCCCAGAGCCTGCATATCAGTCAATGCAAAAATCGCTGTAGGTGGATCGCAAGATTCTAGCATCCTGATAGCCGCTTGGTAGCCATCATGGACACTGATCTCTATCCGCTCTGCGATCAATGTGGCATCAATCTCCACTTTATGCTGTTTAAGAGCGCTTACATAACCTTGATACCGGTTCGAGAACTCTTGCGGCAAATTCATCAGGCTTTCGGGAAGAAAAATCCCTATACGACGATGGCCCAGTGATAGCAAATGAGAAGTAACCTCATAACCACCAGCCACGTCATCGGAAACCACGAAGGGAATATCGAGATCTGGATAGTAACTATGGATACTAACCATAGGTTTGTTTGACTCCTTTAGCTTCGCAACGATATCTCGGCTTGTATCCAGCAATACCCAGGCGGTGTCATCCCATATGTTGATCCTGTCATATGTATCGGATACGATCTGATATGAAACCTGAAGACCATATCTTTCAGCCCCTTTGGTCACGCCCCCAATTGCATTCACATAGAAGGGATTAAACAGCCCCTCATTGTTAGTCTCATTGGTCAAATGATGTAAAAACCCTATGCGAGAAAAACCTTCTACTTCCCGGCTCAGATGGTTAACAAAGCTACCTTTTCCCTGAATACGTGTAATGAGACCACTTCGTTCTAGCTCACCTAGAGCTCTGCGAGTAGTCATGGTGCTAACATCGTATATTCTCGCCAGCTCATTCTGGGAGGGCAATGCATTCCCGGGCTGTAGTTCCCCATTGCGAATGGCCTGCTCCAGTTCCTGATATATGATCACATATAGAGGTTGCTGCTTAGTATCCATTCTTGTCGCCCCAAAAGCCTCCATCTTGCTTTACTGTGAATTGCAGTTAGTATGTTAGTATACTAATTCCATGGCCATTGGCTAATTCCTGCCATATTTTCTACTTTTGTACCGAACACTTTGCTTCCACTCAAATAGCAAGAAAAACGCGCCTAGTGGCGCTTCTTTTATCAATTCTTCTTTTCTCTTTTATTTGCATACTGGTGACAGCCCAAACCGATTAGAGATCACATCAACTAAAAAAGAGCTATCCATTGAGGACAGCTCTTTAAGATGCTCATCTATTTACCGAATAAACCGGTCACCTATTTCTCAATTTCCTCCAGAGGCTCTGGATGATGCCCAAACTTCGGAACAGGACCTTCTACCGGTGCAGCCCAGCGGACAGCATTGGTAATAACGCGCTGAATATCCTTATTGTAAAATATGGGAAATGTCTCATGGCCTGGTCTAAAGTAGAAGATCTTGCCTCTACCCCGGTTATAGCAACAGCCGCTGCGGAAAACCTCTCCACCGGCAAACCAGCTGATAAACACCAATGTGTCCGGTGCCGGTATATCAAAACGTTCCCCATACATCTCAGTTTGTGGAAGCTCAATATATTCTCCTATACCTTCCACAATGGGATGTCCCGGCTCAACAACCCAAAGCCGCTCCTTCTCTCCAATCTCCCGCCACTTCAAGTCACAAGTGGTACCCATCAGTTTGCGGAATATCTTGGAGAAGTGGGCAGAATGTAAGACAATCAAACCCATGCCATCGAGAACACGCTTCTGTACTTTT
>JAAZLW010000166.1 GCA_012799135.1 Bacillota bacterium | reverse complement strand
TTCATAGAGAATGTATGTAACAAACGGATAAAGGGATTGTGACTTATGGGACTACCTTCAAGAATAGCAGTGACCATAGATGACCACTATGCTACGCTTACTCCTATGCAGAAGTCCATTGCTCGATACATAATGGGCAATTTGGCGGATGCAGCTTTCATGAGCATTCAAGAGATGGCTAAGGCCTGTGGAGTTAGTGAGGCCAGTATCGTTCGTTTTGCTCGAGCCTTGGGGTATAGTGGTTTTCCGGAGTTCAAAGGGGATGTGCAAGACGCATTTCGGAGGCAGGTTAACCTTGTCACTAAGTTTAGCCGGAAGCTAGATTCTTTATCCGAAGGTGACCACCTGCTCAGTGACTTAGTTCGTAGTGAGATGAGTCAGATCGATCAGCTGTTGGCCGAGCCTCATGATGAAGTGTTCAGTGGTGCAGTAAAGGCCATTGCCTGCTTAGATCATATTGTGGTTTTCGGTGAAGGGTCTTCTGCTTCGCTTACGCTTCTGCTCGAGTTCAGGCTAAGGCGCATGCAGTACATGATCACTCGGATCAATGAAAGTGGCAAGTACTTCTTTGAAAAAGTCGTGCATTTCCCCCAAGGCGCAGCAGCTATTGCCTTTGGACTGGGCCGTCCGTCCGAAGAGTTGGTGGTATTCTTGAAGCAAGCTCGAAAGCATCAATGTCCCACCATACTGATTACCGATTCCTACATTTCCTCTATTGCTAAAGAAGCTGATTATGTGCTACATGCCACCCGTGGTTCGCTGGGTGTTTTTCATTCAATCATCGTGCCAACATTGGTCACCGAAGCACTGATTCTGGGGGTGGCTTTAGAACGCCGAGAAGAGAGTCTCGATGCCCTAGATGAGCTAGAAAGATTGCGCAATGCCTATGGTTATCCCAGATACGCGGGCCTTGAGCCTGAATCTTGAGGAGAGAGGGAACACTTAGTGAAACCAGAGATCGTACTCACCAGTAGGGCCAGTGGCGGTGATTTCAAAACTGCTGCTCAAGTAGCTAGAGAACTGGGTTTTGACGGGATTGATTGGAACTTAGACTACTTTCGTATTGCCGCTGCCTCCAATGCCAGACAAGCCTTCTACGATGCAGCTAGGAGTGCAGGTGTACCCTCGGGCTTTCATGGCCCCTGTCATGACATAGAGTTAGGACATAAAGATCCTAGAATAGCCAAGACCGCCGTTCACTATCTGAAAATGTATATTGATTTTATTAAGGCTTTTCAAGGAACCCATATGACACTCCATATAGGCTCCAGGAGCATATCTATGGAGGAAATGTCCTGGGAGAATGCCCTTCTCGGCCTAAAAGAGGTAGCCGCATATGGTCGGGAACAGGGAGTTGTCATCTGTCTTGAGAATTTGAAGCAAGGATGGGCCAGTGAGCCAGAAAGGTTGGCAAAGCTGGCGGAATACTCCGGTGCATCGATTACGCTGGATATTGGCCATGCCCGGGGCAGTGCTCCCTTACGGGAAGGACGAGTTACGCTAGGCGAATACATCCGGCCCTTCGCCCACAGAATCAGGAATCTGCATGTATATGAGATCGAGACTCTGGCGGGTAAACATCAAGAGCCTACCAGTCTAGACAACATCGGCCCATGCCTTAAATGGGCCTTGGAACAAGGTATTACTTGGTGGGTCATAGAGTTGGATGATTACGATGCTATGTTACGAGTGAAGCATCTACTTGAATTGGGACTAGACGAGGTAGCCAAGGAGGTGGTAGATCTCGCTTAGCCGTTTATGTCGGGCTGATCGACGTGATCATCTACGGGGAAATCTACATGAGGAGGACAAAACGCAATGAAGAGTCAGAAACGTTGGATGGTTAGTGCGATACTCTTTGCCTTAACAGCGTTGATTCTAGTCAGTGGTTCAATTACGGTCTTTGCCAGCGGCAACTTAGTCATTTACTCACCAGCAACCAGAGCTACCTCCGATATGATCGTGGAGATGTTTCGGGAGAAGCATCCCGATATCCAGGTGGATATAGTCAGTGCCGGTACCGGGGAGCTAGCTACCAGAATCCGAGCTGAACGGGCTCGTCCCGGTGGCGATATTATGTTGACCGGCGGTACGGAGACCATGGATAGTCTTCTGGATCTCTTGGAGCCCTACAAGAACATCAATGATGCGGCATTTGGAGAGCAGTTCAAGCATCCGGAATACTACTATTATGCCTTCTCACTACCTCTACAGGTCTTTATTGTCAACACTACCTTAGTATCTGAAGAAGAGGCACCCAAGACCTGGACAGAGCTTGGCGACTCGAAATGGAAGGGCAAGCTAATCTGGGCTAATCCTTCAGTTTCAGGCTCAGCCTACGCTCAGCTAGGAATCATGCTACAGCTATATGGCTGGGATCTCGTGGAGAACGTCATCAACAATGCTTCTATCACATCTTCTTCGAGGATATCCTATCAGAACGTTGCCAACGGCGAATATGCTATAGGCATGACAGGCGAAGCCAATGTATTCAATCTGATGGAAGAAGGCTACCCTGTAATCCCGATCTATCCTAAGGATGGAACAGCTCTTCGCTTTGATACCGTTTCCATCATCAAGAACGGACCTAATCCGGAGAATGCCAAGAAATTCATGGATTTCATTACTAGCAAAGAAGCGATGACGCGGGTAGCGATGGAAGAAAGCCGCCGCATGGGCAGGGTCGATGTACCGGTCAAGCCTGGTCTACTTCCCACTGATGAGATTGTATTTATGGATTACGATGAAGGTCAGGCAGCTGCCAAGAAGGCGGAGATTCTAGAGAAGTTTGATGACCTGTTTGCCGCTAAAGGCAAATAGACAGCTAAAGGGGGGCGACGGTTCGAGCCGTCGCCCCGTAGACTCAAGGCTTCAGTCTAACCTATAGCCAAATGTTAGTCGGCATACGCAATTTCAAGATGTAAGGGGAGCTAATAGCTATGGTCAATCTCAGTGTCAAGGACCTGATTAAAGAATTCCCCGGTGGAGTACGGGCCGTAGATGGAGTCAATTTCACTGTCTCAGCAGGCAGCCTTTTTACTCTGCTAGGGCCAAGCGGCTGTGGCAAGACCACCACACTACGGCTTGTGGCTGGGCTGGAAAGCCCAACATCGGGTCACATCCTGTTCAATAACGAAGACTATACGACCTTTCCACCTCATAGACGTAATATCGGAATGGTGTTTCAAAGCTACGCACTATTTCCACATATGACAGTGTTTGAGAATGTGGCCTATGGCTTGCGGGTCAGAAATGCAAGTAACGAAGATATTCGGCGCCGAGTTGGAGATGCCTTGGACTTAGTTGGGCTGGAGCATACAGCGGATCGACGACCATCGCAGCTCAGTGGTGGGCAGCAACAGAGAATTGCCTTAGCTCGTGCCCTTGTCTATGACCCTAGCATTCTCCTACTGGACGAGCCTTTATCTAACCTGGATGCCAAGCTGCGAGTGCAAATGCGTAGTGAGATCCGACGAATTCAGAAGGCTGCTGGAGCTACAACAGTGTATGTTACTCATGACCAAGAAGAAGCTCTGAGTATATCTGACGTTGTGGCTGTACTCCACTCCGGCAGCATTAGCCAGATGGGACTCCCCCACGAGATTTACGAAAAGCCGGCCTCAGCCATCGTAGCAGATTTCATCGGTAAGGCGAATTTCATCGACTGTGAAGTGGTATCTCGAAACCAGCACAGTGGTGAAAGATGCCTCGTATCCATTACTCCCGAATGTGTCATTGAAGTGGGCAGATGTGCCGGGGAGAAATCGGCCTTTGCTGATGGTCGCCCAGCTCTGCTCTTTTTCCGTCCGGAAAAGGCAAGTATTGCCAAGACGGCTGTTTCTCGCCAGAGTATTCCCTGTACAGTGACCCAGATACTCTACCTAGGGGAGTCGGTGCGCTACATGGTGGAACTAGTTACCGGCGAGAATGTGTCCGTGGCTTTGAACCGACGAGTGGAGAGCATTACTGAGGGGGACAGCGCATTCGTGATCACAGAACCCGCTGATTGTACCATCTACCCCTATGAGCAAAAGGCTATGATAGAGGGGGGAAACTAGGTGATGGGTCAGAATCCTTCCTTGGCAGGTCAACCTAAGCGCAAGGCGGTCAGTCTCAAGGATATTGACTTTACGGTTTGGCTTGTGCTCGGTATGGTTTTTGTGGTATTGGTCTTGTTCCTTCTATATCCTATATCTCGTATGATCCTGGCTAGCTTTGTTGGCCGAGATAAACCGATCGCTTGGGAAAACCTGACATTAGCGAATTTCAACAGATTCTTTACTTCGCGGCTATATGTAGACGCTATGAAGCACTCGTTGGCTGTGAGCCTTTCCTCAATGTTTTTTGCAGTCTTATTGGGCTTGCCTTTAGCATTCATTGTCAGTCGGGTGGACATACCCGGGAAATCCCTGATCAGCTCCTTGGCCACATTGCCTCTGATCTTGCCGCCTTTCGTGGGAGCATATTCCTGGATTCTCCTTCTGGGCAGAAATGGTTTTATCACTTTCTGGATGAAGAGGCTGTTTGGAATTACTCTGCCTAGCATATATGGATTTCACGGGATTACGATCGCTACCTCTCTGAGCTACTATCCATTCGTCTTCTTGATGACCCAGGGAGCTTTTGCACTAGCTGATCCTTACCTTGAGGAAAGTGCCGATGTGATGGGAGCGGGGTTCTTCCGTAAGCTGCGGACCATCACACTGCCATTGGTTGCCCCCTCCATTGGTGCAGCTGCGATCACTGTTTTCATGCGGGCGATCGGCAACTTTGGAGTCCCCTCTATTTTAGGGGGAGAGTACTATGTGCTTCCTACTCTGATCTTTTTCCAGATAGTTGGATACTACAATATCAATTCTGCCAGCGCAATTAGTCTGGTCAGTGTCTTGTTCTCAGTGATTGCGTTGCTGCTTATGCGCTATTTTACTGCAAGACAAAGTGCAGTCACCTTGACGACGACGACCCGTCAGGTCAAGCAGATCACCCATCCTTTAGCCAAGATCTTGGGGGTGATCTATGCAGTGTTATTGATCGTCATATCCTTAGCGCCGCATATTACGGTTTTAGTGGGTGCTTTCTCGGAAGTCTGGGCAGGGACTCCCTGGCCTACCAAGATGGGGCTGGACAATTTTAGGCGAATCTATACCCATGCTCTCAATCCTCTGCGCAACAGCCTAGTGCTGTCCACCACCGCTACTTTGGTCTCTCTACTCATGGGGACCATGGTGGCTTATGTGGCGGTGCGGCGCAAATTTAGGGGCCGATGGTTGATAGACATGTTAGTCATGATGCCCTTTGTGCTACCCGGTATCGTAGTTGGTGTGGCCCTTCTGTCTTCTTTTGGGGCACCTCCTTTCTACTTATCCGGTACAGCGTACATCTTGATTATCGCCTATGTAATTCGGCGGATGCCTTATATCTTCCGGTCGGCTTCTGGGGCACTTCATGGTATGGACCCGATCTTGGAGCAAGCATCCGGTATTATGGGAGCCAAACTGGCCACAACCTTTAGGCGAGTGACACTTCCCTTGATAACGCCAGCAGTGACGGCGGCGGGGCTGCTCACCTTCACGACTTTAATCGGGGAATTGAGTACAACGATGATGCTGTATTCGGCCAGGTGGAAGACAGCAACTGTCACCATCTATGAGTATCTCACTGAAGATATGTTGGGGCCGGCTTGTGCCATGGGTACAGTCATCAATGTGATAGTCCTCTCGGGAGTGTTTTTAGCTACCAAATTGCTAGGCGAGAAGATGTCCAGTATGTTCGGGGGAGGCTCGTAATCGGTCTTGTTAGATTAGAAAGCTAAGCGCCGTTGTGCGTTCGCCCATGATGACCAATCATGGGCTTTTTGCGCGTGTAAATCATCTGTTGGAAAGAGGATTCTTGGTTTCGAAAGAGAATAATTCCATTGTTACTACAATGATACAATTGCTGTGTGATGACTTGGTTGTGAAGTGGATGGGAGATGAGGCATGTGGCGGAGTCAAGCAAGCGGAAACTCATGGCAGATAGCGGTGGGCCTCAGCTCGAGCCCCAGAGTCCCATCCCCCTTTATTATCAGCTGAAAGAGGCTTTGATCAGCAGACTAAGTCGTGAGCGATACAAAGTGGGAGATCGCATTCCAACAGAGGCTGAGCTGGTCAAGGAATACCAGGTGAGTAGGACGACTGTCCGTCAAGCTTTGAACGAACTAGTCCATGATGGAATCATTACCAGGCACCGAGGCAGAGGCTCGATCCTCGTCAAACCCCCGGTTCAGGATCGCCCATCTCACCTGGTAGGTTTGACAGAAGAAATGAAAGCCAGGGGCAGAAAGGTGAGATCCGATGTCCTGGAATGTAAATGGATAGGGCCATCACTATCTGTACGCCAGGCTCTCGATGTGCACCACTCCGATCAAGTGCTCCTGATAGTCAGAGTACGTTATATCGACGGTGAACCGGTTTTCTATACCAAAGAATACTTGCCGGCATGGATAGGGCTGACGCCGGATGATGACTTCACTGGTTCTCTATTTGAACTGATCAAGACGAGAGGAGGTGTTCATATAGCCAAAGGAGATATGACCGTAACGGCTGTTGCTGCACAGTTTCCCGAAACAGAGTACCTAGATGTGCCTGAAGCTTTTCCCCTGCTTCGTAATCTCCGTAGTTTCTATACTATGGAGGATCAACCTTGCGGATATGTAGATCAGGTGTGTCGATCGGATCGATATCACTATTTCGTTCAGTTTAGTGCAAAGTAGACCAGGTTATCCAGTGAGCTCAAGAAAGGAGAAAGGTGAAAATGAAGAGGAATTCCTTCGGTCTTTTGATGGTGGCAGTGCTTGTCTTGACCCTGGCCCTTCCTGCAGTGGCCGCCAAGGGGCAGCGTGTTGTGATGATCTCTCCCTATGGCAAAGGGGCCCCCTTTGACTCCCTGGCCTATGAGGGTCTGGAGAATGCAGCACGGGACTTTAATCTGGAGATCAAGCTGGTGGAAGCGCGGGATCGGACCGAGTATGAGTCTCAGCTTCAGGCTATGGCAGAGCTAGGATATGATGTGGTCATAGCTCTTCACGATTACTTCGGTGAGCCGATGAAGATGGTCGCCCCTTATTATCCCAAGACCAAGTTTGTGCTGGTAGACTCTCAGATCACCGGAGATACAGAAAATATGCTATCAGTGGCCATGGAACCACAGGAGGGGTGCTATCTAGCGGGAATAGCGGCAGCTAATGCCACCCAGACCAAGAAAATCGGGTTTATCGGTGGGCTGGATCATCCCATTATCATCCAGTTCTTGGCAGGTTTCGAAGCAGGGCTGAGATCCGTCGACCCTGACATAACCATCTATACAGCCTTTTCGGGAGTCTTCGATGATCCCGTTAAAGGTAGGGAAATGGGCCTGGCAATGATAGATAGAGGTGTAGATGTTGTGATGCATGCTGCAGATTATACCGGAGTCGGTGTTCTGAAAGCAGCGGCAGAGCGGGACATATGGGGAGTAGGAGTCGACCTTGATCAATCAGATGTTGCCCCCGGTCATGTGCTGATATCAGCTCTCAAAGATGCTTCGGGAGCTGTATATGAGACAATGCGTATGGTAGTACAGGGTGAATATAGGCCGGGACTGATGATTTACGGAATCAAGGAAGGCGCCAGCTTGATTGCGATTCCTAAAGACCTTCCGTTCTATGCAGAGAACCCCCATGTTTTGGAGCAAATAGAAGCAGCCAGAGAGCGGATAGAGGCGGGAGAAATCGAGGTTCCTAAGACTACCAAAACGCGGTAGTAGAAGCTTGGGGAAGAGAGCCGGGGATCCGGTTTTCTTCCCTTTTCACATGGAAAGGGGCAAACAGGTTGAATGACAGAGAGAGACTGTACCAAAGGATCTATGGCTGCCTAATGGGTGTTGGGATCGGAGATGCCATGGGTATGCCCACGGAGTTTCTATCAATTGAGCAGATTAGAGAACATTTTGGCGAAGTGCGGACATTTGAGGCCGCTCCCCCGTGGCACCCTTTAGCTCACCTGCCTAAGGGCAACATGACTGATGACACTGAACAGACCCTAGCGATTGCCAAGATGGTCATAGCAACGCCTGAATTCACTGTAAGGGACGTTGCCGATGCCATCTTGGATTGGGCGACAGCGATTACACCAGATGATCTGGATAAGATGGGTCCCAGTACCAACTACGCCCTAAAGCTCTTAAGAGCCGGGCATGATCCTCACGCGACCGGCCTAAGAGGAAACACTAACGGGGCGGCGATGAGAGTGGCTCCCATAGGATGTATACATCCCGGAAGACCCGAGGCCGTCATAGAAGATGTGGTCAAAACCTGTATTCCCACCCATCTTACCGATGTGGGCGTGGCCGGTGCTTGTGCCATCGCCGCCGGCGTTAGTCAGGCTTTAGGGCCAGAGTCCAGCTCGGATTCAGTGATCCAGGCGATGCTCTGGGGGGCCGAGCGGGGAGAAGTAAGAGCTAGGGAAGTAATCCAGATCTCAACCCAGGGACGGATCCCTTGGGAAGTGATTTCCTCACAGATCAACCCATCATTGGTAACCAGGATGAAGTGGGCGCTGGAGCTGGCCGAAAAGGCCGGGGGAGGTTTAGCTGAGCGGCGGAATCAATTGGCACGCTCCATCGGGACCGGGGTTTCCATGATCGAGACAGTCCCTCTGGTGGTTGGTCTGATCAAGGTCGCCAAGGGGGATCCATATACCGCCATCGTGCTTGCGGCCAACGCCGGAGGAGATACAGACTCAATCGCTTCCATTGTGGGAGGCGTGTGTGGTGCTTTAAAGGGTGCTGCCTCTTTCCCTAAAGATCTACTGGATGAGTTCGAAAAGGTGAATGGTGTGTCACTAAGAAGTATTGCCCACGGTCTTACTGACAGGGCTCTGAAGCAATGAGGTGATATAGTTGACTGCTAATCAAGCTCCTTTGGTAGCCGCGATCGGCATTCCCGTTGTGGATATGGTGGGGTACCTAGAGGATTTTCCAGCCAGAGGAGGGCATAGCCCCGGTACAGCTTTACAGATCGCACCTGGGGGGCCTTTGATCAATGTTGCCACCGGAGTCTCCAGGTTAGGACACGCTAGCACCCTTCTGGGTAAAGTGGGTAAAGACCCCTTAGGTAAGCTCGTTCATGAAGCTCTTGCCTCTGATGGTGTTGTGATTCCCGATCGGATGCTATCTGAACACCCAACCGGCCTGGTCTTAGTGCTCTTTGATAACGGTGGGGCCGGTGAGATGAGGAGTTTCTCATTTCGGGAAGGCTCAGCTGATACTACGCTAGGTCCGGCAGATATCGAACCTGAACTCCTGAAAGGTGTGAAGGCCCTTTTCCTGGATGGGCTTTTGTGCTTTGACGAGAGGCTTACCCGGGCTGGGCAAAAGGCAGCGGATCTTGCCAAAGGCCAGGGCGCCCGGGTATTTTGTGATCCTAACTTGAGAATACCGGAAGATGAGCTTGCCTCAGCACTCAGGGAACGGCTAGACTTACTGATCGGGTTATCTGACGAAGTGCTCCTTAATGAAAGAGAAGCCCGCATTCTGGTGAGAAAAGGTACAAACTGCGGCGTAGAACAGTTGGGAGCGCTTCTTAAAGACACGTATGCAAGTGTTCGGCGTTGGGTGATCAAGCAGGGTGAAAAAGGCTGCTATATCCTCTCAGCCAACCAGAGTTTCGCCTACCCAGCTTTCCATGTAGAGGTGTCAGACACTAGCGGGGCAGGGGATTCATTTGATGCGGGTTGGATTGTGGGATTTCTGGAAGGAATGGATGATAACAAGATGGCGAGGTTCGCATCGGCAAGTGCAGCTCTGACAGTTTCCGGGAAAGGTGCATGGTGTTCGCTTCCAGATCGAAAACGAGTGTGCAGTTTCTTGGAGGACAGACAATGAAACACTCAGCTGCCGGTGTGCAGGACAGTAAAAATGTGGTAGTGATGCGGCAGATAGTCAAGCAGTTCCCCGGGGTTCTCGCTAACGACCATATTGATTTCAGTCTGCGCGAGGGCGAGATCCATGCACTGATCGGGGAAAACGGGGCCGGTAAGTCGACTTTGATGCACATTCTTGCAGGCATTATCCAGCCTGATCAAGGCGATATCCATATTTTTGGCAAAAGGACGCGGTTTCGTTCTGCCTCTGAAGCTATAGGAGCCGGTATAGGAATTGTTCACCAACATTTCATGCTGGTTGAATCCCTTACTGTACTTGATAATCTTATCCTCGGCATGGAACCCGTAGGCGCTTTAGGGATATTGAAGCGCAATCAGGCGCGGGAGCACATCCAAGCGGCTTGTGCCGAATACGGGTTTTCCCTGGAGCCTGATGCTATAGTTGGGACCCTGCCGGTTGCTGTGCAGCAGCAAGTTGAAATAGTAAAATGCTTGCTGCGCGAGGCTCGCATCATGATCTTTGATGAGCCTACTTCTGTCCTTACCCCCCAGGAGTCTGAAGCACTTTTTGCGGCTATTCGGGGTCTGGCCGCAAAAGGTCGCACGATTGTGATCATTTCCCATAAACTGGATGAGGTCAAGGCCTTGGCAGACAGGATTACGGTCTTAAGGGATGGACGCGTGACCGGCATAGTGGATGCGGATGAGGCCGATGAGAGTATGCTCGCTCAAATGATGGTCGGGAGAGAGATCCATCTGCCCTCGAGAGAGGTTAGGCTGGAGGCAACGGAAAAGGAGGTCGTTGTAAGTGTCGAGGGGCTCTTCCTCAAGAGAAAGCCCAAAGAGATCGGGGGGCTGGATGTAGGGCCCATAGATTTCCGGATTAGAGCCGGAGAGATCCTAGGCATAGCTGCGATCTCCGGCAATGGCCAAGAAGAGTTGGTCCAGGCTATTGCAGGGCTCAGAAAGGCAGATGCAGGACAAATAACACTGAAGAACAAGGAACTAACGCCACTAGGTCCTCGGGAGCGAAGGGAGCTGGGTCTTGCCTACATCCCACAAGATAGGAGGGGGCGGGGCACCGCTCCATCTCTTAGTGTTCTTCGTAACGTGATCGCAGGCCATTACCGAACCCCCAAGCTAAATCGGCGGGGCTGGCTGCATATGGGAGAGGCGAGGAACCTGGCAGAGGAGATTATCGGCGAGTTTGGAGTAGTTGTTCCCAGTATTGACTCCTCAGCTCTTACTCTGTCTGGGGGTAATCTGCAGAAGCTGGTAGTTGGGAGAGAGTTCTCCACTGCGCCGGTGTTTCTAATCGCTGAGGATCCGACACAAGGAGTAGACATTGGGGCTGTCGAGTTCATCAGGCAGCAACTACTCGGTTGGGCACAAAGAGGGTGTGCCATCCTCTTGGTTTCACAGGATCTATCGGAGGTGCTTGCCCTGAGTGATCGGGTATTGGTACTCTATGAAGGTCAGGTAACTGGTGAGAGACGACCGGATCTCACATCTGAGGAAGAGATCGGTCTTTTGATGATAGGGGGAATAGGGCGATGAAAAGGTTTGGGTTATCCCTGGTGAGCCTTATCCTTCCCATTGCAATTAGTCTGGCTCTTGGTTGTACTTTAGTCTTCGCAATTGGAGAAAGCCCCGGGGAGATGCTCAAGTATCTATGGTGGGGGGCTTTTGGGACCATGGGGAATACCTTCATCACGCTCCGCTGGGCTACACCGCTGATCTTGTCCGGTCTTGTCGTAACTATTGCCTATCGGGCCGGACTATTTAACATGGGGGGAGATGGCCAGATCTATATGGGTGCCTTATGTGCTGCTATAGTAGGCACAGAGCTGGTTTTGCCATCATATGTGCATCTTCCCTTAGCTTTGATGGCGGCTGCTGTCGGAGGCATGCTGTTTGCCTTGATTCCGGCACTGCTTAGGGTATATCTCAAGGTAAATGAGATTGTGACAACCCTCATGTTTAACTATATTGGGCTCTTGCTGACTGATTATCTCGTGATCCTACGCTATTTTGGTGGAGATTCTACCACTGCTGTGGAGATCGCTACCCCCAGGATCCACGACACCGCCTCGATTGCCCGCATAGCTCCGCGTTACCCTCTTACCTGGGCGATTTTGATATCCATGCTCCTACCCATCTTGGTTCACATTATCCTGAAGCGCACAGCATGGGGATATGAAAAGGAGATCTTGGGGGCCAACCCGCGGTTTGCCCAATATGTCGGTATCAATATAGAAAGTGGGGCGCTGATGGCCTTCATGCTTAGTGGCGCCATCGCTGGGCTCATCGGTGGGCTGGAAATCCTAGGTACCAATAGACGCTTCGTATCTCAGTTTTCCACCGGCCTGGGAACTGAGGGGATAGTTGTGGCTCTCTTGGGAAGGACGGATCCTTTGGGAATGATTGTAGCTGGGCTTTTCCTGGCAGCACTGAAGAACGGCTTTTTTGCTGTGGAACGTATGACCAATATAGACAGGAGTGTGGCATTGGTACTGCAGGGGATGATTTTGCTGTTTATCAGTTCGCACACGCTCGGTCGCATAGTTTTCGATCTCGGAAAAGGAGGAGCCGTAGATGGCAGAGATTCTTAATCTCCAGCTGCTCGCTGCTGGTTTGCGGCTTTCGGCACCTATTCTATTGGCTGCTTTAGGAGGGCTTTTCACTGAAAGGGTAGGAATTTTTAATATAGCATTGGAGGCGATGATGCTAGTTGGAGCTTTTGCTGGGGTGGTTTCGAGTTACTGGGCTGCTTCAGCTTGGATAGGAGTCTTGGGTGCCGTATTGGCAGGACTCTTGGTAGCCATTATCTTTGCCTTATTTACTCTAAAGCTAGAATCTGATCCCATTATGACCGGTATCGCTCTGAACTTAATCATTGGGGGACTTACTGTCCTATTAATGCAGGTCATATTTGGGGTGAGGGGCATGTTTCATTCCGCGAAAATAGGATTGCTCCCTCAGATTAACTACTCCAGTCCTTTGTTGACCCGGCTACTTGGGGGAAACAATATTATATTCTATCTAGCCTTTATCTTGGTCCCGATCCTTTACATTCTCTTCTATCATACCAGGCTGGGATTGCGGATCAGAGCTATCGGGAAGTACGCCCCTGCTGTTGAAGTTGTTGGAGTGAATCCGCGCAGATACCAGTTGTTTAGCATACTGGCTAGTGGAGTCCTATCCGGGCTCGCCGGTGCCTGGCTATCTCTTTCATCTTTGGGGATGTTCACTGAGAACATGACTGCCGGTCGCGGCTTCATCGCCCTTTCTGCTATATTCTTCGGACGCTCCACACCTGTGGGCATTTTGCTGGCATCGGTTTTCTTTGGCCTAGCTGAAGCCATAGCCATAAGACTTCAGGGCTTGGGGATGCCTTCCCAGTTGGTGCTGATGATCCCCTACGTGGCGACGGTTGTTTCCTTAGCCTTTGCGGCTCGTTCATGGGAAGGCTCTTCCGCATAAGGGGTCTGGACTCATGATTGATAGTGTTGTTTTTGGACAGATCCTGCCAACGCGTGGTCTTGTCTTTGTTTTTTTGGTTTATCTTGCCTTTTTGAAGGGAATCGGGTGTTTCGGGGCGAATCAGTAGGCGGTACATAGGATGGGTATGTGAGCCACAGGAGGGCATTCCATGCTCGCTTCCAAAGACAACGGACCGGGTGAAAAAGGCGAGAAGGCACTGGTCATCACAAGCTGGTTGATACTGGTCTTCCTAGTTGCTTTTACAGTTCGTCAGCATATCGTTTATTTGAGGATAGATGGAGGAGTACCGAGGGCTGTTCGCATTAAGGCTTTGGGTATCTCCTGTTTGGCTATAGCTGTCTGGTACTATATTTGGCAAAAGATAGAAGGCAACATTCGTAAGCTAGAGTCAGAGCTAGAGTGCCGGACAGCAGAGCTGATGCACATGCATGAGCAAAGACATGACCTTCTCAATGAGCTGACCCTCGCCTTAATGTACCTTCAGTCGGGACACTTGGAAAAAGGCCAACAGTGTCTTCATTATGCCGCTTCCCATGTATCTGACCGTGTCTCTGATCAAAGTATGCCTGAAGATGCTTGGATTCAGATGATCAACCTCAAGCAGAAGGAAGCCATGGATTGGGGTATCAACTTCCACGTAGACCTCACCTATGCTGCACTGGAAAACCCCGGCGAATCCCACCTCTTGGCTAGGCTACTCGGCGGTCTATTGGATAATGCTCTGGAGGCTGCGGCCGAGAGCCGAAAACCATTTGTTTTTGTAGGTAATAGGAATAGTCCGGGTTACCGCAAACTGGTGATTGGCAACAATGGAGCTACCATTCCGCTGGAGCTTATAGAGCAGGTAAGGCAACCAGGGCTCTCCACCAAGAATGATAAACGCGGCTATGGGCTGACTATTTGTGAGCGTTTGGCCCAAGAAATGGGTGGTCATCTGGATATTAATAGTGATCCACATGCGGAGTGGACAGAAGTAAGTATTGTCATACCGATGGCAGATAAGGTAGCACCTGAACCGCAGGAGCAGTTGGTTGCGGAGGAGGCAGGTGTTTCCGCAAACGGAGATTCCGTTGAAACAGGATTACAATTGACTGGGGGGCGGTGAGGTGCATTTTGTTGTCTGTATCAAACAGGTGCCGGAAGGCACGGAAGTAGAAATCGATGAAGAAAAGGGCGTACTAAAGCGAGAAGGTGTGGAGTCCAAACTGAATGTCTATGATGCTTATGCACTGGAAGCAGCGGTTAGACTCAAAGAAGAGCATGGGGGAACAGTTACCGTGCTTTCCATGGGACCACCTCAGGCGATGGCCTTGATCCGGGAGGCCTATACTCTAGGGGCGGACAATGGCTATCTTCTAAGTGATCGGAAGTTTGCCGGCGCAGATACACTAGCTACTTCGTATACTCTCTCTGAAGCGATCCGCCGTTTGCCGCCGGCCGAACTAATCTTTTGTGGGATGCAAACCACCGATGGCGATACGGCCCAGGTGGGGCCCGGTATAGCTGAGCTTCTGGACTTACCCCATGCCTCTTATGTCAATAGGATTCAAGGGATCGTGGGGGATACCGTTGTGGTCGATACAGACATGGGCGACGGTATCGAGACACTAAAGATCAGCTTACCTTGCCTTTTGACTGTTACTAAGGAAGTCAATCAGCCAAGGCTGCCATCCTTTCGACTCAAGCGAGCAACTAAGGACAGAAAGGCTGAGATATGGGACAGCAGGGCTCTGGCCGGGGCCAATGCAGCATATTTCGGACTGGATGGCTCACCTACCCAGGTAGAGCGTATTTTCCCACCTCCCCGAGGAAGGGAAAAGGAGGTATGGCAGGGGTCGTCAGAGGAGCTAGGCCAAAAGTTCTTTGAAAAGCTGAAGGAGCTGAAATTTGTATGAGTCGCATGCGGGTAGACCAAGAGCTTTGCATACTCTGTGGCCAGTGCGTAGAAGTCTGCCCCTTCTTGGGGGTTGAGATCCGCGGGCAGTCCGTCGAATTTACTGATTCCTGTCGGCTATGCCGTGTTTGTATTAAGGCCTGTCCGACTAGTGCCATCTGGCTGGAGAAATCCGAGGCTGTGGGGGATGTTGATAAAGCGCAGTATAAGGGTGTTCTAATCTTTGCCGAACAGCGGCAAGGCCAAGTCCAACCGGTGACCTATGAACTGATCGGTAAGGGGCTAGAGCTGGCCGGGCATTTGGGTGAGCAAGTCACTGTTTTCCTGGCTGGTAGCAGCATTCAGTCTCAGGCAGAGAGACTGTTAGAATATGGCGTAGATCGTGTATACCTTTACAATCATCAGGCCCTGGAATACTGTCGTATTGAACCATATACCAGTATCATGGTTGATTTAGTTCGCAAGATTAAGCCGAATATTATCCTCATGGGTGCCACTCCCGTGGGCAGATCTCTGGCTCCGCGGGTGGCAGCTCGCCTGAGGACCGGACTTACCGCTGACTGTACTTCTCTGTCTGTAAAGGACAATGGTGATCTGGTTCAGACCCGTCCCGCTTTTGGCGGTAATGTTATGGCCCAGATAGTCACTCCTCGGCATCGGCCGCAGATGGCTACAGTCAGGTACAAAGTAATGCCGGC
Source organism: Bacillota bacterium (assembly GCA_012799135.1). Lineage (GTDB taxonomy): Bacteria > Bacillota > Limnochordia > DTU087 > DTU087 > JAAZLW01. Next base: position 8,163 of record JAAZLW010000166.1, on the reverse strand, counting down.
GGCCGCTAAGGTGGCTAGACCCCATGGAGAGATCATCCATTGCCCGGTAGATGAAAAGCTGCTTCAATCGGGAATTAAGGTGCTCGGATTTGAGCCCCATCATGTGGCTAGTTCCATCACTGATGCTGAGATCATTGTCGCTGCCGGTCGGGGGATCGGTAAGCCCGAGGGTCTGGAGCTCTTGGAGGAATTAGCCGGCTTAGTCGGTGGCGTCTTGGGTGTGACCCGGCCCTTAGTCGAGCAAGGTTGGGCCAGCTATACTCAGCAAGTGGGCATGAGTGGTCGGACCGTACGGCCCAGGCTTTACATCGCCTGTGGCATATCGGGAGCCGTCCAGCATGTGGCTGGCATGCGGGGTTCAGATGTGATCTTTGCTATCAACACCGATTCCGATGCTCCTATCTTTGATGTGGCTCATTATGGGCTGGTGGGGGATTTGTACGAGGTTGTGCCAGCTCTCATCCAGGCATTAAGGGAAGGGGGAAGTCCTGATGCAGTATTCCAAGCTGGTTGATGCAGATATTGCTTACCTTAAGAACCTGGTCGGTGCAGACCATGTTCTAGTCGGTGATGACATCCTCGAAGACTATGCCCATGATGAGCTAGGTGAGGCTCGGGCTTTCCCGGAGGCTGTAGTGGAACCAGATAGTACAGAGGCCGTTGCAGCCATCATGCGCTATGCCTATGATAAAGCGATCCCTGTCACTACCCGGGGGTCTGGTACCGGGCTTTGCGGGGGCTGTGTACCGCTATATGGTGGGATCTTGCTATCTACGGCAAGGCTCAATCGCATACTGGAGATCGACACAGACAATCTGATGGCGATAGTGGAACCGGGAGTCATTCTCATGGATTTCCAGGAGACTGTAGAGAAGATGGGTTTCCTCTATGCACCTGATCCGGGCGAGAAGAGTGCCACGATCGGCGGGAATGTTGCTACCAATGCCGGTGGGATGCGGGCTGTGAAGTATGGGGTTACCAGAGACCATATTACCGGTATGGAGGTAGTCTTGCCGCAGGGGGATGTAGTACAGCTAGGTGGCAAGATCGCCAAAAACTCATCAGGTTATAGCCTCTTGCACTTGATCGTGGGGTCGGAGGGTACCTTGGGAGTCATAACCAAGATTACGGTTAAGCTGCTTCCCTTGCCTCGCAAGGTGCTCAGCCTCTTGGTACCTTTTCCCTCCTTGGAACAAGCCATTGCCACGGTGCCCCAGATTATTAGGAGCCGGATCATACCTCAGGCCATGGAGTTTATGGAGAGAGATGTGATCTTGAGTGCAGAAAAGTATCTGGGCAAGACCTTCCCCCATAAGACGGCACCGGCCTATCTCTTGCTACGCTTTGACGGCAATAGCCTCGAAGAGCTGGAAGAGATCTATGAAGTAGCTGGAGACATATGTCTGGAAGCAGGAGCCGAGGATGTGCTAATTGCGGATACTCCCGAACGCCAGGAGGGGATTTGGGATGCCCGGGGTGCTTTTCTGGAGGCATTGAAAGCAGAAAGCGATATGGATGAGGTGGATGTAGTAGTTCCCCGGGATCGGATTACGACCTTTATTTATTATACTAAGGAGCTGGAAAGGGAATATGGTATCCGGGTCCGGAGCTTCGGCCATGCCGGGGATGGTAATATGCATGTTTATATACTGCGGGATGATATGGATGAAGCCGTTTGGAGAGAGAAGATGCAAGAGATCATGGACCTTCTCTATGCTAAAGGCAAAGAATTAGGTGGGCAAGTCTCTGGTGAGCACGGTATTGGCATTTCCAAGCGGCAGTACCTAATTGACGATCTCGGGGATACCCTGGTCAATCTACAGCGGCAGGTTAAGCGGGTTTTCGATCCTAAGCTTATCCTCAATCCCGGGAAACTGATCTAGCTAGCGGACGGTAATCATGCTCTACTTTGCCGAAGCAGCTCTAGAATATCAATGGTGGCCGGACTCTTGCCCTCGTGGCCCGAAGGGTAAAGATCCGGCACCCATGGAACGACGATTTCCTGGACATTCCAGGTAAAGTTGCGGGCTTCCGCTAATTCGAGAAACTGCATGACTGTCTTTCTGCCGGGATCAGCGATCAGCACACGCCCACCTGGTGCTAGCTTTTGGTCTATAATCTCCACCAAGTTTGAGTGGAGCAGCGGCTCATAGAGAATATCGGAACCGAGGATCAAAGGGTAGAGTCCGGGGATCCGGAAGTCTCGCCAGTCAGCCAGGACCTGCCTTATGGTCTTGGCCCCATTGATCGCTGCATTCTCCTGGCAGAAGAGTAGGGCATCGGGAATGAAGTCCGTTTGGACTACACCCGCCCCCTTTAGGGCAGCCACAATGCCAGGCAAGCCTGTGCCGGCTCCGAGTTCCAGGGTCTCTATACCGGCGATGTGCTGATCTTGCCAGAGAAAGAGAGCTAGGCCTCGGGCAGCCGGCCAGAGGCTAGCCCAGAAAGGCAGGTCATCTTCATGATCCACCTCTTCCAGAAGGGCCTCAATATCCGCCACACTAAGGATCTTCAAGGTATGTTCTTCAAGTGGAACATGGTTATATCTGAGCTGGTATTTTCCTGCAAGATACGCTAGCTTATTCATAAGCTAATCATATCATGGGGAAAGGCTCAACCAATTTGCATTCTTTCACTTGGGAGCTTAGGACCACTTTCCTACACACAGGAATAGAATGTGGTGGAGGTGATTCCTGTGAAAGAAAGATTTTGGGAAATGGTCAGTGAGGCTGCCAGAGATGAGGCTCAAGCAGCGGCCTTCTACCAGGACATGGCGAACATAGCGCTATGTGAGGCGTTAAGCCGTTCCATCGAGGAGATTCGCCAGGATGAACTGGAGCACCAGGCGTTTTTCGAGTCGCTATTGTGCGCCAGAGAGGAGCGAGATCGCAAAGATGATTGTAGGGGCAAATGGGAGAAGAAGATGGTTCACGGCCGTCCCCTCCGCATTCCGGAGGTACCAGAACCGTATCCTCCCATCAGGGTAGAGTGCCCGAATCCTGAATATGCCCGGCTACTCTTCGATGACTATGCCGGGATGGTCAGTGAGATGACCGCTATCAATCAGTACTTGTTCCACCATTACGATATGCCGGAACAGTTTGCTGAAGTCGCCGAGCTCCTCGAAGGGGTATCGATCGTAGAAATGCGCCACATGGAGATGCTTGCAGAGCTGATCAAACTCCTTGGCCAGCCGCCGATGTATATGGATGGCCAGGGTCGGTTCTGGGACGCCAGTTATGTATCATATCTACCCGGCCATCCTTGCGAACAGCTGCAAAGTGATATTGAAGCAGAGAAGGCGGCTATTCAGACGTATCGCCAGCATATAGAGATGATCGATGACCGATACATTAAGGCCATACTGGCCCGTATCGTCAAGGATGAGCAGCTGCATTTGCGCCTCTTTACCAAGGCTTATCAACGGTACTGTAAGTGCTATGGCTAGAATCGTTATGGGACAACAACGTCTAGGCTCTTTTGGTTTCCCAAACCCCCCGCCCCCGGTTAGTCGGGGGTTTACTGTCTCCCTGATTGGATAACGAATGCCTCTGATGGAACCAACTGCAGCCCCTCAAACCGGACTGTGATCCCGTTACCGGAATGAGACTGGTACGTATATTGTAGTACGTCACAGGCCCAGATGCAGAGCCATGGGAGCTCATGGCCAGAGATGGGCGATAATCCAGGAAAGGGGTCGGAAGCATGGGCAGACATCATAGGTGTGACCGCGATAGTTTCCTTAGCTCGCCTATATTGCTGATCATCATCGCTGTGGTTATCATCATCTTCCTGTTCGACTAGAGTCTTCCTCGAAAGAGGGTAATGGGACTGACGGTGCAGCCTTATCTGTTAGTAGGCGAGGCTAGCTAAGGCAGAAGCCCGCGCTTAGCGGCGGGTTTCTGCTCTAGTTAGCGCTATCTTGCCTTTTAGGCTCTGATGGACAATGAGAGTGAGAATTGATGTAATCACCCCTTTTACCAAGTTAAATCCCAACATAGAGATGATCAGAGGCCACTTGATCTGGCTGGTGGGTAAGCCCCACAGGGGTAAGAAGACAAAGTAGTTGGCGGTGACCATAAATATGGTCATGGTGATGGTACCAGCCAGAAGAGCGACGATCGGTGAGCGTTTGCCGGCAGCGTATACCTGACCGGCTACTACTACGAAACTACCCCCCGCGATTAGGGCTGCGGTTGCTCCCACGATACCATCAGCCGATTTGCCGGAGAGAAAGAAAAGTATACTCTTGATTAGCTCCACCAGAAAGCCAGCAGCAGGTCCAAAGAAGAAGGCTGCTAGGAGCCCGCACACATCGGAGGGGTCATACTTCAGATATGGTGGGAAGCCGGGTAAAGGGAACTCCAGTGCAAACATGAGCAGGAAACTAATTGCTGCCAACAACCCCAAAACGGTCATTCGCCTTACATTGGTCATGGTCGATCACCTTTCTGTGTGTTAGGTCTTCAGGGAAAAGGCAGACATAGATAAAGCCCCGGAGATATCTCCGGGGCTGTTTACGCGTCAGTAAATAATCATTGCGTCTTCTTCCATCCAGACTGTACTGTCGGCTCTGGAATCACACCAGATCAACCATCAATGGCTCGCGGGCTCACCCGATTGGGCATACCGCCGGTCAGGAATCGAAGGTTTTCACCTTCTCACCTAGCCCCGAAGACTTATCTATGCTTTTGATTTTAGTGTAAGCATTGAATGGCAAATTGTCAAGGGCTATTCGGCATCATCCAACTCAGCACCAAGCCCCAAAGGATCGCCATCGATGATCAAGACGACTTCATAGCCCTTTTTCCTGGCCCGGTTATACAAAGTTGCTACAGTTCCTTCACCTATACCTAACCTCTTAGCTATGCTCTCTGTGGAATGGCCGGATTCTTTAAGGGCCACTACCTGTCTTTCTCGCCAGCTAAGTTTCTCAACACCACGAATCTCCAGACGCATAACTGTGCTCCTTACTTTGGAATCCACAGGAAAGTTATCAACAGCTGTGGATAACTCTGTGGACAAAATTTATACGGAGCTTATACACATAACATATATTTCCGCAGAAAACGCGGACATCCTGCCTCCACTAGGGACTTCTTTCAGACTATCTGCCCGTGAGTATGTTTGGACATGCAGTCTTAGTGGGTATAATAGGAGATACATCGGGGTTTACGGAGGGCTTTCTGGCCATAGGTCTTATTGGGATTACCATAAATATTGGCATCAGTTGCAGAGAGTTGATGTTCGCTATTGACAGCGGTGGCGAACAGAGACTATAATATATGTATGCTTTACGGATGATCCGGATATTGCACGAGTCGCCAACTCCAGTCGGAGTGGTGGCACACCTATCTAATGGGAGGTTGAGGCCATGGTTCAGCAGCTAACAGATGCTACCTTTGAAGCGGATGTACTAGAGAAGAGCGGTGTAGTTTTGGTGGATTTTTGGGCCCCTTGGTGTGGACCCTGTCGCATGGTAGGGCCGATCATTGAGGATCTGGCTGAAGAATATGCGGGGCGGGCCACGATCGCTAAGCTAAATGTCGATGATAACCAGCAGACAGCGGCCAAGTATGGTATCATGAGTATTCCCACTTTACTGGTTTTCAAGGATGGGAAGCCGGTGGACAAGATCATGGGAGCGGTGCCGAAGCAGACGATTGCCACCAAACTGGATAGATACCTGTGATGCCTTGATGTTGGGCAATCAGTACCAGGCTAGTTAGTCCTTTTTGAAAAGGCGGGGTGTTCCCGCCTTTTCTGCAACATTTTAGCTCCAGAGACATAGGATAGGACTACTGAGCGAGCCTTGCCACATTGCCCAATCGCAACGGCAATGGGCACAGTCAGGGAGGAATTATGGAGATGATCAAAGGTGGGAGAGTTAAGCGGGTTTTCCCGGGCGGTAATACCGGGATAGGTTTTCACTCCTTTTTCAGTTACATTGCCGGTTCTGACATTGACCGAATCTACGTGCTCAAAGGCGGACCAGGAACGGGTAAGTCAACTCTGATGAAGAATATAGCCGAAGCTGTGATTAACAAGGGCTTTGGTGTCGAGCTTCATCAATGCGCCTCCGATAACAACTCTTTGGACGGGCTGGTGATTCCCACACTCAAGGTGGCCTTCCTTGATGGTATGAAGCCACATCTTTATGATCCCCAATTCCCCGGGGCGGTAGATGAGATCCTGAATTTGGGAGAGTACTGGAATTCTGCCGGTATCAGGGCCCATACTCAAGTCATCATGGCAGCCGTAACGGAAGGCAGTCGTCTATTTCGCAGTGCTTATCGTTATTTGGGGGCAGCCCGGGAGATACATGAGAATTGGGAAGAGAAAATAGGGGCAATGCAGGATTGGGGCTGGGTTAATCAAGAATCCCACCAGCTCTGTAAGGATATCTTAGGTAATCGGCCCATCGCTGCTTCCCCGGGTAGGCAGCGGCATCTATTCGTTTCCGCTTTTACCCCGGAAGGGCCCAAATCGTATGTTCAAACCCTTGCCGGACCCGCCAGTCGCCGGATAGTCATCAAAGGACAGCCGGGGGCTGGTAAATCCACTTTGCTGGCCAAAATAGCAACCGCCGCAGGAGAGCGGGGCTACCATGTGGAGAATTACCATAGCCCTATTGATCCCGCTAAGCTGCAGCATGTACTCATCCCCGAGCTGGATACTCTCTTGGCCACTAGTACAGAACTGTTCCCTTTTACTCCAGAGGGGGAATACTCCGCTCTTAGCTTGGATTATGGTCTCAATCGAGATAAGATGAACCGCCACCAACCAGAATTAGAGGCAGACCGTCAAACCTTCCTTCAGCTTCTGAACACAGCCATCGGGTTAATCAAAAAGGCACGGGAAGCTCACTTAGAAGTAGAGGACTTCTATGTGGCTAATATGGATTTTGCTGCCCTGGATCGTCTGCAAGAGAGACTGCTGACCCAGGTCCTCGGGAGGGCAGAGGCTTAGCATCTCTGACAGATGATTTGGCTTATTCCTTGATCGCACCAAAGGTAAGACCGGCGATGAGATGATTTCGCACCAGTAGGGCAAATACGACCACGGGAATGACGGTCAAGGTAGCGGCGGCCGACATCTCGCCCCACATGACTCCTTGAAACGTCAGGAACTGAGTGACAATCGTCGGCAAAGTGCGTGCTCTGGTAGTGGTTAAGAAGAGGGAAAAGGTAAATTCATTCCATGATTGGATGAGGCACAAGATTGCCGTGGCCGCAAATCCATTAGTACTGAGTGGAATTATGAATCGCCAGAACACCTCGAATTGGGAGCATCCATCAATCATGGCTGCTTCATCGATTTCGATGGGGACCTCGTCCATGAATCCCCGCAGCATCCATACGGCAAAGGGAATGTTAAATGAAAGGTAGCTGATGACAAGTACAAGCCTGGTATCGAGCAAGCCAAGAAATCTACCAATCATGAAATAGGGAATCACAACGGCAATAGCGGGCGCCATCCTAATGGATAGGATCCAGAAAGCCACATCTTGTTTCTTTTTGAAACGAAACCTGGATAAGCCATAGGCTGCCGGTGCTGCAATAGCCAAGGACAACACTACGCTGCCAATGGCAATCACTAGGCTATTCTGAAAGTATTGTCCAAAAATACCCCGGGCGAATAGATCCCTGTAGTTTTCCAAGGTTGGAGTAAACAAAATCCGGGGAGGTATTTCAAAGGTTTGTAGTCTGGTCTTAAAAGACATCAGTACCATCCAAGTAAAGGGCATAAGAAAGAAAAACACGATCAACAATGAGCCAATGATGTTCACGATAAGCTCACCTCGATTCCGTGTAGCCACTTTCATTTCACCCCTCCCTCAGTTTCCTGCTCACCGAGTAGTCGTATGAATGCTCGGCTAAAGAGCATGATCACAATCAGCAAGACAACGGCCATGGCTGAAGCTAGTCCCACCATTCCACTCTGGTAGAATCCCGTACGGTAAACGTGCATCGATAGAAGTTCGGTGGCGTCTGCCGGTCCGCCTCCAGTCAGGGAGAAGACTACATCGAACATCTTGAGGGCGTCCATCGTCCGTAGGATGAGCACTATCAAGATGATTGGCCGCAAAAGAGGTAGAAACACATATTTTATCATCTGCCAAGCGTCGGCTCCGTCGACCAGTGCCGCCTCTATGGGGCTCTT
>JAAZLW010000165.1 GCA_012799135.1 Bacillota bacterium | reverse complement strand
GCGGCCGAATATTCGGCTCTCTTAGTACCTTTAGACGGGCTGTTTGCAGCAGCCTGTGCAAAAGCCAGACCTGCCTTCTGGGCGGCCGATGGTGTCCATCCCACCTTAGCAGGCCACGGTCTCATTGCCAATGCTTGGCTAGAAGCCGTTAGTAGGCGGGGGTAGGCTTCGATTGTCCATCCTAGAGCCGAAGTTCTCGAGTGCATTGACCCGCGCCACCTCTTGGATGACTGGCTCTGAATTGCATCCTCTCGAACAGCCTCCAGGAGTAGTCATTCCCCCTCTGTCCATTCTGTACCAAAGCGCTCATCTAGCACGCGAATGAGCTCTGAAAGTGATGCACTCCTGAGTTATCCCATACCTATAGCTGCAGGCCATGAAGCCTCAACATCATCGCCGGGTTTTGGTATAATGTTTCCCTTCCGGATTTTTTTGCTTAGTAATTGGACAATACCTGATAGAATCCCTTTGTATGCCTATTCCCCTGTACGGATCATGAGCCCTCTCCTGATTGCAGTGATATGGCGATCCACCCTTACAGGGTAAAATCACTTCCTCATCACTGTGGATCTTCTTGTGCTTGATATATAGAGGCCCCAGCAGAGAGACGAGCCTCTGCTAGGGGCCTACACTCTTCGTCTTGGGTGGCCGTAACCAATGGATCAGACTACCGCTCATACCTGCCCGTCTCCCTGAATACCAGAAAGGGCTATTGGCGAACACCCATAGCCCAACTCTTCTGTCATTAGTTTGCTGATATTGCTACCCAATGAACTCTACCAGACGAATAGATAGTGGGCTCGACCCGACTATCTCCTCACCTCGACCTTCGCCAATTTCTCATAGAACTGAATCAAACCGCCATGATCCTCCTTGGCTTTGCCATCTACCTTGAGAGCTTGCATGAATTCCAGGACTTGACTTGCCAGAGGTAGGGGCGTGCCAACAGCATGCGCTGTATCTAAGGCATTGAGTAAGTCCTTGATATGCAGTTCAATCCGAAAGCCCGGCTCAAAGTTTCTTTCCAATACCAGTGGCATTTTTGCGTCTAATACAGTGCTTCCCGCTAATCCACCTCGAATCGCTTGAAATACCTTTTCCGGATCAGTACCCGCTTTGACGGCCAGAACCATGGCCTCTGACATGGCCGCGATATTCAAAGCTACAATGATCTGGTTGGCTAGCTTGGTGACATTACCACTGCCAATCTCCCCAACCAACACTGCCGATGAACCCATATGCAACAGAATTTCCGTTACTTCTGCAAAGGCATCCTCTGGTCCACCGACCATAATAGCTAGAGTTCCATCGATAGCCTTGGGCTCTCCGCCACTTACAGGAGCATCGAGCATAATCACTTGCCGTTTGGCCAGCTCCTTGGCTATTTCCTGTGATACTATCGGTGAAATGGAACTCATATCGAGCACGATAGTCCCAGGCTTAGCTCCTTCTGCTATGCCATCTCGACCCAAGACGACGTCCCTAACTTCAGGCGAGTTGGGCAACATCGTGATAATGACTTCGCTTCTCTCGGCAACGTCCTTACTCGATCGACCAGCCTTCGCTCCACTTTCTACAAGCTCCTCAATGGCCTGTTCATTAATATCATAGACCACCAACTCGTACCCGGCTTTGAGTAGATTTCTGGCCATCGGCTTACCCATAATGCCTAGTCCAATGAATCCTAACTCTTGCATTACACCCAGCCTCCCTGCACGTTCTTTTCGTAGTATTGTGGTCTATAGCGTCTAGCTTTGTATTACGAGTCTAATGGCATCTGCTATGGCACTGACGGTTAGCCCATAGTGAGCGAGTAATTCTTCATAACAGAGAGCTGAGGTGCCAAAAGTGTCATTCACCCCCACAAATTCGATGGGGAGGTTTCTCTCGCGTCTGAGGGCCTCAGCAATAGCACTCCCTAAACCTCCGATTACGCTGTGTTCCTCAGCGGTTACAGCTCCTCGGCATCCTTCCACGTGGGCTAATACTTCCTCATCAGCCAATGGCTTTACCGTGCTGGCGTTGATCACTTTCACGGAAATACCAGTCTTAGCGAGTTCCTCTGCCGCTGCTAAGGCCTTGGAAACCATCACTCCATTGGCAAACACCGCTATGTCACTGCCATTTCTCACCACCTGCAGTTTGCCGATTTCATAATCACTATCTGGATCGGTGATCACTGGCAATTCGTTACGGTTAATTCGGATATACACCGGCCCGTCCCAATCAATCATAGCCTGAACCATCTTGCGGGTTTCTACGGCATCAACAGGAACCAAGACCGTCATATTGGGGATAGCTCTCATAAGAGCTACATCCTCAATTGCTTGATGCGTAGACCCATCG
>JAAZLW010000164.1 GCA_012799135.1 Bacillota bacterium | reverse complement strand
GCGGATGCCGAGATCATGGCCGGAGCCACAGCCGCAAAGTATATCAAAGCAGGTCACAAAGCCACCTTTACGCATCTGACTTTGGGTGAAGCAGGTCATAGAACCCTTAGCTCTGAGGAATATGCGGCTCAGAAGAGAGACGAAGCTCAGAAGGCAGCTAGAGCGATTGGCGCAGACATGATCATTCTACCGTATAAGGATGCAGAGCTAGAATACACCAAAGATACGGTGGATACGGTGGTTGACGTCATTCGCCACGCCAGGCCAGATATTGTGATTACACACTGGAAGGGTAGTCTCCATCGAGATCATGAGTATACCAGCGAGATAGTAACTCGAGCCGTTGGTTTGGCCTCCCTCCAGGCATATGAGAGAGCTCTTCCAGCTCACCGAACCCGAGCCCTGTATTATGCAGAGAATTGGGAGGACCCATATGATTTTCGCGACGATCTTTACGTAGAGATCGATGATCAAGTATATGACCTCTGGTATAGCTGTGTTAGCCAATACGAGTTGTTCTGTGGCAGGTTATCATCTTTTCCTTATGTCCAGTACTACCAGGGTCTATTCATGATGCGTGGAGCTTTGGCTGGGTTTGAGCGGGCCGAGGCTTTTATGCGACCCAAGAGAGTCATCGGGCTAAAGACTGAGTGGTTGCCGGTGTAGTGCACTGTGATCGGCGGATAAGGGAGAAGAGGCCTGGCGGGATCAATGTGGTCGCCAGGAATGATGGGAGGTGAGTGGATACTATACCTGCAGACAGAACTTGAGTGGACGGATAGACGAAGCTATCACAAAAAAACAGGGAGGTTAACTCAAAATGAGAAAATGTGTCCTAAGAGTGATTCCCATCGTGGTTGTCTTGGTCTTGGCTTTAGGTAGTGTTGCTAGTGCCACCACTCTCACCTTCTGGAGCTGGCGGGGCGAAGAACAGTTATGGAGAAACGTAGAGAAGATGCTAAAGGACCAAGGAGAGGACATCACTATCGAGTTCAAATCCATCCGAGCTGTGGATTATGATTCGGTACTGATGACATCAGTTCAAGGTGGACTGGGCCCGGATATAATGACCATGCGTAGCGGCGGGTGGCTGATTGATTATGCCAAGGCCCAGGCTTTCATGCCTCTGGAGGATAAGATTGATCTTAGTGTATTTCCCGGTGCCGTATTAGAGACGGTAAGTTATGACGGGCATACCTATGGTGTACCCTTTGCCATGCAGACCTTCCTTATCTATTACAACAAGGCACTCTTCCGGGAATACGGATTGGAACAGCCCAAGACGTGGGATGAATTGCTCAAGGCGGGACAGGTGCTAAAGGATAATGGTATTGACCCGATTGGTGTGGCCGGACGTGAGGGCTGGGCTATGTCGTTAGTGCAGACAACAATCGATGCCAGTATCTTGGGTGATGAGTGGATTTGTGGGCTACTAGAAGGGAAGAATCGGTTCTCTGATCCTGAGTATGTTCGCTCTTTGGAGCGTACGGTGGAGCTCTCCAAGTACTTCCAAAAGAACTTTGAGGCTGCCAACTACTCCGATGTCCAGACTGCATTTGGTATGGAAATGCTAGGTATGGCCTTCTTGGGTGCCTGGGATCTGGTGCCTCTACAGGAGCTCAACCCTGAGCTTGAGATGGGGGTAATGCTCGTACCACCAGTGGATCCTGCCGACAGGCCATATGCCTATGCTTATTCAGATGGTGGCTATGGGATCAACGCCGCCTCCAAGAACCAGGAAGCGGCCATAAAGGTGCTGAGCATTGCAGCCACCAAAGAATTCGGAGAGATGTTCGCCGAGATCCAGGGCGAGATTACGCCGGTGATCGGAGCGAAGATGCCAGAGGGTAAACCAGTACTGGCTGAACTCACTCAGCTTGCATCAGACTATTCGCTCAGTACAATACATGGAGCTCGCTCTCCCTTGACCTTTGGAAAACCAGATGCACATACTATGCTAGGGAATGGTCTGCAAGCTATCTTGACCGGCCAGAGTACTCCTAGTGAGGTCGCTGAGGAATTGGATAAAGGGCTATCTGCTTGGTATGAGCCAATGAAGTAGAGGCTTTGGACGGAAAATCCAGGGAGAGAAGGGGAGCCTACCCCTTCTCCCCTTTCCTTTAAGCGGAGGTGAGGAAAAGGTGCCCAAGATCACCACACAGGCTGGGAAAAAAATTGACAGGTCGAACAAGCTGGTCAGGACGTTGAGGAATCATGATTATCTGATCTTGCTTCTGCCGGCACTAATCTTGTACACGGGGTTTGTCATCTTTCCGTTTATCAATACGATTCGGTTTTCCTTTTACGAATGGCCCGGTGTAGGCCCTATGACTTGGCGAGGGCTAGGCAACTACCGTGACATTCTCTTCGGCATACTTAGTGACATCTTCTGGAGAGCTTTTGGTCATAACATCTATTACTTTCTGCTCAGCTCGGTCCTGCAGACGCTGCTAGGTCTGTTCTTTGCTTTAGTGCTAAGCTCCAACATAAAAGGTACCAATGTCTTTAAGACGATTTACTTCATTCCCAATGTACTGGCCATCGTGGCGGTAGGCTTCTTGTGGAACCTACTCCTAAACCCACAATGGGGTATGGTTAATAAACTGCTGGTTAGCCTCGGCCTGGAGAGCTGGGCCAAGCCGTGGCTGGGAGATCCGAAACTAGCCTTTCCCACGGTAATCTTAGTAGCTGTTTGGCGCGGTTTAGGCTTTTACATACTGGTTTACCTGGCTGGGATTACTGGAATCCCCAGTGACCTTGTGGAGGCAGCCCAAATTGATGGAGCAAGTACCGTGGATATTCTGCGATATGTCTATCTACCCTTGCTGCTACCGACGTTCCTGACCTTAATTACCCTCAACTTCATTTGGAGTTTTGAAGCCTTTGATATGATCTTTGTCATGCAAGGGGCCATGGCGGGGCCCAACTATGCTACTGACGTTTTGGGCACCTTTTTCTACCGTGTGACTTTTGGTGGTATGGGTGCATCCAAGAGCGGTATGGGTTTGGGTGCCGCGGTCACAACCTTGATGCTCATTGTGATTCTGCCGGTATCCTTAATTCAAGTAAAGCTCAGAGACCGATTTAGCAGCGAGTTCTAAAGAAAGGGGGGTGAGGTGTATGGGCGGCAAGGCTGAGCTGTTTGGGAACAAGGCAGCTAGGGTAGTCTTGTTTGTGATCTGCACTTTCTATGCTGTTATAGTGCTTTATCCGTTCTCGATCATGGTCTTGTCCTCGTTTAAGTCCACTAGGGAGATTTTCCGTGACCCCTACGGATTACCGACAGTATGGAGGTTCTCCAACTATGTTAGGGCGTGGCAACAAGCTAAGTTTTCCGACTATTTTCTGAATAGCATCTTGATATCGGTGGCATCGGTAATGGGTCTATTGGTGAGTGCGTCTATGGCAGCTTATGTGCTGACTCGCTACAGGTTTCGCGGAAATCTCTTTTTGCGGATGTTCTTCTTAAGTGGCTTGATGCTACCGGTAAGGCTGGCTATTGTACCTTTGTTTAGCCTGTTGCGTACCTTACGTTTGCTTGACACTCAAATCGGTCTAATCTTGGTGTACATTGCCAGTGGACTGCCCTTTGCTATATTCCTTCTGAGCAACTTTTTTCACAGCATTCCCTTAGAAATTGAGGATGCTGCCCGCATCGATGGTTGCACTCCTTTCCAGATCTATCG
>JAAZLW010000163.1 GCA_012799135.1 Bacillota bacterium | reverse complement strand
GCCGCATACTGATCTTATCTCGCCAGTGTAGATCTAGCTGATTCTCTCGGAAAACCCCTTGGATCAGCTTCTCCTCCTGCCAATGATAGGGTACACCCTGGGGAGACATGAGAAATCCGCCCGAGACCCGTAGTCTTAGGTTAAGCTCCTCCGCTTGAGGCTCCTTCAGGGAAAAGCTCAGGCGAACACTGGCCTCGTCCCCGTGAACTACAGTCTCTTCCGTGATCAGACAGCAATCCGCCTCATAGGTGCGAATATGGGATATCGGTGTCTTTTCCGCTGATAGCTCTTTTACCACAATAGGGGCACCGGTGGCACTTAGCAGTTCTACCTCCGCCAAGGGCTGGCATTGGATCACGGAAGCGATAAATAGCTGAGCTATTCCCGGAAATGACTGCTCCTTCCTTTTTCGTAAAGCGATCAGGTTACCAAACTGCTCATCGATATCAGGTAGACTAAGCTGATGCATGGATTTCCTCCTCACAGATCAGGCGCGTCTTGCCAAGCTCTAGCCATACCTTATCTCCTACGGTATGGTCCTGGAAAGTCTCGAGATAAAGCGTGGTCCCATCAGCTAGTTGCGCCACAAAACGTTTCAATGCACCGAGATAGTATCGCTTGATTAGGGTCGCTTCTACATGCCCATCGCCACTGGATACTACCTGGATATTTTCCGGACGTATAACCAAAGTGGCCTGGGTATCAACAGCCGGACGGTTGCCAGGGACACTCAATTTCAGGGAATTTGCTTGGAAATGGCCTGAGGCAGTCAAAACACCTTCAATGAAGTTGGCCTCACCGAGGAAGCCGGCAACGAACAGATTCGAGGGGTTCTCATATAGCTCCTCGGGTCGCCCGGCTTGCTGCAGCATGCCCCCATTGAGTATGGCAATCCTATCGGAGATTTCCAAAGCTTCTTCTTGATCATGAGTGACATAGATAGCGGTAATGCCCAATTCAGTCTGTATCTCCCGGATATGCTTCCGCAATGATACCCGTAGCTTCGCATCAAGGTTGGATAAGGGTTCATCCAAGAGCAGCAGAGCCGGATCAATGACTATGGCTCGGGCAATGGCCACCCGTTGCTGCATTCCCCCACTGAGTTGACCGGGGTGCTGCTTTTCCACACCGGGAAGGTCCACCACATCCAAGGCCCATTTGACTTTCTCCCGAATAACATCCTTGGGTTTTTTCCGGATCTTGAGCCCATAGGCCACGTTATCGAAGATGGTCATATTCGGCCAAAGAGCATAATTCTGGAACACAAACCCAATATTTCGCTCCCATGGTGGGAGATAGGTGACATCTTGATCATTGAAAAACACTTTTCCCCCACTTGGTTGATGAAATCCCGAGATGATGCGTAGCAGGGTCGTCTTCCCACACCCCGAGGGCCCGATGATGGTAAAGAACTCCCCGGGGAGAATATCCAGATTAATTGACTTGAGTACCTCGGTCTGGCCAAATGACTTAGAGATATTCTTTATCCTGACACCGACTGAGGTCGCCGCTTTAGTAGTAGGCCGCAAGGCTATTGCCCTCCTTTGAGTCCATCCTTGTGCGCTTGGTTATGAAGTATAAGGGAATATACAAGCATAGCATCAGAACCACTGTCATCGCTGAGGCCACCCCAAAGTCTGAGCCGGCTCTGGTGGTGTTTTCAAAGATTACAGCAGTCATCGGCTTCCAAGGAGGTCGATATAGAATAATTGTGGAGCTGATCTCCGTCATCACCTGCAAGAACGACAGGGTTGCTCCGGAGATCACCCCACCAATCATCAGCTTCAGGGTAATATCGAGAAAACTCCTGGTTGGCTTAGCACCCAGACTCTTGGCCGCTTCCTCCAAATCAGGGTGAATCTGATATAACACCGCCTCAGCGGTCTTCACCGAGTAAGGCAACTTTCTCACAAAGTAGGCCAGCACTAAGATTACCCAAGTGCCGGTGATTAGAATGGGGGGCTGGTTAAAGATCATGACAAACCCGATGGCCAGCACCGTACCGGGAACGATATAGGGGATCATAACGATGGTATTCAATAAGTCCGAGATCACCGGATAGCGCTTGCGAACAACGATGTAAGCGATAGCCACCCCAAATACGACATTGAGCAGTGTAGTAGTAATCCCCAAGAAGAAACTGACATAGATAGAATTCAGCTCAGAACGGACCATCCGCACATAGTTTTCCAAAGTGAAGATGGGGCTGACAATACCCGAGCGCCACTGTAAGAAAGAAGTTAGAGTCACTGTCAAGTGTGGCACAAAGGCCATGAAAATAAGAAGGGCCGTAAAACCCATGATCAGTGCCTTCTGCCGTCTAGGCGGTTCCATAAGACCTAAGGTCCTAGCCGAAATGGAAGCATAGGCTTTAGTTGCCAGATACATTCGCTGAGCCATTAGTATGGCACTGGAGATTAAGATCATAATCACACTACCGGTGCTGGCAATGGGAAAGTTCGTGCCCACCTCATTCATAAATTGCTGATATACCAACACAGGCAAAACATTAAGGTTAAGTGAGATCACATAAGGAGTCCCAAAATCAGAGAATGCTGTCATCATGCCCAGATATATGCCGGTAATAATCCCAGGCATGGCCAAAGGAATGATCACCTTGAACAAAGTCTTGCGCTTGTTGGCACCAAGGCTCATGGACGATTCAATCAAAGAATTATCGATGGCAGTAAAAGAGTCATAGGTGAGCAAGAAGATGAGTGGGAAGATCAGCCAGGTAATCACCCAGATGACACCATGTAGACCCACTATAGTAAAATCTAGATTAAACGCCCTGGTCAGTATTCCTTGGCTTCCCAGGAGCATGCGCCAGGCATACCCTCCCAAGAAAGGAGGCGATACTGAAGCCATAGTAATCAGGGTGACCATCGTCCCTTTACCTGGGAAATGATAACGGGCAAAGAGATAGGCCAATGATACCGCCAGTACGCTTGCTAAGAGCGAGGCTGCAACAGCCACAATCAAGCTGTTTTTGATAGCACTGACATATCGATTGTTGGTCAGGAATTTCCGATAATTGTCCAGTCCATGGGTAGGTTCTATCTCAGCGAAATTCAAGAAAGCACCAGCATGGTGAGTGATGGCTATTTGATTGGAGCTCTGCATTGCCACCTTCAGCGGCCTTGGCTTAACCGCCGCCTCGAATATGGACTTGCTGAATACCTCCTGGGACAGAACAACATCAAGGCCTTTACCCCATAGACGTACCTTTCCATCATCTAGGATCTCAGCATTGAGTTTCTCTCCATTCATGGCACGAAGAGAGAGAGTCTGCTCATCCAGGCTCCGCACAGCCAGTAAAGGAGTAGTGCCTCGCCTGACCGTCAGCTCCCTGGTACCATCGATCACTGTAAAGCCCTTGTTGGCGTCATGAACAGTCTCCAATACACCATCAGCTGAGGTCTTGATACTGAACTTGCCCTTTGCCTGTTCGGTGGAGGAAACAAAAATACGGTATTGCGGAATGATGATCAAAGCGATGGCCATTACTGTGATAAATATACTAATAATGAGCCATGGGTCTTTCAATCTTCTGGCTACCGTTGGCCAAAGCGATGTCTTCCCCGTAGGGTCTGGGATTGAGGCATCTGTACTGTACCTGTCTAGTCTCATTATATGCACCTCGTGCTCAGTTCTAGGGTAGCCGAATGCCCGCAGGCATTCGGCTTTCTCTTCACTACTGTGCTCGCTCTACAATCGCATTGAACCTATCGGTCACAACATCTCTAGGCTCAGAGGCGTAGAACAGATTAAGTCCTTCCAATTCCGGTAAACCTCCTGGCGGTTCCACATCAGTGCGGACAGAGCGCCGTTTTACAATCTGGGAAGCGACTTCATGTACTTCCTTAGTGCCCAGGAATTCAAGGAAAATCTTGGCCAGTTCGGGGTTGGGCCCGTTCTTGACCAATCCATATGCATCCATCTGAATGGTAGATACATCGCTGGGATAGATGAGCTTTACTCCTACCCCTGCACTCTCCCATTGGTATCCTAAGTCTTCATTGATCCAGCCAATGGGCAGTTCCCCATCTTTTACTGCATTAAACATGGCATCTGAACCGTTGGTCACAGATACATAAGGGACCAGCTCTTCGATGAAGTCCCATCCGTAGGCTGTAGCTATGCCACTGACTATGGTCCAACCTGTAGAAGAAGTGTCGGGAGCCGCCAGAGCAATACCGCCATTCGCCTTCCATTTTGGACCGTTTTCCAGAACCTCTTTCACAGTCTCCGGATAGTCCTCAGGCTTGACCAAATTGGTATTCACGACCAGCGGCTGTACAAAAATGGTAAATGGACTCCAAATATTGTCAGGATCATTGGTAGCAAAGTGCTCCTTGTGGGGATGCACAAAAGGTGTAAACAAATCTGCTTCCCGATCATACAGCAATGGAGCTCCACCAAACATCACATCAGCTGCTGGATTGCCCTTCTCGGCTCGAAGGCGAGAAAAGAGTTCCGGTGTCCCGGCATGGATCTTAACTACTTTGATATCAGGGTATGTTTTGTTGAACAACTCAATGATTGGACCTGTGATTTCAGGGCCTGACGCACTGTAAACAACGATTTCTCCCGATGGCTGTGCATTTACCCCAATCGCCAGCACTCCAACCATCAGCAAAGTCAATGCGAAAACCAAACTCTTCTTCATCTGTATGCCTCCCTCGTAGTTAACCTCCATTAGCTTTAGCCTAGAATTTCCCTCTAGATATCCCTCCCCTGGTTACGTATTTGCCCGGATTTTCTTGCTGCCTCAATCAAGTATTCTTCGAGCATTCGAAATTCCCTCTCTCCTAGCCAAAACCAAATCGAAATAAATACCACTTGCTAGGATGAAGCCCATGTGCAGATGGTCTTCAGTACGGTATAGGGCCATTACCTCTGACTCATACTAGCCTAAGGTGATGGCCTTGGCATCTCAAGGGAAGTTCTGGCAGCGCTATCGTGTGCTTCTAATAATACTCGTGACTATCCCCATATTGGTGTTTCTAGGTTGGTACATCAGGGGCTGGTTTCTCCTAAGGCAGTTCGAGACCATTAGCCCCATGGATGCTGCCACTATTCTAGCAGATAATGGCGAAATCCTAGCCACCTTAGGAGAAGGCCCTACCCAGTACATACCCTTAGAAGAAGTACCTCAACAAATGCGCCACGCGATTATTGCTATAGAGGATCGCTGGTTCTATGAGCACCCGGGCTTCAACCCAATCGCTATCCTCAGGGCCTTTTACGTCAATTTGCGGGCCGGTAGGAAAGTACTTGGTGCCAGTACTATCACACAACAACTGGCAAAGAACCTGTTTCTCACCCCAAAAAAGACGTGGAGTCGTAAGTTAGAGGAATTGGTATTAGCCCTGATCCTGGAGCAGCGCTATACCAAAGATGAAATCCTGGAACTGTATCTAAATCAGATCTATTTCGGCGAAGGTAGCTACGGCATTGAGGCCGCAGCCCGCACTTACCTGGGAAAATCGTCCAGCCAACTGGAACTGACGGAAAGTGCTCTTTTAGCAGGTATTCCCCGCTCCCCATCCGCTTATGACCCATATGTCCACCCTGATTTGGCCGTGGAAAGGCGTAACCTTGTCCTAGAACGCATGGCCGCCCGGGATATGATCTCTGAAGATCAACGCCAAGCTGCTGCTACAGCTCCCCTTAAACTTGCCCGCCGAGAACGGGGGCTTGCGCCTTACTTCGTCGATTATGTTAAGAAGCAACTGGAAGAGCGCTATGGTAGCAACCTGGTGTATAAAGGGGGGTTTCGGGTTCATACCACCCTCAATCCTGATTACCAGCGAGTAGCCCAGAATGCCTTTGCTGACCAAGAATTTCAAGGAGCCCTGATCGCAATCGATCCCCACAGCGGATTCATCCGGGCTATGGTGGGAGGACGCAATTACATCGAGTCACAGTTCAATCGAGCCACCCAGGCCTATCGTCAACCCGGCTCGGCCCTCAAGCCCTTCATCTATGCCGCTGCCCTTGAAGCGGGCTGGCAGCAAAACACCCTAATCCAAGATGTACCTCAAGAGTATGCCGGCTACCAGCCTGGCAACTGGGAGGCCCAATACTGGGGGCCGGTTGTCATGAAACATGCCATCGCCTTGTCCTTGAATAACGCCGCGGTATGGACACTCCATCAAGTGGGTATCGAGCCGGTTATGCGTTTGACTAAGAACATGGGCATCACCTCCCTCACCTCTGAGGATCGCAACCTCTCTTTGGCCTTGGGAGGCATAACCAAGGGGGTAACACCTCTGGAATTAGGTGGGGCTTTTGTGCCTTTTGCCAATGGGGGTATCCGCTACGATATTCGAGCGATTCAAAGGGTAGTCGACAGTGAAGGCAGGGTTCTGGAAGACCATCAACCTAAGGGAGTCAGAGTAATTAAAGAAACTACTGCCTTTCTGATCACTGATATGCTCAAAGCCGTTTTCAACTACGGTACAGCGAAGTATCTAGCCATTGAACGACCCGCCGCTGGCAAAACCGGTACGACAGACGAGAAAATCAGTTTATGGTTTGCCGGCTACACCCCTAGTCTCGTAGTGGTTGTATATATAGGGGATGATCGGCAAAAACCCCTGCCGGGTTATGGAGGGACCCTAGCCGGACCCATCTGGGCCAAATTCATCAATACTGCCTTAGCCGATGAGCCCCTTTGGGATTTCCCGGTACCTCCGGAGATTATTACCGGAGTGCCGATTCATATCTTTTCTGGTCTCTTGGCTGGGCCAGGATGTGAGTGGGCCGTTCCCTGTGCTTTTGTCCAGGGAACTGAACCTACAGAATATGCCCCCTGTACAGAGCCAGAACTGATATCACCTGAACCCCCGGATTCGCCGGATGGCCTGGATGAGGAGATAGATGAGATGCTCGATGAGATGACCGATGAACAAGATGGGGAGGAGCAGGATAGGGAGGAGGAAGAGCTTGGCCAACCGGAACCTCTCGATGAACCATCGCCTACAGACCAGCCATAGCAGGTAGACATCGCCTGCCTCCCGAATTATTCGGTAGGGAGGGATGCATGTGTCAAGGCAGTTTATGGGAGTGGATATCGGAACTTCCGGGGTCAGGGCCGTCATCTATAATCAGGAGCTAACGCCAATTGTCGAAGCCTCAGAGCCTTTGTCGATTTTAACACCACGACCCGGTTGGGTAGAGCAGGATCCGTGCATCGTCTTGACAACTGTCACTAAGGTGATCAAAGAGGCCACTCAGAAGATTGACTCAGCGCTTCGGCCCCTAAACATAGGCTTTTCCTGCATGATGCACAGCCTTTTAGCCTGCAACGGAGAACTCGAGCCCTTAGCTAATGCCTGGCTCTGGTCTGATCTAAGAAGCACGGGAATAGCCAAAGACCTGCAATCCCGATATGGCCTAGAATTGTACCATCGCACCGGTTGCCCAACCCACCCTGCCTTCTGGCCCGCTAAGTTGGGCTGGCTCCGGCAAGAACAACCCGACCTCTGGCAAAAGGCGCTCTATTATCTATCCCTGAAGGATTATGTTATCTATCACCTAACCGGTGTTCTAGGCACAGACTATAGTACCGCCTCATCTACCGGCTTACTTTGCTCTCATACTAAGAATTGGGATACCCCTCTTCTAGCGGAGTTGGGGATCAAACCAACCGAGCTTCCTCCCCTAGCTGAACCTACCGATCTGGTAGGCAAGCTCAAGCCTGATCTGGCTTCAAGCCTTGGTCTTTCACCCGATACATATGTAACCATGGGTGGTACCGATGGAACCTTATCGAATGTGGGAATTGGTGCGGTAAGCCAAGGTGATATGGCTTTAATGATTGGCTCCAGTGCTGCTTGCCGTATTATTTCACCGATCCCCAAGACCCACCCTCAGGGAAGTACTTGGTGCTATTACCTGGCCCAAGATACTTGGCTGGTAGGAGGAGCTACCAATAATGGTGGCAACATTTTGGAGTGGTTCCAGGGGCTGTGGCCGGACTCTGAACCATCGTTTGAGCAGCTGACTGAGCTAGCCGCGACCTCACCACCGGGAGCCAACGGACTGTTGTTCTTGACTTTCCTGGCCGGAGAAAGAAGCCCCACTTGGAATCCCTCTGCCCGGGGAGCCATGCTAGGCCTTACTTTGAGCCACGGCCTTGAGGACATAGCCCGGGCATTATTCGAGGGAGTATGCCTGCAGGCGACCGGTATGTGCCAGACCGTAATCGAGGTCATGGGTATGCCCCATACGATTCGGGCTACCGGTGGGTTTGCCAAATCCCCCTTCTGGTTACAGATGATGGCTGACATCTCCGGCCTCCCTCTACGGGTGACCTCTACGACCCAAGGGTCAGCCTTTGGCGCGGCGGTAATGGCCATGGTCTCAGAAGGGTTTGCTGATCATTTCACCGGTATACAGGGGGAGATCAGCTTAGGGCCCCCCATCGTGCCCGACCAAACCAGAGCTTTCTATCAGAAACTACAGGCTCTCTATGTGAGAGCCTATCAAGGAGAAAATGCTAACTTCCAACTGATGACTGATTGGCAAGAAGGCAGCCTGTAGCTATAGAGTAACCCCGGTAAGCCATCGCACTATATCTTTCAAGAGAGCTTTCTCCTCGGATGTATACTCAGATGTATCACCGAGTTGGCTCAATGCGGATAGGATCGCCCCTTTCTCCAGCGGTAGGTCCTTTAGGGTAGGCCCTATGGCTCTAATCAGATGGGGCTCCATGGCATCGGAAAACACCCAAGCTTCCCAGATATGCCCCCGCTTGAGCGACAGAGCCAGTTCGACTCCTCCCCAGGGAAAGCGCTTCTCTAAAGTGAGATCAAAAGCAGGAGTCTGGCCAAATCTCCATTCCCAGGAGGCATATTTCTCATAAAGATCCCGTAAGGGGCCACTCCAACCTTCCAATACCACTTCTCCCCCTCGGGGACTGTAAAGGCTGCGGAAGGAGCTTTTTAACGCCTCCCGAACGAGATCGATATCAAGACCCGGTCTTAGCTCACTTAGGTTGATCACCCGGGACTGCACTGAATCGATGCCCTTAGTTGCCATCTTCTCTTTAGATACCTGAAGATAACGACTCAGCTTGGTAAAGTCCACTGCCACCAAGATCGTGCCATGATGGTAAGCCCGGTCTCCGTCTTTGTAAAAGGCATTCCCGGAGAATTTTCGCCCAGCGGCCAGAATGTCATTCCGGCCGGAGAACTTGGCGGGGATGCCAAGCCCGGCCACGGCATCGAGGATGACCTGTAGCTGTTTCTCCAAATCATAGTATTTCCGGTGAGCCAGAAAGGTAAAGTTCAGATTGCCCCGATCATGGAAAACTGCCCCACCCCCGGATAAGCGGCGGGCCAGTTTACCCCCTTCCTGGTGCAAGAGCTCCCAGCGACACTCCTTCCAGGCATTTTGGTTGCGCCCAATTACAACAGTATTGTGGTTTTGCCATAGATATAATACGGTCTCCTGCTGCCTGATCCCATGTAGCAGCATCTCTTCTACAGCCAAATTGTACCAAGGATTGAAGGAATTGGAGACGACTATGCTCGCCTCTTGCCAACTAGTCTGCAAGATGAAGGGCCCCGCTTTCTGCTGCCCAGGCAGCCTCAAAAATGGCTTCCGGAAGGGTGGGATGGGCATGAATAGTCCGAGCCACTTGCTCAGCCGTCAACCTATGCTGTACAGCTAGGGTGACTTCTCCAATCAGGTCAGTTGCACCGGGACCTACTATGCTTCCTCCGATGATCACACCGGTATCTGGCTCAGTAATTAGCTTGACAAACCCCCGGCTCATCCCCAGGGTAAGGGCTTTACCATTGCCGGCAAAGGGGAAGCGTCCCACCCGCACTGCCTTACTCAAAGTCTTAGCTTCTTTTTCACTCATCCCCACAGCAGCGATCTCCGGATCAGTAAAAATGGCGTTGGGCACCGCCCGATAGTCCATGACACATTTCCGACCTAAGATATTGTCTATGGCCACCAGGCCCTGATGAGATGCGACATGGGCCAACATCAGCTTACCGGTAACATCGCCGATGGCGTAGACATTCTCTATGCTGGTCTGCATGGTGTGATCGACCTTGATACCTCGGCTATTAGCCTCTAATTCGAGCCCGATTTCCGTGACACCCAGACCCCGCAGGAAAGGGCGCCTGCCCACAGCCATGAGCACCTTTTCCCCAGACACCATTGGCAAAGCCTCACCGGTCTTAGCGTGCTCAAAAGCTACTATGGCCTCACCATCTTCTCCTTCCATGATCGAGGTGGCTTTGGCACCGGTATAGATCTTGATACCGGCTGTTCTGGCACTGCGGAACACCTCTTGAGACAAATCTTCATCAATCAGAGCTAAGATTTGGTCTAGATACTCGATGACCGTTACCTTTACCCCTAGCCGGGCGAAAATAAAGGCAAACTCCATGCCAATAACGCCACCACCGATGATTACCATGCTCCGAGGTAGCTCTTCCAGTTCTAAAGCTTGTGTGCTGTCAATTATGTCTTCACCGAGGGCACCATCTATGGGCAATCTCATAGACTCAGAACCAGTGGCCACAATAATGTGCTTGGCCCTGATCAAGGTTTCAGCTTCAACTGTTTTGACCTGGATAGTTTGCCGATCGACAAGCCGCCCCTCCCCGGCGAGCACTGTCACTCCGTGCTTAGCTAGCAGCGATTGCACTCCCTTGACTAGCCCTGCCACTACCCGGTTCTTGCGAGCCATCGCCCTTGCAAAATCCACCTGAATGTTTTCACCCCGGCATCCATACCGGACAGCCTCCTGCATTGTCTTATAGACTTCCGTCGTGCGAACCAGGGCCTTAGTGGGGATACACCCCCGAGTCAAGCAGGTACCTCCAGGGGTATCCTTTTCGATCAATGCCACTCGGGCCCCCTGCCGAGCCCCGTAAATGGCTGCTACATATCCACCAGGACCGCCTCCTACAATAGCGATATCATATTCCCCTGGTCCTGGTACTGGGCCTAGGTCGCCACCAACAGTGATACGGTCCTCTTGCACTGTAATTGCCCCCTCTGGTGAAATCCCCCTATGACTATCCTAAGGCTGCCTGCATTAGCTGCCTTGCTTCTTTTTCCATGGCCTGATAGTCCTTAGCCTCCACCGCCTGGGCCGATACCAAGGAGCCGCCGACTCCCAATGCAGCTACCCCAGCCTGCAAATACTCCTGGGCATTATGCGCCGAAATACCACCCGTAGCCATCAGCGGAATATGAGGCAAGGGCCCTCGCAGACTGCGGAAATAGCCTGCACCAAGCACTCCTGCCGGAAACACCTTTACCAAGTCCGCCCCATACTCATAGGCAGTCAAGATCTCGGTTGGTGTCATCGCTCCCGGCATGACCGGCTTGCCATAGCGGACACAGACCTCGATAGTAGCTCTGTCGACTGTGGGTGTAACGACAAAATCAGCCCCAGAAAGGAGCATCATTCGGGCCGTTTCCCCATCCAAGACTGTCCCTGCCCCCACCGCGACACTCTCTGGAAGCCGTCGCCGCACATCCTCGATTATCCTGCAAATTCCAGGAGTCTCAGCGGTAAACTCTAGGGCCTGGATGCCTCCTTCCACCAAGGCCGATGCAATGTCATAAGCAGATTCAGCCGGTACCCGGCGCACAATGGCTACTACTTTGGTAGCCTCAATCATGGATAAAACAGCCTTACGGTCCATTAATCTATTACCCCTTTCCCTGAATTCCGAAAGTCCAGCAAAAAGGCGGCCCCGCCTCGTCGGCTAGAGACCGCCTTATTCACAGGCCAATCCACATTAACGCTTGGAGAACTGAGGAGCCTTACGGGCTTTCTTCAAACCGTACTTATGCCGCTCCTTCATTCTCGGATCTCGGGTTAGATACCCCGCCTGCTTGAGTGCAAGGCGAAGGTCTCCATCATATTCCAAAAGAGCTCTAGCAATGCCGTGGCGAATAGCGCCTGCTTGCCCTGACATGCCGCCTCCCCTGACATTCACCTTTACATCAAACTTAGCTTCTGTCCCAGTCAGCTTCAGGGGCTGACGGCAAATGGTCTCCAAGACATCTCGACCAAAGTAATTCTCTATTGGGCGCTGGTTTATAATAATGTTGCCGGTCCCTGGTCTCAGGTAAACCCTGGCAACAGAACACTTTCTCCGTCCCGTACCATAATACTGGTTTAGTTCTGCTTGTGCTCTAGCCACCTACTTATCCCCCCTTTCTTTTGCTGGTGATAGTCCTCTATCTAGTGTTCGGCTCGCCTATTTAGCGGCCTCTTGAACATTCAAAGGTTGGGGCATCTGAGCCATATGGGGATGCTCCGGACCGGCATATACCTTTAGCTTCTTCATCTGATTCCGGCTAAGGCTATTTTTGGGCATCATACCCCAGACAGCCTTGCGAATTACCTCTTCCGGCTTCTTTTCCAGTAATACATCCACTGTCTGGCTGCGCAATCCACCGGGATAACCGGTGTGCCAGTAATACGTTTTCTGCTCACGTTTCTTGCCAGTAAGCTTGACCTTCTCAGCATTGATAACGATAACGAAATCGCCGGTATCCATGTGAGGAGTGAACTGGGGTTTATGCTTTCCCCTAATTATGGTGGCAATCTCCGCTGCCAGGCGGCCCAAAACCTTCCCTTCAGCATCGACTACGTACCAGTTCCTCTCGATATCCGCGGGCCTGGCCATATATGTCTTACCTTTTTCCATCGGACTTCCCCCCTTTGATAGAACGGTTGTATAGTAACCGCTCTCAACCGACTTCGCAGCGGCCGGGGCTATGTACCGCAGCGGATAGTCAAGAACCGGTTATGGTCAAACTTTCTAGCAAATCTCGGCGGCATCACGCCGAGATTACCGTCTCCAATTGTAATATAGCGCTTTATCACTGTCAAGCACCTATTGCCTTTGATACCGCCACTTCATCTAATGCAGTCTCCTAGGCTCAGTATTCTACGCCCACTAGGTAAAGGCCCTGAGCCGGCGCAGTAGGTCCCGCCTGTGAACGATCCCGGGCAGCAAGGATGGCAGCCATTTCCTCAGCCATCAACTTACCCTTGCCCACTTCCAATAATGTTCCCACAATATTCCGCACCATGTTATAGAGGAACCCATCGGCCCTGATGATAAACTTGATCATGCCATCGTCTGCCTCCACCCGGAGATCATACACGGTGCGGGTTGATGTCCGGGCTGAGCTGCCACTGGTCTGGAAGGATGCGTAATCCCTAGTCCCTACTAGCAGTTCTGCCGCCTTCCTGAGCGCCGCCACATCCAGAGCTTGTGGAACGTGATATACATAGTTACGCAAAAAGGTACTCGCACAAGGCCGATAATCTACGATATAAATATAGGTCTTGGCAATCGCATCAAACCGAGCGTGAAAGCAAAGTGGCACGCTTTCCGCCCGCTTTACCCGTATATCTCTGGGAAGAACACTGTTTAGTGCCACTCCAAACCGCTCTATGGGAACGGAAGAGTATGTATGAAAATTAACCACTTGCCCCAGAGCATGAGCACCGGCATCGGTACGGCCAGAACCGGTAATTCGTATGGTTTCACCGCAAATGGTCTTGATAGCCGCTTCCAGCTCTCCCTGGATTGTAGGTAATGATGGATCATCCTGTACCTGAAACCCATGGTAAAAGGTGCCATCATATTCCACCAGCAGCCGAATATTGCGTTTCTGGCCGGCCATTTTCCCTCACCTCTTACGCCAACACTCTTAATCCCTACCTTCACCGGCACTCTGTAATCCCACAAATACTCTGACAGACTACATGGCCCAGGCTAACCAGATTATGAACAGGCCACTACCACCTAGGGCCAGGTAATCGGCCAACCGAAAGGCCAACTGATTGAGCTTGGTCCGGCCTTCCCCACCTCGATAGCATCTCGCTTCCATGGCTATGGCCAGTTCATCGGCTCGGCGAAAGGCACTGACAAACAAAGGCACTAACAGTGGTAAAAGGCTTTTGGCCCTCTGCAGCAAATTCCCTGATTCGAAGTCAGCACCCCGGGCCATCTGTGCCTTCATGATCTTCTCCGTCTCCTCCAAGAGAGTCGGGATAAAGCGCAAAGCAATGGTCATCATCATGGCCAATTCATGGGCGGGAATCCCCAGTTTCTTACCAGGCCGAAGTAAGCTTTCCAACCCGTCTGTCAAGGCAATCGGTGATGTTGTCAAGGTCAAGATCGAGGTGCCTACAATTAAGAGGATCAGACGAATAGCCAACATCCCACCTCTGGACAGTCCCTCGCGAGTTAGTGTCAAGAACTTCCACTGCCAAAGTACCTCTCCTTCAGTCATGAAGATGTTCAAGACAAAAGTCAAGAGAATAATGGCGATCACCGGCCGCAGACCCCGAAATAAGTAACGAGCCGGTAGGTCAGAACGGAGCACAGCTAACGCAATATATAAAGCGGCCAGACCATAGCCTAGGAAGCTATCAATGAAAAACAGCCCTATCACCAAGAAACCGGTAATCAGGATCTTGGTGCGGGGATCCAGTCTGTGCAGCAAAGAGTCACCGGGGATGTACTGTCCGATGGTAATACTTCTAAACGTCGGCACCGGTACCCACCCTCGCTTCCTTAGAGAGAACCGCCATAATCGCTTTCTCCGCTTCCTTCACACTCAAGGCGCTTTTTGGCAAGTCCCAGCCTTTCGCTCTTAATTTTTGCATCAGGGCGGTCATGTCCGGTACACCTAACCCAATTGCCTCCAAGCGCTCCCCTTCTGCAAAAATAGTCTTCGGAGAACCTTCCATGATGATTGCCCCTTCGTGCATGACGACTAACCGATCAGCCAGGCTCGCCACCTCCGCCATGTTGTGAGAGACAAATACGACGGTTAGATGCCGCTCTTCCTGTAATCTCTGGATCTGCCTGAGCAGATCCTGCCGACCCCTGGGATCCAGACCAGCAGTGGGTTCGTCCAAAACCAATACCGAAGGTTCCATGGCCAGAACTCCAGCTATGGCTACTCGCCGCTTTTCGCCTCCACTTAACTCAAAAGGCGATCTTTCGACCAAGACAGCATCCACATCCACCGCCGCCAGGGCTCTTTCCACCCGGCCTTGGACTTCATCAGCAGATATACCCATATTACGAGGTCCAAAGGCCACGTCACCCCAAACCGTCTCTTCGAACAATTGGTGTTCGGGATATTGGAAAACTAAGCCCACTTTCCGGCGAATACCCCGCAGATCGACTCCTTTTTGACCAAGCTCCACACCATCGATCTTAATGCTTCCCGCCGTAGGACGCAGCAACCCATTGAAATGCTGGACCAAGGTGGACTTACCCGAACCGGTATGGCCGATAATGCCCACTACTTCGCCATCATCAATGGTCAGATTGATATCCTTGATAGCAATCCGGGCAAAAGGAGTATTGGCTTGATATATATGGGTTAGCCCTCTGACCTCAATTGGCATAACGCTGTCACCATCTCATCTACTGTTAAGATCCCTTTCGGCAAAGGGATGGACCTTGCCCGTAACCGGGTTGCCAACTCGATCACCGGCGGCACATCCAACCGCAATTTTCTTAGTAAAGAGATCTCCTGAAACACAATTGCCGGAGAGCCCTGTTGTACGATCTTACCTCCGTCCATCACAGCCACTCGCTGGGCCTGGGCAGCCTCATCCATGAAGTGGGTGATCAATACAACAGTGATTCCTTCGTCTTGATTTAGCCGAGTAATAGTGTCCAGTACTTCCCGGCGTCCTACCGGGTCCAGCATGGCAGTGGGTTCATCTAGGACCAGGCAACGGGGACGCATCGCGATCACACCGGCGATCGCAACCCGCTGTTTTTGCCCTCCGGAAAGGCTATGAGGTGCTGCTTTGGCATAGTCAGACATGCCCACGATATCCAGAGCTTCGTCGACTCGGGCGCGAATCAGCTGAGGTTCCAGACCCAGGTTTTCAGGACCAAAAGCCACATCTTCTTCCACAGTAGCAGCGACGATCTGGTTATCAGGATTCTGAAATACCATGCCCACCGTCTGCCTGATATCCCAAAGATATCTCTCATCTTTGGTATTCATCCCCATAACCCACACATCACCATTGGTAGGTATCAGAAGGCCGTTCAAATGTTTAGCCAGAGTCGATTTCCCCGACCCATTATGCCCCACAATGGCGATAAACTCACCGGAAGAGATAGATAAGCTCACCTCAGCTAGGGCTGCCTCTTCCATCTCTCCGTCTTCCCGGGTATAGGAGAAGCACACTTTTTCCAGTTCAATGAAGCCTTCCCGCCCCACCTGATATCTCCTCCCACACCGTCTTTTAGTCTACCCCGTAAAAAGACTGTGCAAAAAGCGACGCAGAGGAACCACCCTCTGCGACCCGTCTGCGCCCACTTCGCACTTCCTATGCTTCAACCCCTGTCAACTCTTAGCCCCGGCCCCCAGATTCGAGGCTATATCCTTGCAGCCTCGAATACACCCGGGACTATGCCTGTCGCAGGACAAAACATCGGTACTCGACTAGACCAGCTCGATGATACTCACCGGAGCAGCATCTCCCCGCCTAGGTCCCACCTTAATAATTCGTGTATAGCCACCACTGCGCTCCATATATCGCGGACCAATGTCAGCAAACAGCTTATCCACTGCTTCCGACCGCCCCAAAAAGGCTTGAGCTTGGCGCCGAGCCTGCAAATCTCCTCGCTTACCTAAGGTAATCATTTCCTCTACTAAGGGCTTTACTGCCTTAGCTTTGGTATCAGTGGTCTGGATCCGCCCCTCCAACAGAACTGAGCTCACCAAATTGCGCAACAAGGCTTGCCTGTGACCAGCATCCCGTCCCAATTTCGCCTGTCTCATGCTGCAAACCCTCCTTCCCGTAAACAACCTAATCCCCAGCTACTCATCGGCTTCTCGTAAAGCCAACCCCAAGGCCGCCAGTTTCTCCTTCACTTCCTGGAGCGACTTCTTGCCTAGATTTCTGACTTTCATCATGTCTTCCTCAGTCTTACGGGTTAATTCTTCTACGGTGTTGACTCCTGCACGCTTTAGACAGTTATAGGACCGTACCGATAAATCCAGTTCTTCGATGGCCATCTCCAATACTCGGTCTTTTTCTTCCTCTTCCTTCTCTACCATAATCTCCAGCTCATCCCCGGTATCAGTCAGCTCCAGGAAAAGCCGCAAATGTTCGGTGAGGATCTTCGCCGCTACGGTGACGGCATCATCCGGAGCAATACTGCCATCTGTCCAAACCTCTAAGATTAGGCGGTCATAGTCGGTAATCTGTCCGACTCGAGTGTCTTCCACCGTATAATTAACTCGTCTTACGGGTGTAAAAAGGGAGTCTATGGGTATGACACCAATAGGATCATCAGCCTTCTTATTTCGATCAGCGGGTACATACCCCCGGCCCTTGGCCAACACAATTTCCATCATTAGCCTACCATTGTTATCCAGGGTTGCAATGTGGAGGTCAGGGTTAACGATGTCCACATCCGGTCCATGGATAATGTCCCCCGCCGACACTTCACCTTCACCCTCAGCCTCAATCCTCACAATAACCGGCTCATCGGAATGCAGCCTAACTACTAGCTCTTTGAGATTGAGAACTATATCCGTGGTATCTTCCACTACCCCTTCCACGGTGGAGAATTCATGTAGCACTCCGTCGATTCTGATCGAAGTCACCGCCGCTCCCGGCAAGGAAGACAGCAAGACTCGACGCAATGAATTCCCCAGGGTGATCCCATACCCTCTTTCCAGTGGCTCCACAATGTACTTACCATAGAAATCACTGGATTCGACACATTCGATCTTGGGTTTTTCTATCTCGAGCATCTGCAAAACCCTCCTTAACGACACAAGGCAGCCAGACCAAAGGCACCCTCAAGCCATCCCTGGCCGGCCAATATCGTTTCACCCAGCCTCCCAGCTTTACGCAGTGACCTGCAAGGGCCACGTGCTACCTGGCAGGATTCCTATCCGGGCCCCGATATCCCAGCTGCCGGTCCCGAGCCAGCATTTAACCCAAACATTACCGGGAGTAGTACTCTACAATCAAATGCTCCTGTACTGAAATATCCATTTGTTCCCGGGTGGGTACGGCAAGGATTTTGCCTTCCATCTGATCCAGATTTACTTCCAGCCATTCCGGTACGGCGCGACCCTCAGCAGCTTCAGTATTATCTTTGAGCAGCTGCATGTTACGGCTTCCATCACGCACGGTAACCACATCACCCACTTGCAGCTCATAGGAGGGAATATCTACCTTCTGGCCGTTAACAGCAATATGCTCATGCAATACCAGCTGCCGTGCCTGGCCACGGGAAGCTGCAAATCCCATCCGATACACGATATTGTCTAGCCGCATTTCCAGAATCCTCAACAAGTTTTCACCGGTAATACCCTTCTGCCGGGAGGCTCGCTCATAATAGCGCTCAAACTGACGCTCTAAAACTCCGTATATGCGGCGTACCTTCTGCTTTTCGCGCAAATGCAATCCATACTCCGACACTTTATGACGCCCCTGGCCATGTTGCCCCGGCGGATAGGAGCGTCTATCTACGGCGCATTTTTCCGTATAACACCGGTCACCCTTGAGGAAGAG
>JAAZLW010000016.1 GCA_012799135.1 Bacillota bacterium | reverse complement strand
TCTGTTCAAGACAAAGACCATCTTCTCCACGAGTTCCTTGTTGTTCATGAGGCGGTGTAAGAACACCTTACTGGATGGATCCTTTAACAGCAGTTGGCTGAACTCCAGAATTGCACGTTGCTTGGCATCCACTTTTCTCACCCCGGACCTTCCTGGTTTCTCCCTGTTCACTCCATTCTTATGCCCCCATTTGCATTCCATGAACCAGATCTGGGCTCTTAATTTTGTTGATCTCCCACTAGTTTCTATCATTCCATAAGAATGGTCTAAATTCCTTTCTGAGGACCCAAGTCAGCCTTGGTATCTAATGGTTAGGAATCCAAAGGTTGAAAGCTGACCGTTCACAACTTCCCAAGCCACTTTCCATATCATGATATGACTACAAGTCTAGAGCGAGGAGGTCAACTTTGTGGAAATGGCGACTGAGATCAAGGACCACCTTCACCAAAAACAACCGGTTATTGGGCTTGCCTTAGGTGGTGGCGGCCTGAGGGGCACTGCCCATATCGGGATATTAGAGGTACTCAGTTCTAAGGGGTTGCCAATTGACATGATGGCCGGTACCAGTGCCGGTAGTATCATTGCCATGCTACATGCCTTAGGGTGGATGCCTAAGGACATGATTAACCTTCTGGAAGAAGTGACCATCACCGATTACGCGGATTATGTTACTGATCTGCAGACCATCTTCTTCATGGCCGTCAGAGGTATCTTAGACCGATTGTCCTTACCTCATCGCTGGCTGCCTCCTACCCCCTTGGGACTAGTGAGAGGAAAGAAATTTGAGCAGTTGTTATTAAAGCTTAGCAACAACCAGCCCTTTAACCAGCTAGGGTTCCCCCTTTTTGTTACCGCCACTGATATCTGTAGTGGCCGTTTGGTTTGCTTTTGCCCCCCTATGTTTGCTGAACAGCTAAGCGTAAAGCGACCGGGAATAATCTTTGCCTCTGATTGCTCTTTGGCCCGGTCAGTTCGGGCCAGCACCGCTATCCCCGGTATCTTTCATCCGGTCATCTGGCAAGAGCACCTACTGGTGGATGGTGGTCTGAAAAACAACGTCCCCTCGGATCTCTTGCGCTGGGCCGGTACCGATCTTGTCATTGCCGTAGATTTGGGATTTGATGCTCAAGCCAGTGAAAAAATCGATACTATCCTGGAGATCCTACTCCAATCCCTAGATATTATGGGTCAGACCAATACTGAGATTCGCCTGGAGCAAACAGCAGATGTGGTAATCCAGCCCCGTACCGGCAGTGCCTCCCTCACCGATGTAAGCAAAGTGCCGGAGTTCATCGAAGCCGGTCGGCAGGCTGCCTTGAACGCCTGGCCCAAGATTGAGCTTCTGCTGCGAAGCCTTACCAAAAGGCGATACTCTCGGATCTTGTCACATTTTTCCTAGACCTTTTTACCAAGATATGACAGGACTGAGTTAGGGCTGTTCTCCTTGACACTCCAGCGAACCCTGGCGTATACTTTTTATACGAACGACTGTTTGATAGAATACAAGTTCGTATTGGAAGGTGAATGGTTTGGCTCCATTGATAGCTTACATCCGTTTACACCATTTTTATGCACTATTGGAAGCTAAACGTAACCACCACCTCTGGCAACAACCCTTTGTGGTTACCCAGGCCCAGAAGATCATCGATGTTTCTCCCCAAGCGGCCAAGTTGCATATCAGTACTACTATGGGATTGCGCCAAGCTCGCCTCGCCTGCCCAGATTTACAGGTGATCGAGGCCCAAGCTGACCCTTTACCGGCAGCGGAAAAGTTTTGGGATGTTTGTGCCCATCTTAGCCCTTTAGTCGAACCGGAGGGCCATCACAGCGCCTTTTTGGATTTATCCGGCCAGGGAGAACTAACAGCTGTCAGTGAAAACATCATCCACCGGCTCCGCTGGGAATTGGCATTCCCTTTTCAAGTCGGCATAGCCCCTAGTAAACTAGTAGCCAAAATCGCCTACTGGGAAATGGCTAATCCTCCCCTTTCATTGCCTGGGCATAAACCTTTAACCTGGCAGCGAGGGCGGGGCCAAACTTCCTTTCCTGTGGAGGTAAAGGAAAGTACGACCAAGGTGGCAACCAAAGACAATTATTGCTTAATTATTCCCCCGGCTGCCGTAGAGAGCTTTCTTGCTCCTTTACCGATAAGTCGGCTATGGCTTTGGCCGGATAAAATACATCAGCAACTACTAAATCTCGGGATATATACTATCGGTCAGTTGAGACAAGTACCAAGGCTACAGCTGCAAAAGCAGCTAGGTGAAGTCGGGAGCCAGCTTTATGATGCGGCTCGGGGTATAGATCGAACCACCGTACAGGCTCTTTATCCACCTCAGATGATCCAAAGCTGTTTTCAATTAACACCTGCAACAGAAGGGTGTAAGAGCTGGGAGACATTGACTACCCATCTACTACCCCTGGTCGAAAGAGCTGCCACCGACTTGCGGGAGCAGGCTAAGGCCTGTACCCGTTTGCGCTTGTTCGTTCAATATGATAGTTTACCTACACAATGTTGGGATAAGTCATTAAAAAGTGAACTGCAAACCACAAACCAGCTACTGCAGGTAATCAAAGGGTTATTGACCAAGACAGCCTGGCCTGCCCCGATCACCGGCATAAAGTTGATGTTAATGGGGCTAACACCAACCACTTTCGCACAATTGGCCTTGGGCTCTGAAGTCTTCCGAGCCCAACGTCAAAAAAAGTTGCAACAAGTCTTATCTTTGCTACAGGCAAAATTCGGGACTGAGAGTGTCTTTATGGCTGCAGATATCTCCATCCCTCGTCGAGAAAGGATGCTGCAGCTTTGGGCGGACTATCACTGACAAGTGCACAAGCATTGGGAGGTAGTCTATCTTGGCCCGCCGCGTAAATGTATCTATCCAAGTCACCTGTCAAGGAGAGCGACCGATTGCTTTTTTCTGGGAGGAGCAATGTCATACTATCACTCAGATCATTGAAAGCTGGAGGGAAAGTGGTGAATGGTGGGAAAAAGCCCCGGAGATAACGGTCTATCAAGTTCTCACCGCTACTCAAGGGCTCTATGAACTCCACCATCAAGCTACCGGTCAATGGCTGTTATATAAAATCTATGATTAAAATTAACCTATGAACTAGGATCTAAGCAATGGTAGAAGACCCAATCTATCCTGGAACCGTTCCAAAGTGGCTAAAGCTAAAGGCTCTGCCTTCTTCCTTCCCTGGGCCAAGATTGCTTCAATGACTCCGGGACGGGAAAGCTCCTCAAAGCGCTCTTGGATGGGCCGCAAGGTCTCTACTACCACCTCAGCCAGATCCTTTTTGAACTGGCCATAGCCACTGCCGGCATAGCGTTCCTGGATCTCTTCTAAAGACTGATCCGAGCAAAGGGAGTAGATTACCATTAAGTTAGAGATGGCCGCTTTGTTTTCTTCATCGTAATATATTTCCCGCCCCGAGTCGGTAACCGCTGAGCGGATTTTTTGCTGGATAGCATCGGGGGGGTCCAAAATAGCGATATTCCCCCGAGGGTTTTCCGCAGACTTGGACATCTTTTCGGTGGGATCTTGCAGATTCATAATCCGACCACCGGCGATCTTGGGTGGGATATATGGTTCCGGCACTTTGAAGATCTCTTCATCGAATCGGTTGTTGACTCGAATAGCAATATCCCGGGCCAGCTCCAGATGTTGCTTTTGATCCTCTCCCACCGGGACTTCATCGGTTTGGTAAAGGAGGATATCGGCTGCCATCAGCACTGGGTAAGTGAATAATCCAGCGGTGACTACCTCCTGTTTAGATGATTTTTCTTTGTATTGGGTCATGCGCCGCAGTTCACCTACGTAACTTGAGCATTCCAGCAGCCAGCTCATTTCGGCATGGGCCGGGACATGGGACTGGATGAAAACAGTAGCTAATTTGGGATCAATACCACAGGCGACAAAGATTCTAGCTACATCTAATGTCCGCTGATAGAGCTCTTTTGGGTCCTGTGGGACTGTCAGAGCATGGAGATCCACTACACAAAAAAGGCATTCCGCTTCATGCTGTAATTTGGTGAAGTTCCGCAGAGCTCCAAGGTAATTGCCGATGGTCAGGGAGCCACTGGGTTGTACACCAGAGAAAACTCGTTTTACCATAATACGCGGTGCTGATAGTTCTACTTTGCACCTTATCCCCTTTCACTGTTCCTGATGTTTATATTGTCCTCTTGCCGGCGGGCAGCATACTAAAGATGGACTCTAACTGACTTTGCTATAAAACAGAAGAAATCCTGCTCCGGCTTAGATTTCTTGTTCATCGCCGACGAAAACGAGGTGTTCTAATTGGCTTTTATCCATCTCCATGTCCATTCCCCCTTTTCTTTTCTCGATGGGGCCAGCACTATATCTAGCTTAGTGCAGCAAGCTGCCGCCTTTGAAGCTCCGGCATTGGCCATTACTGATCACAATAACGTCAGTGCCGCTGTTCGGTTCTACAAAACAGCCATGGCGGCCGGGATCAAGCCGATTCAGGGAGCAGAGTTAACCTTAGAAAATGGCCACCATCTAGTGTGCCTCGCGGAAAACCCAGCCGGCTATGCTAACCTATGTCAGCTATTGACCATTGCCTATCAATATGGTGATCGGCTAAATCCCCGGCTACCCTTTCAGGCTTTAGCTCGGTATCATAAGGATTTGATCTTTCTATCCGGCTGTCGCCGGGGGGAAATCCCCTCACTGGTTTTGCAGGGGGACTTCAATGCCGCCCGCATAGCTGCCAACCGCTATATGGAAATCTGCGGCCGGGACAACTTCTATCTGGAACTTATTCATGACTTGCTACCCCATACCCACCAACTAAACTCGGCCCTAATCCAACTGGCAGCGGAGCTGGGGATAAGGGTAGTAGCCACCAATAATGTACATTATGCGGAGAAGCGCAATTTCCCTCTACATGATACTCTTACCTGCATCCGCACCCTCACTCAACTGGAGGATGTCCACCCTGAGCGGCGTTTGAATGCCGAAAACTACCTCAAATCACCGGCAGAAATGGCCAACCTCTTTGACTCCCATCCTGAGGCCATAGCAGCCACCCAAGAAATTGCCCAGCGCTGCCAGCCGGTTTTGGACCTCAAACGGCATCTTTTCCCCGCCTTTCCCGTTCCCCCTGGTTTATCTGCAGCCGACTATTTAAGGAAGCTCACTTACCAGGGAGCGGCTAAACGCTATGGAACCATTACTCCTCTTATTAGGCAGAGGCTAGAACATGAGCTGGCGATTATTACCCGCTTACAGGTTGAAGACTACTTCCTGGTCATGTGGGATATCGCCTGTTTTGCCCAAAAACAGGGAATTCGCTATGCCGGTCGGGGCTCAGCCGCTGATTCAGCAGTAGTATATTGTCTGGAGATCACCGAAGTAGATGCCATCGCCCGGGGCCTTTTGTTTGAACGTTTCTTGAGCCTGGAACGTGCACAAAAACCGGATATTGACATAGATTTCGATGCCCGTTTCCGAGATGAAGTAGCTCGTTATGTCTATGCCAAATACGGTAAGGACCATGTAGCCTCAGTTTGCACATTTAACACCTTCCGGGCCCGGTCGGCTTTGAGGGATTTCGGCAAAGCCCTGGGTTTTCCTCCGGAAGAAGTAAACAACTTAGCCAAGCGGTTTCCCCATGTACCGGCTGATGCCATCCAAAAAGCACTGGGCAAGTTTCCAGAGATCCGCAAAAGCCCTATACCGGTTTGGAAATACCGGCAGCTCTTCGAGCTTTGCGAAGAGGCTGCCGGGTTTCCCCGTTTCATTGGCACTCATTTAGGTGGCTTGGTCATCAGCAGGGAACCTCTAACAACGGTTACCCCTTTGCAATCAGCAGCTAAGGGGGTATTAATCACTCAATTTGATAAAGACGACATTGAGGATTTAGGACTAATTAAGCTGGATCTATTGTCTTTACGCACCCTAGCCGCGGTAGAAGATACAGTAGGTTCGATCAATGCTGAGGCTGCCAAGACCAATTCCCTTAGGTTTTGCTATGAGAGTATTCCTCTGGATGATACCGCCACCTATCAGCGCCTTAACTCAGGCAAGACCATCGGCGCTTTTCAACTGGAAAGCCCTGCCCAAAGGGCTTTACAGGCACGCCTGGGGGCCAATAATATGGAGGATATTATTGCCAGTGTGGCCCTAATTCGGCCCGGCCCCATTAAAGGCAATATGGTGGAACCTTTTATTGCCCGTCGCCATGGCCAGGAAAAACCTACTTATATACATCCTGCCCTAGAACCAATCTTAGCCAAGACCTATGGTGTTGTCTTATACCAAGAGCAAGTTATTGAGATTGCGACTACCATTGCCGGCTTTACTCCGGGGGAATCTGATCGGTTGCGGAGAGTAATGACCCATTTCCGTTCCCAAAAGGAAATGGATGCTATCGGCGAAGAATTCATAGCCAAAGCTATTGCCAATGGCGTAGAGCCGGAGGTAGCTAAGACCATTTTCTCGTATATAGTCGGCTATGCCGGTTATGGGTTTTGTGAAGCCCATGCTGCGGCTTTCGGAGATACCGCGTATAAAACCAGTTATCTCTTGGAGCATTATCCGGCCCATTTCTATGCAGCCATTCTCAGTAACCAACCCATGGGGTTTTACCCACCCAATACTATCTGTCTGGAAGCCCGGCGTCGAAACATACCGATCCTGCCCCCGAATATTAACATGAGCACAGACCGGTTTATGGTGGAAGAATTGCTACTGAATGACCAACCGAACGGCCTCAACCACCTTTGCGGCTCTTTTGCATCAAGTCCCCGACTGGCCATTCGGGTATCCTTGGCTCAAATCGCCAAAATGGATCAAAAGTCGCTCCAAAATATCCTCGTAGAGCGATCTAAAGGTACCTATCGCTCCCTGCTCGACTTTTGTCAACGCACTCATCTTGACAAGGATATTATCACAAATCTAATCCTCTGTGGTGCCTTTGATGAGCTGCATCCCAATCGACGTCAACTGCTTTGGGATCTAGGTAGATTCCAGGAGCTTTTTACCCGGCAGTATCAGCCTTCATTGTTTTCCGGGAAGCCACAAGCGCTATTACGGGAGAGCGGCTCTTACGAGGTGCCGGATTTCTCCCCTAAAGAGAAATTCCTCCAAGAATACTCCATTCTGGGGCTGAATGCTGCCACCCACCTGATGACATTTTTACGACCCCAGCTGAAGCACCGCCATATAGCTGACAGCCACAAGCTGGAGCAAACACCACCCGGAAAAGATGTAAGTGCAGCTGGGATCGTAATCAGGCCCCATCGGCCTCCTACCAAGAGCGGCCGGACTGTAGTCTTCCTAACCCTGGAAGATGAATTTGGTATGATCGATGTGACTATCTTTGAGAGGGTTTATCAGAAATACGGGCATATCATCTTTACTGAACCGGCTCTGATTGTGTGGGGAAAACTAGAACAGAGGGGAAATGCGAAAAGCATTACGGCTCGACGGGTAGAGGCTTTACCACTGGCTAGTGCCT
This sequence comes from Bacillota bacterium, assembly GCA_012799135.1. Taxonomy (GTDB): domain Bacteria; phylum Bacillota; class Limnochordia; order DTU087; family DTU087; genus JAAZLW01. Next base: position 2,768 of record JAAZLW010000016.1, on the reverse strand, counting down.
TTGGGTAATTGATCTAGCTATCAAAAACCTAAGGGCGGTAAACCTCGCCGCCCCTATACCAACAACTCTTTAGCCCAAACTCAACCTCAACCAGGAAATTATTACCCGGCCAATAACTCATCAATCTTCTGTTTAATTATCTCCTTAGGATGTAACCCCACCAACCGCTCAACCGGCTGACCCTTGATAAAAAACGCCAATGTAGGAATACTGAGAATCCCGTACTGACCTGCTATCCGCTGAGCACCATCCACATTGAGCTTGCCGACGGTGATCTTTTCGGCATATTCCTCGGCCAGCTCTTCGACAAGGGGTGCTAACCGGCGGCAAGGTCCACACCATTCTGCCCAAAAGTCCACCAGCACTATACCTTGATTCCTCAAGACCTCAGTGTTGAAATTCTCTTCAGTAAACTCCTTAACTAGATCACTTGCCATATCCGAACCTCCATCTCTGCTATGCCCTCCTATAATTCTCTGCCACCTGGTGAACTCCTGTAGGAGAAAAGCACCGATCCGTTCGTGGCAGAAAACACTGCTTTTCCCCCGGGACCAGATAATACATAGCAGAGACCCACAGAGAAACCATCTTAGCTGGGCTTCTAGATCTATTTCCAAAAGCGCCAACCCAGAGGCCGCTAAGGCTGAAATAGCGAATTCACTCATAAAGCAGCCCACCGAGAATAAGTGGCCGACATAGAGCAGGAACGCTAAGACAAACCACATTTGCCAAGGCACCATACTACACACCTCACCTGCCGGTGCTCGTATAAATGTATGGAGCGATGGCGTTATTCATGCGCGCTTATCAGCAGTCTCTGACTTTCAATTGGGCTATCCTCTCCAACAAGACACGCCCCACATCGTAGCAACTACTACGACGGGGGCGTGTACCGGTAGTCCCCTTACCCACGTAGGAACTCAATCATCTCACCATGCAGCAGCCCATTGGAGGCCACCACCTCATCTTGAAAGATCGAGAACTCATCTCCACTGTAGCTAGACAACCGCCCACCGGCCTCTGATACAATCAGGCTCCCGGCAGCTACGTCCCATGGTTTGATGAATTTCTCCCAATAACCATCCACCCTCCCACAGGCTACATAGCAGAGGTTGAGGGCGGCTGAGCCTGTAAGGCGTACTCCCTGAGATGCTTTGGTTATCTTAGCAAAGGTCTGTACATTGTCTTGGTTAGTCACAGCTACGTTATAAGGAAATCCCGTGACAAACAAGCTTTGTTGTACATCTTTGCTAGTTGAGACCTGCAACTTCTGCCCATTTAGGTAGGCACCTTCATTGAGCTTAGCAGTAAACATCTCCCTTGCTACCGGATCGTAGATAACCCCAAGAACGGACTTACCACCTTTGGTCAAGGCAACGGATATCGCATAGTGGGTGAAGCCATGGGCGAAGTTAGTTGTACCATCCAGCGGATCCACTAACCACAAGTACTCGGCATCCTTACACCCTGACCGCCCCTGCTCTTCTGCCAGAATACTCAGCCCGGGGAACCGTTTGGCAAGCTCTCCGGTTATATATTCTTCTGATGATTGGTCGGCATCTGTGACCAAATCAATCTGACCTTTATGGCAGATGGAGAAACCCGATTTGGCTTTGCTTAAAAGCAGCTCCCCGGCCTTCTTGACAATCTCTATGACCTCTTCTTGAACGGACAATGCAACCACCTCTAGGTTTGTCGACATGTGATATGTGTGCTATGAGATCTTATAGCGACTTGATCTGGATGAGCTCTCCCTTGCTAGGGTCAAGTACCTCCAGTGTAATCCTCTCTTGGTCAGGCACCTCTCGGCAGATGATTTCCACGATTTCCTCAGTCTTTCTCACCCGGAAACGAATCGGCTCCTCCAGGCTTAAGCGGAAAGCATCATCTATGGTCAATACCCAATGGTCTCCTGCTTTCTCTACCGCAAGTTTCATGCCATGGATTTCGATATTCTTCAGGGCAAGCTTGTGATAGCGAGTCTTGAGGGGATTGAACCTGAATCCGTCCTCGAGAGGTTCAATGCCCCCCAGATGCCTGATAATCAAGTCTACATACAAGGTGCCCCATCCTTGATATGGTAAGCCAACATCCAATCCCGTCACTGAGTCACAGTATTCGTTACAGAGATGCTGTTTGGTTGAAGCGGCCAAATACTTGTCCAAGATCATGGCTGCTGCTTCGGGATGGCGGTCTTTGAGACCATAGATAAAGGTCCAGGTAATCTGAGGCCAGTTAGCTCCCCGCCAAAAGTCACTGCTGTTAAACGTAGGTTCGGACATACTCACCGATGGCACTGGGCAGGGTGAATTGAATTCCTTTTCCGAAAGCAAATAGGAGTTGATTAACTTCTCCCTTGTAGCTGCATTGGGAATATCTGTGATCAAAGGCAGTATGCCGGAAAAGGCCCTGACCCGTACCTGGGTTGTATCTCCTGCCCATACGTCGTAGTAAAACCCATCAGCTTCATCCAGCATATAGGTGTTCATCGACTCCTTGGTAAGCTCGATCCTCTCCAAGAGATACTTCGGTGGGGTCTTCCCCAGTATTTGGGCCATTTGCACCAGAGTCTTTCGGAGAAGATAAATAAATACATTGGAGTCGACACCTTCCAGAGCCGGATCAAACAATCGATGCCGCGTCACCCCATCATACTTGGGACTGTTGTCACAACCGGTTTCCCAGATATGATAGAAATACGATAGCCCTCTCTTGTCCAAGTCCCGATACTTCCATAGCCATTGCTCATACCTTAAGAGCGGCTCATA
>JAAZLW010000162.1 GCA_012799135.1 Bacillota bacterium | reverse complement strand
GTGATTGGTCGATGATCACTACATCCGGATACTTGGCCGCAAACTCTTCAAGAATGTCCTTGAATATGTCCACCTGTGGCGTAGTACCGGCCATTCTGGTCAATAAGGAGATCTCGATCTTTGCTTGTGCCAATGCGTTTGCGGTCAGAACACCAACAAGGATAAGGGTTAGCACCAGCAAACAGCTGATCCTCTTCATTCTTCTCAACTCTCCTTTGTCTCAGCTCATATTGAGTGTTTAAGCTCTTACCCATCACTGCACTAAGGACTCAATATGCGTTGCATAGGCCCTGCCATCATCTTCTGCCAATGCCGTGTTTGCCTCTGCTGGCTATTAATCACCTCACCTTCCGTTGTTACCAACTTTCTTGTGCCCATCATGTAGCGGCTATTGGACTCACTATCAAGCTGTATATACTAATATTTCGTCCAAACACCTGAATTGTCCTCCTTTTTCCCTCATCTCAGCACTCGCATTGTTATGGGTTCAGAGGACTGTATGCAAGTGCCCTGATACGGTGTTGGCGCATACATGTGATGACTTGGTGCCTAGCATCTATTCCGAAACCCATCCTCACAGAATAATCCTTAACTATATGATTTAAATGCCAAGGCAGAAAACCATCCTCAATTGAGAGAAATCACCCAATTCAAGAAGGGGTTAGAAAAGGCTTAGAGAAGATCTATATCGATTAGTGTATTAGCCACCTTGTGCCCCGAAATTCAAGGATCCTTTCGTTCAATGAACTCGAGTTGTATGGATAACAACTATAGCGCACTAAGGGAGGATGGCCAGTGAAACGTTTGAAAGGGATTGTGGTTCCAATTGTCACTCCTTTTGATGACTCGGGTAGAGTCGATACCGAAGCGTTAAAAAGCCTATGTGACTATCTCATTGATCATGGAGTTCATGGACTGTATCCTTGCGGTACCACTGGTGAAGCTGTCTTACTTACCGATGAAGAAAGGAAAAACGTCGCTGAAGTTACGGTGAGGCATGTTGGAGGAAGGGTTCCCGTTTTCATACATGTAGGTGCGGCCTCTACACGGTCTGCTATGGACTTAGCAAAGCATGCTGTGGGTATCGGGGCGCACGGTATAGCGGCGGTGACACCGTACTACTTCAAATTGTCCCAAGAGGCATTGATTCTGTATTATGAACAGATTGTCTCGGTGCTGCCAAGTGACTATCCATTTTATCTTTATAATATTCCAAGCTGCACAGGCAATGATGTAACCCCGGCTACGGTGGGTTATCTTGCCCAAGAGTATCCGAATGTTGTGGGTATCAAAAACAGCATGTCAGATATTCTCAGGGCCCAGGAGTATTTGAATTGCCGTGAGGGTTTTTCGGTTATGCTAGGCAACGATTCCTTGATAGCAATGGGTGTTTTTATCGGATGTGATGGCGCAGTCTCTGGTAACGCCCAAGTGGCTCCCGAGCTGTTTGTTAAGCTATACAACGCTGCTGAGGCAGGGGATTGGAAACTAGCTCTAGCCTTGCAGAAACAAGCAACAAGGGTAGCTGAACTATTGGAGAACGGCGGGAATTTGTCTCTGTTCAAATATGCCATCGCTCACCGGGGAGTGGCAGTCGGTGAAGTTAGAGAACCCCTAGCCAAGGTCTGCAAGACAGAAGCAGCAAAGATTATGGCAAAAATCGATGAACTGGATGTGTACTAGCAAAATGGACTGGTGAAGGAGGTGAAGATAATACCGAAGTTTAAGGCCCAGGAGATATTGTACAAAGCAAGAAACCACGAGCTAGTAATCGGTGCCCATGTGTTTTTTGCCAACTTTGAAATCACCGAGGCGTTTGGTTTCATGGGATATGATTTTGTCTGGATTGATGGCGAGCACTCGGCCTTTGACAAGGAAAAAACACTGATGAATATCATTGCTGCCAATTCTGGTGGTACAGCTTCCTTCGTGCGAGTGCCTTGGAATGACCCTGTGTTGATCAAACCCATATTGGAGATGGGGCCGGACGGCATTATCATACCAATGATTGCCAGCGCCGAAGAAGCTGGCCGTGCGGTTGCTGCTTGCATGTACCCCCCTGAGGGTATTAGAGGTTTTGGACCCAGGCGGGCTAACCGTTATGGCACAGTAGATAACAACACCTATCTAGGAAATGTGAATCAGTCCTTTCTCAGGATTATGCAGATAGAGCATTATAAGGGAGTAGAGAACCTAGATGAGATCATGGATGTGTCCGGGGTCGACGTCATCATGGTCGGTCCCAATGATCTGTCAGGTTCCCTAGGACTCTTGGGACAAACGAGGCACCCGGAAGTGATGAAATGGTTCGATAAGTTAGCAGACAAATGCATTAGGGCTAACATGCCATTTGGGACTTCCCTAGGCGCCTCAGATACCGAGTCCATTAAGGATTGGGTAGATAGAGGTGTGAGCCTGATTGGTTGCGCCGATGATTTGGGCTTTGTGACCTCCGGCGGCCAAGCGACCCTTGCCATGGTAAAGGGACTAAGAAGTAAGCAAGAATAAGACAAGTAGTGCATGACTAACTATCTAAACAGGGAGGATTTACTCGTGAGGAAAAGAGTAGTAATGATTCTGCCTCTAGTGCTCTTGTTAGTGTTAGTTGTCAGCCAAATGCCAGCGTTCGCAGCAGCGAAATACCCCAATAGGCAAATTAACTTGATCATTCAGGCAGCACCCGGGGGTTTGTCAGATCTAACCGCCAGGACTGTAGGATCTGTAGCATCAGAGATCCTAGGTGTACCGATTGTGTATACCAACAAACCTGGGGCAGCTGGCGCTGTCGCTATGTCTTTTGTGAAATCCGGTAAACCTGATGGCTATACCATCGGCTATGTCCCCGTGGAATTGGCCATGGTTGAAGCGTTAGGCTACGCGCAAGATGTTAATCCTAGTTCATTTGATTTGATCTGTGCATCGAACATCGCGGCTGCCACGATTACTGTTCGGGCTGATTCAGGTTGGGACACGGTTGAGGATTTGGTTGAATGGTGTAAAGTCAATCCCGGTAAGCTCCGAGTTGGTAACTCCGGAACAGGCTCTGTATGGTATGTTGCAGGTGCTAGCTGGGCTAAAGCAGCAGGGATCGAAGTTAATCACGTCCCATTTGATGGTGCTGCACCGGCAGTTGCTGCTATCCTAGGCAAACATATTGATATGGTTCCTGTAAGCGAAATGGAAGTCCGATCCGGTGTCGAGAGCGGAGAGTTAAAGATCCTTGCCGTTCTCAGTGATCAGCGAAGCCAGTACAACCCCGATGTACCAACTCTAAAGGAGTTGGGTTATGACATAAGTGTTTCAGCTTGGGGCGGTTTCGCAGCTCCCAAGGGTACTCCCAAGGAAGTCCTGGAGGCACTATACGATGCCTTTGGTAAAGGTGTAAACTCAGAGAGGTTCGCCGAAGTGACCAAAGCCAATGGGTACTCTGCATTCTATTTGGATCATGCAGATTTCACTGAGTTCGCCACTGGGCAGTACGAGTTCTACAAAAAGGTGTTTGTGGAATTGGGGCACTGATGTTTAGTTTACAATACACCTCTGCACTTTATGTGCAGAGGTGTATTGGTCGACAGGGGGAGCGGCGGATGAAAAAAAGCTTTTCAATTAACGCAATAACAATTATTGGGTTACTGGGAGTATTGCTTGGCGTTTTCTGGATCAGTGTGTCCCTTGACTTTCCTAAAGGCTCAGCGGACGGTGTGCCAGGTGCCGGCTCATTTCCCATCGCCACGTCGGTGCTGCTAATCGCTTTGGCTGTGCTCATGATAACAACTAGTGTTAGAGAAGACAAACTGTACTTCAATTTCCACGAAATGGAATATGAGAATAAACTGGCTTTGCTGCTGACGATTGCCGCATGTGTTGCCTTCGTAGTTTTATGGTATTTTACCAATTACATAGTCGCTAGTTTCGTATTGATGACTACTCTTGGGGTGCTTTATCGGATCCGGTTTTCTAACGCGCTTGTCTTTGCCACTTGCTTTAGTGTGGGCACTTATTTATTTTTCAGTAAAGCGCTACAGGTTATGTTGCTGGCTAGATAGAGATAAGAAGGGTGATGAGCGTGGGTTTGTTTAGAGCTTTAGCTGAAGTCTTTACAACGAACCTCTTTTTGTATAGCTGGCTCGGTGTATTAGCCGGAATGACTATCGGAGTATTGCCTGGTCTCTCAGCTACCATGGGAGTTGCAATACTGACGCCATTGACGTTTTGGCTGCAACCCGCCCAGGGATTAGCAGTGCTGCTAGGTGTTTACAACTCGGCAATTTGGGCGGGGGGTGTCTCGGCCGTCTTGATTAATACGCCCGGTACACCGGCATCTATTGCACAAAGCTTTGATGGATACCAGATGGTTAAAGACGGCAAAATCGGTCTGGCCCTGAATGTAAACACGATTTATTCGGTTATCGGTGGCCTGATGGGTACTTTG
>JAAZLW010000161.1 GCA_012799135.1 Bacillota bacterium | reverse complement strand
GTAGAAATACCCAAAGAGAACGGGAAGACCAGGAAACTAGGAATACCCACCGTCGTAGACAGGCTTATTCAGCAAGCGATAGGCCAGGTCTTGAGTATTCCAGTTTCACGGAGTGTTATTCTGCGAAATGACGTGTAAACTCTGGAAGCGCCGTATACCGAACGGTACGTACGGTGCTGTGGGAGGTCGGCTACCCAACCAATGGGTAGCATCCTACCCGATTGCACCATTCTACCGAGATTGGATGAAGGTGTTCACATAAAGCCTTGGTCTTTGACAGACACTATTTATGGGAACGATGAGGTGCCAAAAGGAGGGACACTATCATGAGGATCCCGATCCCGTGGGCTTTGCGGAGGGGACAGGCAGGTCAAGACCCAGACATGGAGACTAGTGTGGAACTATCTGGTAGTGAAGCAGGGCACGATTTTCATTTGGCTCCTGATGATGGTATAGAAGTGGAGCCAACGCCGATAACCCTTGGGGATGAGCTGAAAGTAGAGTATAGAGGGCTATTGGCCCGGTCCGGTGCAAAGGCTGTATATTTACACTATGGTTATGGTCCCGGAGATTGGCGTTTTGTCCAGGATATCCCGATGGCAAAGAGTCCAGAGGGAGTCTGGACAGCGATGGTCCAGGCTGGAGAGAGAGGACGTTTTAGTTTCTGCTTTCGAGATAATGCGGACAACTGGGACAACAACAACGGAAGAAATTGGAGCTACGAGATCCACGGTGATGACTGGCACTAATCCAATCCTGTGTTTAGCTAGCTAGAGGTCTTAGAACCTCCCCCCCGTTCGCGATAGAGCATCTGGAAGGATTCCCTTTTTGGGGATCCTTTCTCTTCTTCAGGAGCATTGCCTTTACGCGTTTGGGTCAACCTATAGGCAGGAATACCAACCTGTTCTGGGGGCGTGCAGAAGGAGTTGCTACTAGAAGCAGGGGAATTAGGGATACTTGCGGAAGTCTACTAATCGATAAGATGGATGGTCTTTAACGTCTTGAACTCTGAGGGTGTATGCCGCATTTGAAACGGAGGAGAGTTAAGTGGCAGATCTATCGGAGAAAACCCGCATGTTTACAGCAGCCGATGGCGATGAACTGGACATGAAAATGATCGTACGCCAGGTATGCCGTGCATTGGAGGAGAAGGGGTACCGGCCGGTAGATCAGATTGTGGGCTACCTGGTATCTGGTGATCCTGCTTACATTACCAGTCACGGTGATGCGCGCCTGTTGATCAAACGAATAGATAGAGACGAACTGCTGGAGGAAATAGTCCGGTCATACCTTGAAGCTTTGTGATCACGTTCCTCACAGCAGGAAGTGTTCCTCTATACAGGGCAAATGGCTTTATTGGTAGTATTGGGAGTCTCCGAGAGAGTACCCTATGATTGGGGAGGTAGTGTGGTGGCGAAACTGCTGATTAGGGGAGGCACACCCCTGAAAGGTACAGTAGAGATTAGCGGTGCAAAAAACAGTGCGTTGCCGATCATTGTGGCTGCATGTTTGGCCGAAGGGGAAAGTATCTTGGAGAATATTCCCCATGATATTGATGTATATACAATCAGCATGATCCTACGGGATTTAGGTGCCGAGATTTGGCTAGATCGAGAAAACCGCCTGCATGTGGTACCCGACGGACTAGAAGGGTACCAAGCATCATATGATTTGGTGCGGAGGATGCGGGCTTCTTTTTATGTCACTGGTTTGCTGTTAGCCCGCTTAGGCAAAGCGGAAGTTCCTCTTCCCGGAGGATGTGCTCTGGGCTCTCGGCCTGTTGATTACCACTTGAAGGGGTTTCAAGCTCTGGGGGCCAGAATAAACATAGAACACGGGTTCGTTAAAGCAGAAACTGATCAGTTGGTAGGAAGCAAGATTTACATCAACCGTTCCAGTGTTGGAACCACCATCAACTTGATGCTGGCAGCTAGCCGTGCCAAAGGTACAACGATACTGGAAAATGCGGCGAAGGAACCGGAAGTCGTGGATTTGGCTATTTATCTAAACTCCATGGGGGCGCGAATTAGGGGAGCTGGTACAGACGTAATCCGGATCGATGGTGTAGATAGTCTTAGAGGTACAGAATATGGGATCATCTCTGATCGGATTGAAGCAGGCACTTTCATTATGGCCTGTGGCATCACCGGTGGGGAGTTAGTGCTGGCTAATGTAGTACCAGAGCATCTACGGTCAACCATACTGAAGTGCGAGGAAGCAGGCCTGGAGATTGAAGAAGGCATTAGTACGATTCAGGTACGGTCCAAGGGACGTCCCCTTGCTGTGGATTTGGAAACCGCGCCTTATCCGGGCTTCCCCACAGACCTTCAGCAACCTTTTGCCGCCATGATGTCCATTGCTGATGGGACCAGCATTATTAGAGAGACCATTTTTGATCGATTCCGTTATGTTGATGAGCTTCGTCGCATGGGAGCAGACATCAGGGTGGATCGAGACACCGCGATCATTCGAGGTGTTGCCGAATTGACTGGTGCCCAGGTTGAAGTTACAGACCTGCGGGCTGGTGCGGCATTGGTATTAGCAGCCCTGATCGCCAAGGGCAAGACCGAGATTAGTGGTGTCGAGCTGGTCGATCGAGGCTATGAGCGTCTCGATGCTAAGCTAAGACAGCTTGGGGCCGATATTGAGAGGATTCCTGATCGACAGGAAGACGCCTTTGAGGAATGCCTAACCAGTTCGTTGTTGGAGATCCGCTAAGGGCCAGGCTATCTGGGTCTTGCATGGTGCTGGTATGCTTGACAGCTTCTGGGGTGTAGGATATGATCGTAACGAGTTTTGGCGGGTGAAGGGAGAGGATCCGGGCATGGCAGATTAGGGGTGCTGCCGAGTTGCTAACCAGTCATGGTCGGATTCGAGCAGGGGTGGATGAGGAGAAATAGCTTCTTCGTTTAGCATAAGGAGGAGTTTATCCGATGTTGACAGTTGTCTACGTGGCTCCAGATCTACCAGTGGCAGAAAGACTCAAAGATGTTTTAGAGGGAGAAGGTATTATGGCGACCCTGCGGCCGGTAGGTGCAGGTAAACATCGGAACTACTATGAGATCCTGGTTTCAGAATTGGAGGCAGAAGAAGCCCAAGACATCCTTTGCAGATCCATGGGCTCGTAGAAGGAGTGGGGTGAATGTTCAAGGATCTGTTTCGTACAAAGCCCAAATACGTTACTGTCCGACCCCAGGCAGTCTCCATCAAACAAGATACTTCTGCAGGATTGTGGCAGAAATGTCCCCAATGCACCAACCTGATCTACAAGAAGGGTCTGGAGAAGAACTATTATGTTTGTGAGAAATGCGGTTTCCACTTTCGCATAGGTGTCTGGGAGCGGTTGCGTCAGGTGGCGGATGAGGGTTCTTTTATGGAACTCCATACCGACTTGGCATCAGAGAACCCGCTGGAGTTTCCGGGCTACTCTGACAAACTAGCCCAAGCGCAAGAGAAGACCGGCTTAGATGAGGCCCTGATCATTGGTCAAGCAACTATCCAAGGTAATGATTGTATGCTGGCAATCGCTGATTTCGACTTCATGGCCGGTAGTATGGGTTCGGTAGTGGGGGAACGGGTGACCCGGACTTTCGAGACAGCCATCGACCAGGAGTTGTCGGTGGTGATCTTCTCTGCCGGTGGTGGAGGAGCCAGGATGCAGGAAGGTATCTTGTCATTGATGCAGATGGCTAAGACTAGCCAGGCCGTGGAGCGACATAATCGGGCTGGCCTTTTCTACTTATCAGTATTAACTAACCCCACATTAGGTGGCGTATATGCTAGTTTTGCTTCCTTAGGGGATATTCTGATCGCTGAACCCGGTGCACTTATCGGGTTTGCCGGTCCACGGATTGTGGAAGAAACAACGCGTCAAAAATTACCTAATGGATTCCAGAGTGCTGAGTTTGCCATGGAGCATGGCATGATAGATAAGATTGTGCATCGCAAGGATTTGAGGCAGGTATTGGGTCGACTCCTGTCCGTACACGGAAAGGGGCTGGTTCCCAGTGCGTAACGGGCTCTTTGAATGGGAGAAGCCCCTATACGAGCTGGAGCTCAGGATTGCCGAACTGCAGAAGTTTACCGCTGAAGAGGATATGGACTTATCCCGGGAGATAGCTACTCTGGAGAAGAAAGCAGATTATTTGCGACGGGAGATCTATCAAAACCTTACGGCCTGGCAGCAAGTACTCTTGGCTCGCCATCCTAAGCGTCCTACTACATTGGATTATGTAGAGATGATCTTTGATGATTTTCTGGAGCTTCATGGGGATCGACACTATCGTGATGACCCTGCCATAGTAGGGGGAGTGGCTACCCTTGATGGGGTGCCGTTGACAGTGATTGGCCCCCAGAAAGGCCGAGATACCAAAGAGAACATTCGTCGCAACTTTGGCTTACCTCATCCGGAGGGCTATCGTAAAGCTCTGCGTCTCATGGAGCAAGCAGAGAAATTCGATCGTCCCATCATATCACTCATTGACGTAGTAGGGGCATATCCAGGTATTGAGGCAGAAGAGCGTGGTCAAGGCAATGCTATCGCAGAATCGATCAGGCGGATGTCTTTTCTAAAGGTTCCCATCATCTGTGTGATTACCGGAGAAGGTGGCAGTGGTGGAGCTTTGGCCATCGGCATAGGTGATCGCATCCTAATGTTGGAGCATGCCTGGTATTCTGTGATCTCACCGGAAATGTGTGCCCAGATTTTATGGAAAGATTCCACTAAGGCATCGGAGGCGGCTGAAGCCCTCAAGCTAACAGCAGAGGACTTGATCAACCTTGGAGCGATTGATGCCATAGTGCCTGAGCCTTTAGGCGGAGCCCATAAGAATCACCAAGAGGCGGCAGCTAACCTTAAGGCTACTTTGAGGGAGAATCTGGAGCTCCTGCTGAAAATCCCAGCTGATGAACTAGTGGAGAAACGGCTCGCAAGATTTCGCCGGTTGGGACAGTGGCGGGAAAAAGCCACTGTTATCTCTGAGATCAAATGAGGTAGGTGGAGGGAGGGTGGCGGCGCCGGAAAGTCACTCACTCTAGGTAGGTGGCGCGCCATAAAAATGCAAAAGATTGCCGTATTGACTTCGGGGGGAGACGCCCCAGGTATGAATGCCGCCATTAGGGCCGTTGTTCGTACTGCGGGGTTCCATCAATTGGGTGTGTTGGGAGTAATGCGGGGATTTCATGGTCTTATTCATAATGAATTCATTGAGCTTAATCCCCGCTCTGTAGCTGATATCATCCATAGGGGAGGTACCATTCTTAAGAGCGCTCGCTCAGTCGAATTTCCTACACCTGAGGGACAAGCTTCAGCAATAAGAAACCTGCGGGAAGCCGGTGTAGAAGGCCTGATCATCATCGGTGGTGATGGGTCCTTTCGAGGCGGAATGCGCCTTCAGGCCGCCGGAATCAATGTTATTGGTATACCGGCTACAATAGATAATGACATACCCTGTACTGATTACTCCATAGGGTTTGATACCACTGTCAACACCGTCGTAGAGGCTATTAATAAGATTCGAGACACTGCCACCTCCCATGAACGAATTTATGTGGTAGAGGTGATGGGTCGACATAGTGGCTATATAGCTTTATACGCCGGTCTGGCCGGTGGAGCTGAAACTGTATTGATCCCGGAAGTAGAAGCTGATCTCGATGATGTATGCCAACGGATCGTCGCTGGGTATAAACTTGGTAAGGCGCATAGTATCGTGGTGGTAGCTGAGGGTGTAGGAGGGAATTTTAAGACAGGCCGTAGTCTTGATGAGAGTAGTGCCTTTCGGATTGGCAATTACGTAAAAGCAAAAACGGGGTTTGAGACCCGGGTAACAGTGCTTGGCCATATTCAACGAGGTGGCAATCCCACTGCCCAAGACAGAATTGTTGCCAGTCGTATGGGAGCCCGAGCCGTTGAGATGCTGCGGGAAGGGCAAGGAGGCTATATGGTCGGCGTTGTTCACACAGCTATTAGAGCTACACCCTTAGAGGAGGCTTTCCGACAGGAGAAGACCATGGATCTTGAATTTTACCGGCTGGCCCATATTTTGGCATCACAGTAATACAGGAGCGAGCCTAGGACCTGGCCGAGCACAGGGTATGGGATGGTGGTGAGTGTTCTCAAGTACCGGACCTCGCCACCTCGCTTTATATTGTAACAATTATGGTGTATCTTAAGAGGAAGAAGGGTTTCAGGATGCAATAGAAACCCCAACCTATTCTAGGGGGGATGACCGTGCGGAAGACAAAAATCGTATGTACTATTGGGCCAGCAAGTGACGGAACCCAGGTCATGGCAGAGCTTTTGAGAGCGGGCATGAATGTTGCTAGACTCAACTTTTCCCATGGCACTCATGAGGAGCATTTGGAGCGTTTGCGGAGATTACGGGCAGTTGCCAAAGAGCAGGGGAAAGTACTAGCCATAATGCAGGATATTCAGGGACCTAAAATCCGCATAGGGGATATTCCTGGAAAGATCATGCTGGAAAATGGTGATATATTTGTTATTACTACTGAGGAATGTGAAGGCAGTGCCAGCCGGGTATCGGTGAATTACTCGAAACTTGCCCAAGACGTCGGGCCAGGTAATGTCATCTATCTCGATGATGGCCTTCTAAAGCTAGAGGTCAGGGAAGTTATGGGCAATGAGGTTCACTGCCAAGTGATGGTGGGGGGAGAACTCAGTTCTCGAAAAGGAGTGAGTTTACCAGGAGTTACCGCTGATTTGCCCCCTCTTACCGAGGGAGACATACGAGATTTACGCTTCGGTATAGAGCATGGGGTGGATATGGTGGCAGCATCCTTTGTGCGACGTGCGGAAGGCATCGAAACGGTGAGAGAGATTATTCGATCTGCTGGAGCCGATGTCCCCATCATTGCCAAGATCGAGAACCATGAGGGTGTTGAGAACATTGATGAAATCATAGCGGTTGCGGATGGTGTAATGGTAGCCAGAGGGGATATGGGTGTAGAAATGCAACCTGAAGAAGTTCCCTTCATCCAAAAAATGATCATCCATAAGTGTAATGTAGCGGGGAAACCCGTGATCACTGCCACCCAAATGCTGGATTCCATGGCCCGTAATGCCCGCCCCACAAGAGCGGAAGTAACAGATGTGGCAACGGCCATTCTCGATGGAACCGATGCAGTAATGCTATCTGGGGAAACTGCTATAGGTAAGTACCCGGTTCTGGCCGTAGAGATGATGAGTAGAATTGCGCAGCGCACGGAATGCTCTTTACTCGGCCATCAGATCACAGAGGTAGAACGGTTAAATGATGAGCATTCTATTGCCGAGGCGATCAGCTATGCTACGTGGCAGACAGCCAAAGACGTGAAGGCGGCCGCAATCATATGCTCCACACAGTCGGGATCTACAGCCAGGATGGTTTCACGATATCGACCCAAGGCCCCGATTCTGGCCATGACGCCGCATGAAAATGTGGTACGCGAGTTGGCTCTGGCTTGGGGAGTCTGTCCCGTTTTGGTGCCCGAAACCCATGACATCGATGATATGCTGGATGTGTCCATCTACGCAGCCCTCGAGTCAGGATTGGTACGCCGGGGGGATGTAGTGGCGATTTCGGCCGGTGTCATGACGGATATACCAGGGTCAACTAACCTCTTGCAGGTCCATCGTATAGAATAACGGGTCTCTGAGTTTTTTTCAGCATACAGGGCTGTGGCTAAGAACCTGTGCTTTATTAAACAAGCAAAAGACTGTCTGTAAGGTGGGAGGGAGTGGGAAGATGCTCATCGGTGTGCCTCGAGAAATCAAAGACAGTGAGAACCGAGTGGCTTTGACTCCGGCTGGTGTCGAGGAATTGACCAGACGGGGACACCAAGTCCTAGTAGAAACCGGTGCCGGCAGTGGCAGCGGCATCTTGGATGAGGAGTATGAGATTGCCGGGGCTGAAGTGGTACCGGACAGCGCGAGCCTGATTGAGGCTGCGGATATGATTGTCAAAGTAAAGGAACCCCTGCCATCAGAATATGAGCTGCTACGACCCGGTCAGATTCTATGTACCTATTTGCATCTTGCAGCAGAGACTGAGTTAACTAGGACTCTCATCGAACGGTATGTGACGGCTATCGCCTATGAAACGATCCAAACGCCAGATGGATCTTTGCCTTTACTAAAGCCCATGAGTGAAGTAGCAGGTCGCATGGCAGTGCAAGTCGGTGCACAGTATCTGGAGAAGACATATGGTGGACGAGGTGTGCTTCTCGGCGGTGTACCGGGGGTCCCACCGGCAGAGGTGGTTATCTTAGGGGGAGGTATGGTGGGCAGCAATGCCGCCAAGATAGCCTTGGGTATGGGAGCCCATGTGACCATTATTGAGAAGAACCCCGAACGCTTGCGATACCTCAGTGATATCCTCCATGGTAATGTGATGTTGGTGATGTCTAACCGGTATAACATCGAGCGCGCAGTCGGCTACGCCGATTTGCTGATCGGTGCAGTATTGATCCCCGGAGCCCGAACTCCCCTCCTTGTGACTGAGGATATGGTAATGGCCATGAAACCCGGTAGTGTGATCGTCGATATTGATGTCGATCAAGGTGGCTGCGTGGAAACGGTAGATCGGCGCACTACCCATAGTGATCCTGTCTATCTGAAGCATGATGTGGTGCACTATTCAGTAGGGAATATTGCTGCCGCTGTGCCCCGCACATCTACCTTTGCCCTCACTAATGCCACACTGCCTTATATTCTGGAGATAGCTGAGAAGGGAGTTCGCAGAGCTGTTTTGGCCAATGATTCGTTGGCCAAAGGTGTAAATGTCATAGGGGGAACTATTGTCCACCAAGCTATCGCGGAAGCACTAGATTTACCGTATGTTCCCCTGGAGGAGATGTGGATTGGCCAGTGAAAGCAGGTAAATTGTCTCCGCAAAAACTGCGTAGTTTGGTTTTTGATAGATTGCACCAACGCCGCCGCGATATTCTCTTACGGCCCGGATTAGGGGAAGACTCAGCGATAATCGACTTTGGCGAGGAAGTATGTGTAATCTCCACTGATCCTATCACTGGTGCTGCCCATCGCTTAGGGTGGCTGGCGGTGCACGTATCCTGTAATGATGTTGCCGCTAATGGTGCTGAACCAGTGGGTATCCAAGTGGCTTTGCTACTGCCGGAGGGAACCACGGATAAATTCATTAGTGAACTGATGGCAGACATGGATGCAGCCTGTGCTGAGCTGGGAATCGAGATTCTTGGTGGCCATACGGAGATGACCTCTCAGGTGAAGGGGCCCTTAGTGGTGACCACGGCATTGGGGCGGGCCCCTCGGAATGGCTATGTAACTTCTTCAGGGTCTGGCGTTGGTGATACTATTTATGTGACCAAGGGAGCGGGTTTCGAAGGTACGGGGGTTCTGGCGTCAGACCACTGGCATGCATTGACAGGTAAGGTAGAACCATCGGTACTGGAACGGGCTCGCCTATTTCTAGACCAAATTAGTGTAGTGCCTGAGGCTTTGGCTGCGGCGAAGGCCGGAGCATCGGCCATGCATGACATTACTGAAGGCGGATTTTACGGGGCTCTATGGGAGGTACTGGCCGCTAGCTCTCGGGGATGTGAGATCCGAATAGCTGATGTACCGGTTCTGCAGGAGACCCGGGCCATCTGTGATGCTCTGAAGCTAGATCCCTTGGGACTCATCTCCTCTGGCAGCTTGCTGATTACCGCTCCACCTAACGCACCTATAGTAGAAGCAGTAGCCGAGGTAGGGGTCAAAGCCTATCCTGTTGGGCAGGTTACTGCAAAGACTCGAGAACTGCTCTTTCCTGAAGGCAATCGGTGTCAGTTAACTGAGCCAGCGGAGGATGAGTTATGGCGGTTCTTAGCTAAGCAATATGGTTAATTGTGGCCAATCTCCCTTGTTGTCCACCTACTATAACCTGGGTGTTTTGTAGATAGGATTTCAGCCAACCTAACTAGCGTATAGCCCTCGTCATTTACCGGGAATACTGGTTAATGAAGGGGGCTAACTGTTTTGGCAGACTGGATAAGCCGCTTGCGGTCTAGGCTTCGCCGTTCAGATAGGTCTGGTTTCCAAAATGTCGTAAATGATAGCATGACCATAAGCGAGCGGGTAGAAGCTACAGAGACCCTGGTTCTCACTGGGAATCTGGCCACCAACCTGCGCAATATTAGGGAAATAACAGGTGCCAGTGATGATATTGGTATTCGGGAGATCCTAATTACCAGGGAGCGAACCAAAGCTGCCATTGTCTACGTGGATGGCCTTATCGATTCTACTGCCATAGAAAGTACTATAGACAATCTCACCCTAGAGACCTTTAGGGTAAGCCGAGATCAAGCTAGAGTATGGCCAATCGATACTGGGATTCGGGACATCCTCATTTCTCAGAAGAATATTGAAGAAGTAACTGATTTCTCGGCACTCTGGGCTGAAGTTCCTATAGGAAATACTGGTCTTTTAGTCCAAGGGCAGGCTCAAGCGTTCGTGATCGAATCCCAAGGATGGCGATCCAGAGGGATCGATGAGCCCTCATCGGAACCGGTAATTCGAGGCCCACATGAAGGCTTTATTGAGAGCTTGCAGGTCAACCTTTCTCTGCTACGAAGGCGGATCAGGACTCCTCACTTACATGTCAAGATCCTGACCATTGGCAGTCTGACCCAGACCAGTGTGGCTTGTGTATATATCAAGGGCCTGGCCACTGATGGATTGATCGATGAAGTGCGTCAGTCGAGGACACCCCCTTCACCCTGTCTCCGTTGGTATTCAATACGGAAAGGCCAGAT
>JAAZLW010000160.1 GCA_012799135.1 Bacillota bacterium | reverse complement strand
TGCACCGTTTGAGTGGAAGGATGAACCTTCGCTGATTGAACACCTTTTTCCAGTGCAAAAGTTGTCAGCCGAGAGCTACAAGGAGCAAATGGCTGGCTCGGGTAAAACACTTACAGTACTAGGTAGTTACTGGAAGGGACGTAAACCACTGGTTCTTAACAAGGCGTGCATACTCGCCTCATTATTGCCTGCGACAGATGATCATCTGAAGGATCTTGAGATTTTTGAAATGCTGATGGGGATGGATTATGAGTCCATGCGTAAACGTATAGAGCAGAAGTTGCCGGCTTCAAAGCAAGACGCTGTTGGAGAATATCTAGTTCTTCCTTTTAACGAACAAGTGCGCGTGGCCAAGCGCGCCGAAGAAATAGACGATTCTCTGTATAGTCACATATGGTCAGCAGTAAATGATCACTTAGGCACCTCTGCCACTTCCTTTCCCGAGCTTGTTAAAGAGATGGGAATTGCACGTTTCGGTAGACGCCCAAAAGTAGCGGATGTTTTTAGTGGTTCCGGGCAGATACCGTTTGAGGCTGCTCGGCTTGGTTGCGACGTATTTGCTTCCGACCTCAATCCGATCGCATGTTTACTCACTTGGGGGGCTTTTAACCTAGTTGGTGCTTCTCCCGAAAAGCTTACGGAAATAACAGAAATTCAGGAGAAGTTATCAGCCCAGATTCAAGATGAGGTTGATGAACTGGGTGTTGAAGAAGATGGTAATGGCTGGAGAGCTAAAGCTTTTCTTTATTGTGTAGAAGTTAAGTGTCCTGTATCTGGATGGTTGGTACCTTTGTTACCTAATTTTGTGGTAAATAAGACACGAGGAATCATCCTAAGACTTCGTCCAGATCCAATTCAAAAGCGGTATGCAATTGAGGTCTTACAAGCTACTTCATCCAGGGAGTTGGAGGAATGCAAGGTTGGTACCGTGCAAGATGGGGATGTTGTTCACTCACCTGATGGCGTGAATGTACACCGCGTTAGCATAAAGGCTATAAGGGGTGACTATAGAGAAGGTGGCGATAATAAGAATCGCTTACGTTTATGGGAGAAGACGGATTTTGTACCTCGTCCCGAGGATGTTTTTCAAGAGAGGCTCTATTGTATTCAATGGATGAGGCATAACCCTAATGGCTCGCAATTGGAGTATGAGTATCGATCCGCGACTGATGACGATTTGGAGAGAGAAAAAAGGGTCATAAGATTCGTGAGTGATCATTTAGTTGACTGGCAGGCAAAAGGGTACATCCCTGACATAGTTATAGAGAGAGGCTATAATACGGATCAGCCCATTCGCGAACGAGGCTGGACGCATTGGCACCATTTGTTTAATCCGAGGCAGTTGCACATGCTGGGCATTATTAACAAACATATATGTGATTATCCTGAATTTACAGTTATGTTTCCAGCTATGTTGAATTTACAGTCCAAACTCTGTTCTTGGCATAATGATGGAAGAAAAGGTGGCTTGCAGAATGTTTTCTCAAATCAAGCACTTAACACCTTGTACAATTATGGTTCAAGGGGTCTTCTGGATTTAATACACTATTTGAACAGGGTAAACAAGTCTGTTAACCACATCAGTGGTTCTGTCAGCGTTGTTACGAGTGCTGCTGAAAACATTGAAGTTGAGAATGACATTTATGTGACTGATCCGCCCTATGGCGATGCAGTTAAATATGAAGAAATTACCGAATTTTTCATTGCCTGGCTAAGGAAGAATCCACCGGAGGAATTTGCACACTGGGTTTGGGACAGCAGGCGCTCAATCGCAATAAAAGGGGAGGATGAAGGTTTTCGTAGAGGTATGATCGCTTCCTACCGGAAGATGGCAGAGAAGATGCCTGATAATGGAATCCAGATTATGATGTTTACCCACCAAAGTGGTGCTATCTGGGCAGACATGGCCAACATCATTTGGGCAAGTGGGCTTCAGGTTACAGCAGCTTGGTATGTCGTGACCGAAACAGATTCTGCATTACGTAGAGGAGCAAATGTTACTGGTACAGTTATTTTGGTTCTGCGCAAAAGGCATCAGGAACTGGAGACCTTTCGAGATGATCTGGGGTGGGAAATTGAAGAGGCAGTAAAAGAACAGATTGATTCCCTGATCGGGCTGGATGAAAGAGTGCGGGCCCAAGGATCTGAAGGAATGTATACTGATGCTGACTTACAGATGGCAGGCTATGCTGCTGCTCTCAAAGTTCTTACGGCATATTCTCGTATAGATGGTAAGGATATGGTGACTGAGGCTGAATCTCCTAGGCAGAAAGAGAGGAAGACACTCGTTGATGAGCTAATTGAGTTTGCTGTTCAAACGGCAGTTCAATTTCTCATTCCAATTGGATTTGACAAAAACGACTGGCAGAAGTTACAGGCGGTGGAACGGTTCTACCTTAAGATGG
>JAAZLW010000361.1 GCA_012799135.1 Bacillota bacterium | reverse complement strand
CAATGGTCTGCAATTCGATAGGCGTGCCATAGAGCAACTGAATTCAATGCTGTCGGATGCAAGAGCACAAGGCCTATCTCCTGTGGTTTGTTCCGCATACAGATCGCTTGAATATCAACAAAAGCTATTCGATAATCAGGTTAATAAACAAATGTCAAAAGGGCTGAGCCGTGAACAAGCAGACATTGAAGCACGTAAAGTCGTAGCTTATCCGGGAACGAGCGAACACAATCTAGGTCTGGCTGTTGATATTGTCTCGTTAAGCTATCAGCATCTTGATGAAGCACAAGCCAATACAGCGGAAGTAAAATGGCTTATTGAACATTGTAGCGAATACGGTTTCATACTTCGGTATCCAAAGGATAAAATAGATATCACTGGTGTATTTTATGAGCCTTGGCATTTCAGATATGTGGGCATAGATGCGGCGAAAGCAATCACAGAGAATGGCCAATGTCTGGAAGAATATCTGGAAATTATGCGTCAACCTAAAGAAATTCGTGTATAATATCTTTAGAATGAAAGGGGCGTGATCATATGCCGAATATAAAGTCCAGCACGGATTTGAGAAACAACTATAATGGGATATCCAAGTTTTGCCACGAAAACCGCGAGCCTGTATTCATTACTAAGAATGGTCAGGGGGACTTGGTTGTTATGAGCATTGAGACCTATGAGATGCTCAATGGTAAACTCGAATTGTACCGTTTGCTTGACGAGGGCAGGGCTGCGGTAAAAGAGGGTCGGAAACGTCCGCTCGCGGATGTCATGCGCGACATCCGGCAGGAGATAGCCGATGGCAAGATATAGGGTGGATGTATCGGAACCCGCCGAAAGCGACCTTCGCGATATCATCCGCTATATTTCCGCGCAACTGTCGGCCCCAATGACCGCGACGAAGATGATAGACGTTATTGAAAAAGCCATCGCGGGTTTGGCGGACATGCCACAAAAATGCCCTCCCGTTACGGACGAACGGTTGGCGTCAATGGGTTATCGCAAGCTAGTAGTGAAGAACTACATTGCTTTCTTCACCATCGATGAGAAGTCAAAAGTCGTTGACGTCGAAAGAATCCTCTACGTGAGGCGCGATTGGCTCCGAATTTTGTAGAATGGTCCCCGCCTCCGAGAACTGGCCGCTAGCTTTGCATTTGAACTTTTAAGGACCTTCTCAAAACTGAAGATTCTGAACATACTTTTTATTTTGAGTCCCTAAAAAAGGGCATAGAAAAAGCGGAGTATCTTCGTTAGAAAATACTCCGCTGATTTCAGGAAGCAGTTATATTTCGTAATGTAAATTTAATCGTTAATTTTTATCAAATGGAGTTCTCGACATACAAACAGTACTATCATCAGCACCATTTAATATATCCCACGCCTCATCTTCGGACATTTCAACCAATTTTTCTATTTTTTTAGTGTCTTTGTTCCTTACTGTTTTAAGATAAATAGGTGCTCCTTTGTCCAAGACATCTTTGTCTTCCACAGCATTAAGATAAAGAATTGACTTGGCATTTTCATTTATCATCTTAGCATCTTGGTTATTCTCATCATATAGGACACGTACCCAGTGGTCATCATAATAATACTTTACAGTATCATTTTCAACCTTCAAAAATTTAGAGTAATTACCCATATTTAATATCTCTTTGATGTTAAATTTTTCCACTGGCTGATTTGCCTCATCGGTTCCGGTGTTCATAGCCGTTGCTTCTTTTGGAGAAGCTACCTTAGCGGCAAATGCTGTTCCAACTCCTATTATAGCAATAAGCACGATGCAGAGGACAACCACTCCGGTCTTCTTCTTTGTTGTATCCATGATTGAAAAAATACGAGTTTTCATACCTTTTTTCCCTTCATAGTAATTTGTTGATAAAGCGGTTTGGAGCTTAGCTCCGTTTCTGACCTAATAACAACCTATCTTTTCTTGGTATCCGATTCCAAATATATCCCTTAGCCTACACTGCACTTTATGAAGGCAGTTAGCAAGGGAGGATATGCTAAATGAATAAATTAAAGGAAACCAAACCTTTCTGGGCCAGCTAAAGCATACAAACCCATATTGAAAAGTCTTTCCAATGGTCTGCAATTCGATAGGCGTGCCATAGAGCAACTGAATTCAATGCTGTCGGATGCAAGAGCACAAGGCCTATCTCCTGTGGTTTGTTCCGCAT
>JAAZLW010000334.1 GCA_012799135.1 Bacillota bacterium | reverse complement strand
TAACTTTTTGCCAAAAAGGGCGACAACGCAATTTGCTCCTACAAGAATACTGATTCGTACCCAGTTTTAGTTTGAACATTTTGAATCTTTTGTCAGACTATTGCCGCGATTGGCGCGAAACTTGCTATTCTGTAAATATTTTCCAGGCAGGAGTTGTTAAATGAAAAAAAGAAGAAACCCTTAGAACCAAAAAACCTGGCCACGTGCCAAGATGGAGGGTTTCTTCTCATGAATAGTTTAACATGGATCCACCGCCTTTGCAACGGTTTTAGAAAATCCCAAATTAAAACTTTAAACGCCATCTTGACCGCATTTATACAGTGTAAATCAGCCATTCTCAACGAGATAGCAAGAGAAATGACCTACAGGACAGGGGTAGCCGTTGACCACACTTTGAAACGTATTAATCGTTTCCTGGGTAATGAGAGAATCGATCGTAAAGTTGTTTATGCCAACATTACACGATTTGTCCTAAGAAAAATTCGCCATTGGAAGACAATACCCATCGCCTTTGATTGGAGTTTCTGTGAAAAACGCGAAAAGTGGCAAGTCTTGGCCGCCAGTGTCGTTGTTCGCGGCAGAGGCATCCCCATATTGATCTGGGCCTTTGAAAAAGGCGAGTTCGGGGCATTTCTTAGCCAAAATCGTGTTGAAGAGACTTTTTTAACGGAACTGGAAACATTAGTTGCCCCGTTTCTCCGAAAGAAGCAAACTGTGGTAATTCTGGCTGACCGGGGATTTGCCCGGACGGGATTATTCCGGCACATACAAGATCTAGGTTGGCATTATGTCATCCGGGTAAAATACAATGTGCACATCAACACCGGCCATGAGCAACTCTTAATCGGAGATATTGCGCTTAAAAAGGGCGAAGTGAAAGAATTTCGCTCTATCAAATACCGGAAAAACAGCGCTATCACCGTACGCCGTTTAGTGGCAACACGGCCTGTAATTGAAAAGAATCTTGATCCGTGGTTTCTGGCCAGTTCGCTGCAACGCGGGGCTAAGGCCATTATCAAGCTCTACACATTGCGTTTCACCATTGAAGAAGACTTCCGCACCATGAAATCTAATCTCAGTTGGAAAGATTGCCGGATAAAAAAACTTGAACATTACCGCCAATTTCTACTTCTAATTGTGTTAGCCTTGTTCTTTGCGTTTTTTGTAGGTATGGCCGCTTGCAACAAACCAAGTTTGGTCAAACATTTGGTGAGGAGGCGTAAGGGGGCCTTCGACACGAGCATTACTGTACTTGGACTTCGCCTAATTCGCTTTAACTGGGGTTCTTTGGCTTTCATACAAAGAATTGACAAGCTTGCCTACCCTCTGTAGGTAAAGTTCACCTGCAGCCCACAATGTTTAGGTTCAACCGCTTCGTATTTAGCGATCCCATTTACGGGACGGCGAGGCCAATTCAAACCGGTATTTTATTCAACATCCGATTCCCCACGTGTGAAATGATAATTTTCCCTAAATTTGGTGTCCCGGCCGGACTCTTTTTTACCGCTGTTTGGAAACTGGGTACGAATCAGGTAAAACCTGTGTTGACAATCCGGACAAGAGAAAAG
>JAAZLW010000159.1 GCA_012799135.1 Bacillota bacterium | reverse complement strand
TTTGGTAAGTGATGATTATCAAGTACCAATTCTGACCATGGTGGTCGACGAGCATTCGGCCGCAGCCGGTGTTCATACTAGGGTCGAAGCCTTTGTCGACCTTTTGCTCAGTCGTCGTCGAGCTCGGGCCCGCAAGGAGACCGCTGGTAAGCAGAATAGTAGTTTGACTTCTGTGAGTGTCACTTGCGACGGACAATAATGAGCGTAGAAGAGGGGTTACCCATTGCCAAGCAGTGAGGGCGTCTATTTGGGAATTGATGTCGGATCGGTAAGCACCAACCTGATTGTCATCGATGGCGATGGCGAGATTCGCTGTAGAGAATACTTGCGCACCCAGGGGCGACCTATTCCGGCTGTACAGGCGGGGCTTGCTGCCATCCAAAGTAGTCTGCCCGATCTGGAAGTTGAGGCAGTGGGCACTACTGGCAGTGGCCGCCAGCTGGCGGCAGCCATAACCGGTGCAGATATCGTTAAGAACGAGATTACCGCTCATGCCGTAGCAGCTACGCATTTTCATCCGGATGTGCAGACAGTCATTGAGATTGGCGGCCAGGATTCCAAGATTATCATCTTGCGGGAAGGCGTGGTTACCGATTTTGCCATGAACACCGTGTGCGCAGCAGGTACTGGTTCGTTTCTGGATCAACAGGCTGCTAGGCTGGGGATCCCAATCGCCGACTTCGGTGAAATCGCGCTTCAAGCCCAAAACCCTGTGAGGATTGCCGGCCGTTGTACAGTATTTGCCGAATCGGATATGATCCACAAACAGCAGATGGGACATAGCGTTGCCGATATTCTTGCGGGTCTGTGTGCGGCCATGGTACGCAACTATTTGAATAACGTAGGTAAGGGCAAGGATATTCGCCCGACAGTACTTTTCCAGGGTGGAGTGGCTGCCAATCGCGGTATGTGCAAAGCCTTAGAGGATGAGCTGGGCTGTCGTGTAATAGTACCGTTGGCCTTTGATGTGATGGGCGCTTTGGGGGCTGCCCTACTGGCCAAAGATTATATCGAGCGAAGTAGGCACCAGACCAGTTTCCGGGGATTCGCCACCAGTGAAGCAAACTACAAGGTGACTAGTTTCGAATGCCCTGTCTGTGCCAACCGCTGTGAAATCGTTAATATTCTTCTGGAGGATGAGAACATCGCCCGTTGGGGCTCCCGCTGTGGACGTTGGGAGGCCAAACCGGCCATTGAGCGGGAGCCACACAATGCCTCATAGCCCTGTGACACCCCCTGATTCCGATTGACCGGTGGCAGTGACTATGTTATTATAAGACATAATTGCTACCGTGCTTGGGAGAATGAGGGGGCTGGAGGATGTTGCTGCGGGGAACCATGGCCATCGATGAAAAAGGGCATCTTGTGATCGGTGGCTGCGATACAGTTGAGCTGGCCCAGCGCTATGGGACACCCCTTTATGTCCTTGACGAAGCCGCACTGCGTCAGAGAGCCAGTGAATACCACCAGGCTTTTACCCAATATCTACCAGGTAGTGAGATCATTTATGCCGGCAAGGCATTGCTAACAACGGCCATTTGTCGAATCATGGATGAGGAGGCACTGGCTTTAGATGTAGTTTCCGGAGGCGAATTATATACGGCTTTGGCCGCTGCTTTTCCCACCGAGAGGATCTACTTCCATGGCAACAACAAATCCGTGCAGGAATTAACCCTCGCCCTGGAGCATGGTGTAGGTCGCATAGTCGTCGACAATTTATGTGAGCTTAAGCTACTGCAAAAGCTTGCCGCCTCGCTGGACCTTGTTGCCGATATTTTGATCCGGATTACTCCGGGAGTAGAGGCTCACACACATTCCTATATTCAAACAGGACAATTTGACTCCAAATTTGGATTCCCCTTAGGTGCACCCGAAACGCTCAAGGCCATCGAATATGCTGAGGAAATGCCGAATGTGCGCCTTTGGGGTCTGCACTGCCACATAGGTTCTCAGATCTTTGGTCTGGAATCTTTTGCTGCCGCTGCCGCAATCATGGTTGAATTTCTGGCAGCTCTAAAGGATACACTGGGTCTTGAACTAAGGGAACTTGACTTAGGGGGTGGATTAGGGATTCGCTACCACAGCGGTGATTGTCCACCAACTCCCTGGGAGTATGCACAAGTACTTAGTGAGGCTGTTAACGCCGCTTGTGCCAAGGCTGGATTCCCGGTTCCTAAGATCATGGTAGAACCAGGGCGGTCTATGGTGGGGGAAGCGGGCACAACCCTTTACACGGTAGGTTCCATTAAGGATATTGCCAATATCAGGCGGTATGTGGCTGTTGACGGCGGTATGGCGGACAACCCCCGGGTTACTCTCTATCAGGCGGTCTATGAAGCCTGTCTGGCTAACAAAGCATCACAAACACCTACTGAGCTGGTCACTATCGCGGGGAAGTGCTGTGAATCCGGTGATATGTTGATTAAGGAGATTATGCTACCACCAGTGGAGCCTGGGGACATTTTGGCAGTATTCGCCACCGGTGCCTATAATTATTCCATGGCCAGCAATTATAATCACCTTCCACGGCCGGCCATGGTCACGGTTTACCACGGTACCAGTGAGGTTATAGTGGAAAGAGAAACCTATGGGGATTTAATACGCTTAGATCGTGTACCTCCCCGATTGGCAGTTTCGCATCAAGCCGTAGCAGGGAAGCTGACATAATCCGGCAATGTCTCACAGGGGACGGTTGTCCTTGGCGGTCAGGGAGGGGTAGATGATAAGTGAGTATCCAACAGATAATCCTGATGGTGCCAGCCATACTTTTTGCCATTTCTGTACATGAGTTTTCCCACGGGATGATGGCATATCGATTGGGAGATCCGACACCAAAGTACCAAGGGAGACTGACTCTAAATCCCATGGCCCATCTTGATCCTTTAGGTGCTTTGATGCTAGTACTGTTTCGTTTTGGCTGGGCTAGACCGGTGATTGTCAACCCCCATTACTTCAAAGATCGGCGAAGGGGAATGATGCTGGTGGGTTTGGCCGGCCCTCTGGCCAATGTGGTCAGTGCCTGGGTTTTTCGTTTGACCCTCGGTTTTTTGCCTTCACTGTTTCCCTTGCGAGTCGGTATGGTTCTGCATCAGTTTATCCTATTGAATATTGCGATTAACCTGGGTCTGGCTGCTTTCAATCTTATCCCGATACCCCCATTAGATGGTTCGAAGATATTGGCGGGACTGATGCCGGCTCGGTATGGGATAATTTTTCAACGGCTGGAGATCTATGGACCGGTTCTGTTGCTTGTGCTGCTTTTTACCGGTATTGCCGGTCGACTCATGTCACCTATCGTTTCCTTCTTGGGTCGCCTCATCTCTATCTTCCCAACAATCTAACCGTGGTACAGCTCATAGCGATATAGTGATGAGTAAAGGAATCGGGGGATATGGGTAGAGCAGTTCTGGCTGGCGCAGCGGCAGAGCTGCGCCCACCGGAGGTCAGTATCCATGAGCTATCGTGTGCACCTAGACATCTTTGAGGGTCCATTAGAGCTGCTCTTGCACCTTCTGGAGCAGGAAAAGCTGGATATTTGTGATATTGAGATTTCAAGCATAACCCAGCAATATCTTGACTATCTGGCCACTATGCAGGAACACGACCTAGAAGTGGCCGGAGATTTTCTGGTGATGGCAGCGACACTGCTCCAGATCAAGGCAGGGGCTCTTCTGCCCGATACCGAGGCCGAAGACAAAAGAGATGACCAGGATGAAATATACAGCAGGGATCAGCTGGTTCAACGACTTCTGGTCTATCGCCAGTTTCGTGAAGCTGCCGGGTGCCTGGCTACCCTGGCGCAGGCTCGGCAGCGTGTTCTGCCCAGGCCGTTTCCCTGTTTGGGGGAGCAGGGACCGGTCCTTTACACCAACCCCGCCGGTGAAGCAACAGTGCAGGATTTGGTGGCAGCTTTAGCTAGTGCCTTGATCAATTGGCAGGCCCGCAAGACGGTTCAGGAAATCAAGCGGCGGGAGATCGACCTAGGTGCAAAGATTGGGGAAGTAGCCGTTCTGGTACAGAGATACTCACGGGTATTGTTCAATGACCTTGTGGGGATGCAGCCGACCAAGGTAGACATAGTCTATACATTCTTGGCAGTACTGGAATTGGTCCGCCAGGGGATCATTGTTGTTCGTCAAGCTGATCTCTGTACACCGATAGTTATTACGTTTCAAAAGGAGCTGGAACATGTCCCCACAGAAGGCCAAGGCAGTCTTGGAAGCGATAATTTTCGCAGCCGCTAATCCGGTTCCCCTCAAAAACCTGGCGGCAGCCATAGGCTGGGATGAAGAGGGAACAGAGCTTCTCTTGGAAGAGTTGAAGCGGGAATATGAAGATTTACGCCATGGTATCCAACTCTTGTTCGTAGGCGGTGGCTATCAGCTCACCACGAAGCCCGCATTAGCACCCTATCTTGAGGCCTTTCAGCGACCACAGGTGGCTAGTGGCCTATCCCAAGCTGCCTTGGAGACATTAGCTATAGTTGCCTATCGCCAGCCGGTGACTAAGGTGGAAATCGAGGATATCCGGGGAGTAAGATCTGATTCCGCTGTAAATACGCTCTTAGAACGAGAACTGATCGAAGAGCGGGGGCGGCAAGACGCCCCTGGGCGACCCATTTTGCTCGGCACTACTCAGCGCTTCCTAGAGTGTTTTGGACTGCCCGACTTGACAGACCTACCTCCACTACCAAAAACCCGGACTACTGCGTAGTAGACCAGCATGAATTGAGAAAAGCTAAACCAGGTGAGGCCCATGTACCTCTATACAGGTTTGGCTTTTGTCGTCTTGGTAGCTATTATCCTGTTTACGCCTTTTCGGATAATCCTCCGTTATCGGTTGCTCCAGGGCGATGACGATCTTCATGTGGAAATAGTCTGGCTGGGTATGCGCTTGGTGAGACTTCAGGTTCCGGTACTTTTCGCGGCCCGCAGCTCCCTGGATAACCACAAGCATGCCAGAGATGAGGTTGAGGCTAGCCATGGCAGTGATGGCACTGGCAGTTTGCCCCATAAGGCCATGGGTTGGCGGCGACTTGTGCAAGAGATCAAGACGATTGGGGCCATCGAGGGTCGCTATCAGGCCGTATTTGATGCCTTGTACATCTTCGCCTATGGAAAGTCGCCAGGCAGTTGCCGCATGCCATTGGGACAGCCAATCTTAGGATATTTGGCAGCGCTTGTGTACCCCTTTACCCGCCATTTTGAAAGACTGCATTGGTATACCAGAATTGGGCTAGGGGACGCCGCGGCTACTGCAGTCGCAGTAGGGGCTCTCAGCGGACTCAAGGCAGCCGGCTTCTCGTGGCTTCAGCAAAGAGTCCATTTGGATTCAAACAAGATCCGTTGGCAGGTTTCACCTAACTATAGCGCGCGGCAGGTAGATATGGCCATCGACTGCATATTACGGGTTAATGCCGGTCATATTATCATCACGGGTGTCACTAATTTTCTGCGGTTCAGCATTGTCAAAGCTTTCGATGGAAAAACCCAATAGTTCACTAAGAAGGGAGTGAGTCCTCTTGGCTAATGGATCTGATCACCCAATCGAGGGCCTCATGCATACTGTCATGGATAGTCTTCGGGAGATGGTTGATGTAAACACTATCCTGGGCGATCCGGTGGAAACCCCGGACGGGGCGGTGATTCTACCTGTTTCTCGGGTTTCATTCGGTTTCGCGGCAGGAGGTACCGATCAGCCTTTTTCTGATGAAAAGACCAAAGACGCATCCTCAACAGCCACAGCTCGTCCTTTTGGCGGTGGCAGTGGAGCGGGTATCTCCGTTAATCCGGTAGCTTTTCTGGTAGTGCGGCAGGATGAGGTGCGCCTAATGCCGGTGGAAGGCAATGCAATCTATGACCGCTTACTCGACCTTGCTCCGAAAGTCCTGGAGCAGCTACAGGGAATAGTAAGTCGGAAACAGTATCCAAATAAGCCGGCTTGGGTGTATGATGGTGGGGGAGACAATGATCCCTCATAAACGCTGTTCAGAGGGATGAGCAAACATGGTTTTTCAAGGGCAAGGGTCCAACATGAAGAAAGGGCTTCTAGCTGTGGCCCTTTTAGTTTGCTGCTTTACAGAGGCTGTAGGAGCCGCAACAAAGCTGAATGTGTCCGCTAGTGCGGCAGTTGTCATGGATCAACAGACGGGACAGGTGCTTTGGACCAAGAATCCCGACTGGAAAAGACCGATGGCCAGCTTGACCAAGATCATGACCGCAATACTAGTACTGGAGCATAGCGACCTCGATCAGCCAGTGGTGATCAGCCAAGAGGCCGCCCGTACGCCGGGTTCCTCCATGTACTTGCGCGCAGGCACTACTTACCGAGTTCGAGATCTGCTCTATGGCCTAATGCTGCTGTCGGGTAATGATGCGGCAGTGGCTTTGGCAGAACATATCGGCGGCAGTATGGATGGATTCATGGCTTTCATGAACAAGCAGGCTGGACTGCTGGGAGCTTCGAACACCAATTTCACCAACCCTCATGGTCTGCCGGATGAGGAGCATTACTCCACTGCACATGATCTGGCGTTGCTGGCTCGTTATGCTTTGTCCATACCGAAGTTTGCCACTCTGGTGGCTTCCAACCAAGCGGAGATCCCTGATCCGGTGAAGGCCGCCCACTGTCCCATCTACAACAAGAATCGGCTACTATGGGAGTTTGAGGGTGCCGATGGTGTCAAGACAGGCTATACCTTGGCTGCCGGTCGCTGTTTGGTGGCCTCTGCTACCCGGCACGGTCGGCAGGTGATTGTGGTGCTTCTTGATGCTCCGCGCCTATGGGAAGATGCTACGGCCCTTTTGACCTATGGTCTAGAGGAGTATGAGAACATTATGGTAGCTCAGAGAGGCCAGGCTCTAGGTAGTATCGGTGTTGTTGGAGGACTGGCAAGTGCCGTCTCAATAATCAGTGCCCAGGATATATGGATCACAGTTCCGAGGTCTCAAAGGGAGGCTATAGAGCTCGATTATACTGTTTGCTCCGAGATTACTGCACCGGTGGAGCAGTGGGCACCTGTAGGCATTCTCTGTGTAAAGTATAATGATCAACTACTGGCAGAGACACCAATGTTAACCGGTGAAGGGGTTCTAGCCCGGAATTGGCTCGGTCTCCTCGTCAGTTTCTCCAGGCGTTTGCAGAGCCTTCTGATAAGTCATTAGGATGTGCCCAGGGAAAGGTGAACATAGGCTTGGGTCGTTGACCTTAAGAGTAAAGGTCAGCAGAGTATTTCAGCTCTGGCAGGCTGCGTGAGTTGTTTGACACCATCATCTTTGGTGTAGTATACTTGGCCCAAATAGGTAGCCTCTAGTGCATCATTCTTGGGAAGAAGGCTTGAAACAAATGCTGCCTCGGATAAAGATGGCTCCCTTTCTGTCCAGAACATCAGTGGGGCCCCGGCTATCTCCAGCCCAGTTCCTGGTCTTGGGATATACAGGGGTTATTTTTTTGGGAGCCTTGTTGCTTGCCCTTCCCGCTGCTACGGTAAGGGGAGAGAGTATGGGCTTTTTGGATGCCTTGTTTACGTCCACATCCGGAGTGTGTGTAACAGGTTTGACCGTGGTCAATACGGGCAGTGATCTGTCTCTGTTCGGTCAGGTAGTAGTAATGGTACTAATCCAAATCGGTGCCCTGGGCATTATGACCATGTCCACCTTATTTGCATTGCTCACGGGCCGCCGCATCTCCCTTAGGGGTCGGCTTTTCCTAAAGGAGGATCTCAATCAAGGCTATATCGCCGGCATGGTACGATTAGTTCGTTATTGTCTGGCTTTTACACTGGCTATCCAGTGCTTAGGTGCCCTCTCGCTATGGGTCTGTTTTATGCAAGAAATGCCCTGGCAAAAGGCTCTGTATTACGCTATTTTCCATTCTATCTCGGCCTTTGGCAATGCCGGATTTGATATCACCGGCAACAGCCTATCACAGTATGTGACGAACTTCCCGATCAACCTGACGGTGGCCTTGTTGATCATCACCGGAGGACTGGGTTTCGGGGTGATGGTGGATATCTATGAAGAAAGGTCATGGCGACACCTTAGTCTGCATACGAAAACTGTGCTGAAAATGACGCTACTGCTAATCCTCACGGGCTGGGTAGTTGTGGGGCTTTTGGAATGGCATAATCCTGAGACACTGGGCGGCCTTTCAATAAGCGGGAGAATCATGGCGAGCTTTTTTACCGCGGTTACCCCCCGCACTGCTGGTTTCAACACCCTGTCCACACAAGCTCTCTCATCCGCCACGTTGTTCATATTGATGGGACTGATGTTTGTCGGAGCATCACCGGGATCAACCGGCGGAGGTGTCAAGACCACTACCATGGCTGTGATTTGGGCTGGTCTGCTTAGTGCAGTTAAGGGAGACCCAGACGTTAATCTTTCCCATCGCCGTCTCCCTGCGGGAGATTTTGGCAAGGCGGTGGCAATCATTACTCTCTCTTCGGTACTCATTTTTTTGATTACCGGTATTTTGCTTATGACTGAAGGTCAGAGTCTCATGGTGACGCTATTTGAGGTGGTATCGGCCTTTGGTACGGTTGGGTTATCTGTTGGGCTAACCCCTAACTTGAGCCCTGTGGGCAAGGTATTGATCATGGTAACCATGTTCTGTGGTAGGATAGGCCCGATGACTTTGGCCTTAGCACTGGGGCAAAGAAGCTATTCGGGGCGATATCGCTACCCAGAGGAAAAGGTAAGCCTCGGTTAGGGAAGGGTGGTGAGCATGGGCAAAGAACGATTGCAAAAGGTTTTAGCTCACGCCGGTGTTGCTTCACGACGGGCCAGTGAAGAGCTGATTCTAGCCGGCCGCGTGGAAGCAAATGGCAAGATCGTCCGTACCTTAGGGGTAAAGGTCGATCCGGCTGTCGATAGAATTCGAGTGAATGGAAGACCAATCAAACGTACCCCGAGCAAAGTCTACTATCTTCTGAATAAGCCCCGGGGTGTTATCTCTTCCTGCCACGATCCCCGGGGACGCCCTACGGTTCTCGAGTTCTTGCCGGGAATTAAGGAACGGGTCTATCCCGTAGGACGCTTGGACTACGATAGCGAAGGTCTGGTATTTTTGACCAATGATGGAGATACAGCATTGGTTTTCAGCCATCCCCGGTATCAGGTGCGGAAAAGCTACTTAGTCCAAGTGGAAGGATTGCCCAACCAGAGGACACTGAAACGTTTATGTCAAGGAGTTAAACTTTCGGATGGTTGGACAGCTCCTGCCAGAGCCAGACTGGTGGAAGAACTGGGTGATACAGCATTGATGGTGTTGGAGATTCATGAAGGAAAGAATCGACAGATCAGACGCATGTGTGATGCCATTGGGCATCCTGTGATCTCCTTAAAGCGGTTTCGGATGGGGCCGCTGGATCTGGAGGGCTTAGGCCAAGGTGAGTATCGCCAGCTTACGCCCGGGGAAGTAAGAAACTTGCATGCCTTTGTCGCCAAAGCGAAGGCAGCTGCAAATAGTGGAAAGTAGGGTGAGTTGATGAGCAAAGTCATTGTCATCGGCGGTGGAGCAGCCGGGATGATGGCAGCCGGAACCGCTGCCCGGGCAGGCGCCCAGGTACTTTTATTGGAGAAGAATCGGGTCTTGGGCAAGAAGCTAATGATTACCGGCAAGGGCCGCTGTAACTTGACCAATGCCTGTGAAATAGAAGAAGTTGTGGCTCGATTTGGTCCTGAAGGCAAGTTCCTGTATAGCTCACTAAATACCTTCTCTCCCATGGCTACCCAA
>JAAZLW010000158.1 GCA_012799135.1 Bacillota bacterium | reverse complement strand
CTAGCCACCATTAAGCTAGCTACTAGCGCTTGATGATCTTCTCAGCATCTTTCTGCATAGCAGTTGCAGCTGCATCGACACTAACATTGTCATAGAAAATGCTTTCCAGCCGGGCGGTGATTGCCGCTTCGAATTTGGGCCAATCAATTGTATCACCGATAAACATGGAATACTCGGCCCCCTGCATAAAGGCATCCAGTTCGGGTTTCCCTGCTACCAACTGCTGAATTCTCGGATCAGCTACAACATCCGCCCGCGCCGGCATACCCTCTACTCCAAACAAGGCCACATGAGCATCTTTTGTCTGCAGGAATGTGAAAAGGCGCATAGCTGCATCCTTGTTCTTCGAACGAGCTGATACAGACCAACCCCAAGAACCGATGTCACAGGTTAGAGGCAAGCCACCCTCAACTCGTGGCATCAACGCAACACCATAGTTAAGGTCAGGATACTGCAGATCCATCTGATCACCGAACCAGGAACCAGCGGTGTGCATTGCAGTCTTGCCCTGGGCAAATCCTTCATCACCCGGGAGGAAGTCCGGATCATTTAGTCTATGCTCTTTAACAAGGGATACGTAGAAGCCTAAGGCTTCCTTGGCTACTGGTGTATCAAGGGCAGGCCGACCATTTTCATCCAGAACGGTCCCACCCATCTGGTTTAGAATAGCAAAGTAATCCAGCATCGAGTGAGTACCCTTGGTTTTGAGGCCAAAACCGCTTTGCACCATTTTGCCATTGTCGAATTTGGTCAGCTTCTTACCATAGGTGATAAGATCTGTCCACGTTACTGGTGGTGCCTCAGGATCAAGCCCCGCCTCTGCGAATAGGTCTTTGTTATAGTAAAGCGCCCAAGTGTTGGATGCGTATGGCAAACCATAATACTTACCATTGCGCTTGTAGGCATTGGCTACGCCCTCATACCATTCGCCAATTTGAACCTCGTTAAGTACCGCCTCCGGCACTGGCTCCCAGACTTTTGCGTCCACGAATTTCGTGGTCCAAGAACCATGAACGTGCAAGACATCCGGGCCCGTTCCGGCTGCCATGGAAGGTAGAAGCTTGTTCCAGTAGGCATCGTAAGGCATTGTTGTAAACTCGATCTTAATACCGGGGTTTAGCTGTTCGAATTCATCCAAAAGAGCTTGTGTCTTTTCAACCCGCGGTGGGTGATGATGAGCCCATACTTTCAGTACAGTCTCAGCATTGGCAATAGTGCTAAGTCCCATTACAGCCATTGCGGCCACGAGAAGCCATATACTCCAACGTTTCATGGATAAAGCCCTCCCTTTGGTTTGTCTCAAGTACTAACGCTTCAAAGACTCTGATTCACTTCTGCTAACCGATCGGTAGTGCTCACTCCTTTCTACTGCTATTTCTTCACTTGACTCCCTGACTAAAAGGCGTGGAGTCAACACAAGCTGCCATGGTTCTCCGTCATTAGCTCCATTAAGGCGTCGGAGTAGGTTCTGGGTTGCTACCCTTGCCATCTCAGCTACAGGTTGCTCAAGCACGCTAAGTGCTGGAGTAAGTGCAGATGTCCAATCATCATTATCCATGCCAACTAAAGCCATATCTTTTGGGATCCTAATCCCCATCTTTGTCAATGATTTATAGGCCGCCAGTGCCAAAGAATCACTTGTTGCGTAAATTGCCGTTGGGGGGTGACGAAGCCCTAGGTAAGAGTCGATTATCGCGTCTAGTTTCTCAGGTT
>JAAZLW010000157.1 GCA_012799135.1 Bacillota bacterium | reverse complement strand
TCCAGCATCAACTGCGGTATCTTGGCTGCTCCCCATGCCCCGAGAAACACCGTTACAGTCCCAAGAACACTCCATTTGTGTAGTCAATTGACCCCAATCGTCAGTCTAGTGAATCCCTTTGCAGGGTATTGCTCATTATTTGGCGAATTATCATATTAGTTGAGTCGTTATAGGACGGCATCAAGACACAGCTAAAGTGATATGCCAGAAACCTAGGCCTAGTGAGTACACACCATCACACTAGCGAAGGGAGGTGGCAACACGGACTCAAAGCAAGATCACTAGGGAACACAGGAACGTAATCAGGGTTTTCTTCGATTACCGAAAGGAGAGGAGCTTTGAATGAGAAATCACTTGGTCAGATTGGCATTGGTGGGTATGCTTCTCTTGCTCATCGCTGGGGTGTGTGCCGCAGGCACACTAGATTCTTGGGCAGACTCTGTAAAGACAAAGCATGCTGGTGCAGAGATCATGATTGCCATGGCCACCCATCCATCGACAGAGGCGTTTCAGAAGATGGCCGATGAGTTTGAATCTTTAACTGGGATCAAGGTAAAGTGGGATGTTATGGAAGAAATCTACCTGCATGACAAGACCTTAACCGAGCACGCGGCGGGAACAGGGCGCTATGACGTTCTGATGATGGATGTGTGCTGGATCGGCGAATACGCCGCCAAGCGGGTTGTGGACCCACTTGATTCCTACCTGGCGGATCCAGTGGCTACTCCCGATTGGTTTGATTATGAAGATATTGTCTCCGCATACCGGAATGGATTGGGCGTGTATAAAGACGAGGTATACGGAATTCCATCAGCTGGAGAGTCAGCTTTTATTGCCTACCGAAAGGATCTTTTTGAGAAATACGGCTATGATCCCGCTCAGATCAAAACATATGACGACTTACTGGCCGCGGCCCAATTCTTCAATGGTAAAGAATCAGATCTATTCGGGATTTCCATGAGAGGCCGTAGAGGTCATCACATTGACTATGCCTGGTTCCAATTCCTTTATCCCTTTGGTGGTTACGTCTTTGAACCTGGAACTTACGAGCCGGCGATCAACTCTCCAGAGAGTGTTAAGTCCCTGGAGTACTACTGTGAGCTAATGAAATACGCTCCCAAGGGAATCGAGAATTTCTCTCATGAAGAGGCAACCACTTCCTTCATGCAGGGCAAGGCAGCTATGTGGTATGACGCTACTGCCCTTGCTCCTTGGATAGAGAATCCCGAGAAATCCGCGGTAGCCGGTCGGGTAGGCTACATGCCGCCTTTGGAGGGACCTAAGGGCGCCTATGCAGCAGTAGCCGGTTGGAACTTGGCTCTGTCTTCCAAGTCGAACGACAAAGATGCGGCTTGGGCGTTTATCATGTTCATGACCAGTCGAGCCAAATCGGTGGAGTATGTGCAAAAAGGTGGAGTTGTTACGAGAACATCGGTTCTCACAGCTCCTGAGTTCATCGAGGAATACCCCTACTATCCAGAGATCCTAAAATCACTCGATCTAGCAGATCGCCTGGTAGAACGCGATATTGATTGGCGGCCTAGGATACCTGAGTGGCCCAAGATCGGGGAAATCATCGGTTTACAAGGATCGTTGGCCCTGACGGGACAGGCAACTCCCCAGGCCGCGTGTGATCAAGCTGCCAAAGAGATCAGAGAACTCATGGAGACAAAAGGATACTACAAGAAGTAACCACTAGCGAAGATACAAACCTACACAGAATACGCGGGAAGGAGGCGTTTTGGCGTCTCCTCCCGTCTTGCATTGGATGGTGAATGAATTGATACGTAAACTGGAGAAACTGCCCAATGTATATGCCTGGATCGGGCCCTGCGTGATAGTCCTGTTCTTGATCACCGTCATCCCGACGATCTTTCTGGCCATTACCAGCATGAATTACTGGGAACTCGGCTATCCCTGGTCGGAAAGAATTTGGGTTGGGCTCAAGAACTACACGAGTGCCTTCACGAATCGGCAATTCCTGCATTCGATCAGAGTCACTGCTATCTATACCGTAAGCGCTGTATGTATCGAGCTCATCTTGGGCTTTGCCATAGCCCGGTTCCTTTCCCGACCATCTTTGGCCTTCCGAGGGTTCCTCTTGGCCTGCTTGATTATACCGATGACTGTAACACCATCAATCGCAGGCCTTATCTGGAGGCTCTACTTCAACCCAAGCTATGGAGTTGTCAACTATGTTCTTGGTAAATTTTGCAACATTGCTCCGAACTGGTATAGCTATACTATGGCCTTGCCATCCGTCATTTTAGTAGATGTATGGCAATGGACCCCCTTCGTAGCATTGGTCTTATTGGCAGGTTTCAGCGCTATACCTAAGAGCCCCATAGAGGCGGCACTGGTCGACGGAGCCGACGCTTGGCAGATGATAAAATATGTGTTTCTACCTCTTTTGCGGCCAATCATCTTGATAGTGCTCATCCTACGGACGATGGACGCCCTTAAGATGTTCGATGTAGTCTTCTCCCTGACTGGAGGCGGACCGGCAGACGCAACGGAACTGCTATCGATGCACGTTTACCGTACGGGATTCTACCAAAGTGGAATGGTGGGACTAGCTTCATCCATGGCCGTTGTCTTGCTGATTGTGATCATGCTCTTTAGCCGGGCATTCATACGACTACTCGGTGAGCAGGAGACTGAGGGAGGGGTGAAATGAAGGTGGCTACACGGAATCGAGGTGAGCTTATCGTGAACATCATTGGCTCATTGTTGATCGTGTTTTTCTTTCTTATGCCCTTT